>CALCTH010000669.1 GCA_937893795.1 uncultured Myxococcales bacterium | reverse complement strand
GCCAGCCGCGCCAGCGCCACGCGCGCGTCGTCCGCGAAGAGCAGGCCGCGGAGCCGGGCACCGCCGGCCTCGTCGTTGAGCGCGAAGTAGACGGCGCCACTGGCGGCGCGGCGCACGTCGCTCAGCTCGCCCTCGACCCAGAAGTCCGTGAAGCGCTCCTCCACGTGAGAGCGCACCGCTCGCGCCACCTCGGCCACGCGAAAGACCTTCGGGCCCTCACGCCGACGCTCCTGCCGCTGCCGCGCCCGCTGGCGAAGGCGGTCGCTGGGCCGCTCACCCCAGCGCCGGGGGCCCGGCGCTTCGCCGTCGCCGTCGTCCACGTCAGCGGGGCGCCGCCGCCTGGCTCGCACCCGCGGGCGGAAGCTCCGCGAGGAGCTGGAACGCCATGGTGTGCTCGAAGAAGGACACCATCCCGCGCGCGACCACGCGCTCGAAGAGGGCCCGGGCCCCGGCGACGTCGCCGGCCGCGCGGCGACGCACGCCCTCGTAGAAGTGCGCCTCGGTCTGCTCCCCGGTGCCGTCGGCGCGCTGGACGAGACCCTCGTAGCCGAGATCGCCCACGCCGAAGCGCGCGAGAGCGCCGCTCCAGACCTCGTCGTGATCCGACTGGCTGCGCAGAAGCGCGAGCACGTCGTCGTCCGGCCGGGTGCCGTTCCGGCCGCTCACGGCCATGACCCAAAGCGCCGTGTAGACCTTCCACTCGGCGGGAAGGGTGAGCTGGCGCTGGGCGCTCCGGAACACCTCGTGGGCGAAGGCCCGGTCCGCCTCGGGCGCGGCGACGAGATGCGAGAGCACGGTCGCGTAGGTATCGAAGCGGCGCGGGGCCGCGCGCATGGCCGCGCGGAAGGCGCCCACGGCCTCATCGTGCAGCGCGAGGCGATCGAGGAGGATGCCCTCTCGGGCGTGGAGCGTCGCCACCTGCGGCCCGGTGCCCCCGGCCTCGGCGACGGCGCGTCCCAGCCGGCGCACGCCGTCGAGGGACTGGCGGTAGTGGCGCTGGGCCTGCGTCTCCTCGCCCTGCGCGCGGAAGGCATCGCCGAGGCGCTCGAGAAGCCGGGCCCGCTGGAGCTCGCCCTCGAGTCCCGTCGCGCGGGTCAGGTCCAGGGCCCGTCGGTAGCGCCGCGCCGCGGAGCCTGCGTTGCCGCTCCGCTCGTCGAGCACCCCGAGCTGCACGAGAGCCTCGGGCCGCTCCTCGGCGGCGAGGCTCGCCTCGAAGTGCGCGCGGGCCTGCGCGGTGTGGCCGGCGTTCATCTCGGCGACCCCGAGCAGCAGCGCGATGCGCGCCTGGGCCACGGGCGCCGGGGCGCCCGGAAAGCGCTCCGCGCGCGCCGCGAGCAGCGCTTCGGCGCGGTCGGCCAGCCGGCGGTTCTCGCTCGGGTCCTCGTCGAAGCTGCCCGCCTCGAGGAAGGCGACGAGGCGTTCGAGGGCCTCGTCGTAGAGCGTGCGGACGTCCGGCTGGAGCTCGATGGCCTCCATGTACCAGGCCGAGGCCGCCTCCACGTCACCCGCATCCCCGGCGACGCGGGCGAGGCAAGCCGGGAAGCGCCCGTCGACGGGGAAGCGCCGGAGCCCGTAGCGGCAGATCCCGACGGTCACCTCGGGGCGCGGCTCGCGGTAGACGTCGGCGAGCTCCATGAGCGCGTCGGCGGCGTCGTCTCCCCGCGACCGCGCGCGCTCGAGCGTGCGAACGAGCTGCCCGATGGTGTCGCCGCCGACGGTCATCGCGCGGACCCGGGTGAGCGCCGAGGCGAGGTCGCCGACCCGCAGGTAGACCGCCGCGACGTCGAGGGGCGCGATGATCGTGAAGCGCTCGAGCAGCTGCGGGCGGCGGAGCAGCATGCCCGCCTCGCCGCGGGAGAAGCTCCCGAGCACGGCGTCGACGCGGGTGACGTGGAGCTGCGCCAGGGTCTCGAGCACGTCCGGCGAGGGCGTCAGCCGGGCGTGAGCGTCCCACACGTCCACCTGCTGGGAGGTCGCTTCGAAGGCGTTGCCGAGCGTGGCTCGGGCCTCGGCGGACCAGCGGACGAGGCCTTCGTACGCTTCCTCGGGTGTCTCGCCCCGGTCGTCCTGCGCATCCGGGGTGAGCGCGCGAAGCACGAGAAGCCCCGCGAGCACGCGGCCCTCGTCTCCGCGAGGCGCACCCGCGGCGATGACGGCCCGGGCGACGGGCCCGAAGGCCGGCGGGACGCGGCCGTCGGCGAGGTCTTCCGGGAGGAGGAGCTCGGCCATGCGGGCGAAGTGCGCCACGAGGGCGGCGTAGTCTCCCGCCGCGACGATCCGGTCCGTGCCGGCCGCGAGGTGGGCGAGGAGCGCGTCCCGAAGGGGCACCCGGTTCCGGTCGTCCAGCGGCAGACCGTGGAAGGTCCGGGTGAGCGCAGCCGCGTTGTCGGCGCTCACGGAGTCCGGGACGCCGCCCGGGAGCGCCGTGCTCGTCCGGCCGGCACCCGCACGCGAAGCGCAGGCCGCGAGAAGGAAGAGGAGACCGGCGACACCGGCGCGAGAGAGACGAGCCATGAACGAAGTGGGGGAAGAGCCTAGCAGGAGGCCGCGAGCGGGACCTGCCGCCCGATGCGGCGGTCGATTCCTACGGCCATGAGGGGCCCGCGTCACGCGCCGGACCCCAGTTGACCGCCGGGCCTTGGGCCGGCATGCGGGGGAGGTGGTCTCCGCGCGACGCCTCACGCCGCTCCAGGCCTTGGGCCTCACCGCGTTGGCCGTGGCCCTTTCGCAGGGTCTGCTACTGGGCCTCGCCGGGGTCCGGATGCTCCGCGGCGTGCCCTGGGACGCCGCCGCTCGGGCCGTGAGCTTCGATGCGTTTTCCCTGGCGGCGTGCGCCTTCCTGGGCTTTGGCGCCGCCATCCTGGTCGGTCTGCGAAAGCTCCGTCCATCCCCGATCACGGGCTGCCGGGACCTCGCGGGGCGCCTCGAGCTCGAGCTCCGCCCCGCGCCGGTGATGATCCTCGCCACGGTGGCGGGGCTGGCGCTCCAGCTCCCCCTCGCGGAGATCGGCAACGTCGTCCAGGAGCTCGTCCCCCGCGGCGTGGCCGAACGCCTGGCGGAGCTCGAACGGCTGCGGGCCGAGGATCCCCTCGAGGGCCTCGGCCTCGCGCTGGCCTTCGTGGTGGTGGCACCGCTCGTCGAAGAGGCGCTCTTCCGCGGCGTCATCCTGCCTGGGCTCGCCGAGGATCAGCTGGCGAACGTGCCCAAGGCCATCGTGGGGAGCGCGCTGCTCTTTGCGGTGATGCACGTACGGGCCGACGCCGTCGTCTACGCCTTCGCGGCCGGGCTCGTGCTCGGCGCCGTGCGCGTGTGGACGGGGTCGCTCCTGCCCTGCGTCGCGCTCCACGCGGCCAACAACGCCGTCCCCTTGCTCTTCCCACCCGCGGTGCTCCGCCTCGAAGGCTTCAACGTGGTCCGCGAGGAAGTGCTGCACGTCCCGGCGGCGCCGCTGATCGCGAGCCTCGTCGTCGCCGTCGTCGCACTCGGCGCGCTGGCGCAGCTGGAAGACGCGGAGTGAAGAGCGAGGTCAGCGGGGGGTGAGGCCCGCCTGGACCAGGTGGGTCCTCAGCGGGCTCCCCTCCGCCCGCAGCCGGCGCGTCGTCGAGACGAAGCCGTCTTCGAGTAGCGCCCGGCGCGCCGCGAAGTTCATCGGCGAATGCAGGAACATCGTCGCGTCGTCGCGGTCCGGCTCGAGGAGCTCGAGGCGCACCTTCGGGTGCTCCGCCGCGTAGCTCGCGAGGCCCTTCTGCAGCCGGGCCTCCGTCACGAGGCGCCAGGCCTGGTTGTAGACCCAGAGCAGACCCTTGTCGCGCACGCGCGTCCTCTGCCCGTGGCCCGTGGGAACGCTCGCCGCGGAGGGATCGAGGCGGAGCGGTACCATCGCGTTGACGACCAGCACGAGCTCACAGCCCTGCTCGACGGCCACGTCCACGTGGCCCGCCTCGCCCACGCCACCGGCGATGAGGTCCCGGCCGTCGATGCGTACCGGCGCGAAGAGAAGTGGCGTGGCGAGGCTCGCGCACACGGCCTTGGCCACCGGGACCTCCTCGAGGTCCGCGCCGGTGCCGAAGACCACGCGCTCCCCCACGTCCAGGTCGTTCGCGACGAGGAGCAGCCGCCGCGGCATCTCGGCGAAGGTCTTGGGGATGCCCCGGCGCGTGAGCACCTCGTAGAAGAACTGCTCGAAGGCGTCCGTCGTGAGCACACCGGCCGGCAGCGAGTCGAAGAAGCGGTCCACCTCGGCCCACACGTCCACCGCCAGCGGACGGCTCGTCACGGCGCCGGCGCTCCGCCGGAACGCCCCGAAGGCCGAGCGCGCCACGCGCCGCAGCTCCCGCAGGTCGACGCGGAGGAGGTGCTGGCGCTCGAGGGGGAAGAAGTCGTCGCTCGGGTCGAGTAGCGCCCGGTAGAGGCGCTCCGCGGGAATGCCCCCGGCGAGGGCCGTGGCGACGCAGGCGCCGCTCGCCGCGCCCACCACGACGTCCGGCACGAAGTCCTCGAAGAAGGCCTCGAGGGCGGCCAGCACACCGACCTCGTACATGGCGCCGGTGATGCCGCCGCCCGCGAGGCAGACACCGATGCGAGGAGACGTCATCGGGGCGGTGGTATCACGAAGCGCGGTCCGCGCTGACGACCGCGCGCCACGTGGCGGCCGCGATCCCCGCCGCCATCAGCGCAGCAGCGCGTAGGCCACCAGCGCCCCGAGCGCCACGGCGCCGACGGCCAGGACCAGGACGCTCGCCAGCACCAGCGGGTCTCGGCGCATGCGCGCGAAGGAGGGGCGGTCCGACGCGCGCGCGGCCCGGCCGGTCTCGCGCTCCCCCGTGGCGAAGGTCGCCCGCTCGGGCTGCGGGATGGCCGGCGCGGGCACCGAGGGCGCCGGCGTGGCGCCGGAGGCCCGGATGGCGTCCGGTGGCGTGCTGTTCCGAAGGTCGGCGAGGAGCGACTCGCGCGGGCTCGCGGCGGGGATGGTGCCTTCGGGAGCGCTGATGCGTACGCCCGCCGCCGCCGCGAAGTCGGCGGCGAGCTTCATCGGCCGGTCGTAGCGGTGCTCGGGCTGAGGGGCCATGGCCTTCGCGAGCACGAGCTCGAGGTCGGGATTGAGGTCCGGCCGGTGCATCGTGAGGGGCTCGGTACGGCCCTGGAGGATGGCTCCGAGGAGCTGCCCGTGGTCCGCGGCCACGAAAGGCGAATCGCCGACGAGCGCCTCATAGAGCACGACGCCGAGCGCGTAGACGTCGACGCTCGCGCCCGCGGTATGCGCCGACGCGATCTGCTCCGGCGCCATGTAGCGGGGCGTCCCGATGACCATGCCCGTGGCCGTGAGCTTCTTCGAGGTCGCGCTCAGCGAGAGGCCGAAGTCGAGGAGCTTCGCCGCCGGGCCGATGCGCGGCAGGAAGATGTGGTCCGGCTTCAGATCCCGATGCACCACGCCGGCCTCGTGCGCCGCCTCGAGCGCGCTCGAGCACGCGACGGCGATGGGCACGAGCTCCTCGGGGTCGAGGCGTCCGCGGCGCTCCACGCGCTCCCGGAGCGTCTCGCCCTCCAGCAGCTCCATCGCGAGCCACGGCACCTCCCCGTCCATCGCGAGGCCGTGGCCCCGGTAGTCGACGATCGCGGCGTGGTCGATGCGCTCGAGGATCGCCTGCTCACGCTCGAAGCGCTCGCGGAGCGCCGGGTCCTTGCGGCCCTTGAGGAGCACCTTCAGCGCGACGGGCTGCCCGCTCTCCAGCTCCGTCGCACGGTAGACCTCGCCCATGGCACCGGCGCCGAGATGCGCATCGATGCGGTAGGTGTCGGCAACCTCGGTGCCCGGGGCGAAGACCAGCTCGCCCTCCGGAAACGACTCACGCGCCGGCGCCTCCGGGAGCGGCCCTTCGTCCCTCACGTCGCCGGACGTCGGCTCGCCGGGGGTGATGTCGCCGGGCATCGCATCGCCAGACGGTGTGCGCCCGTCCTCCTCTCCGCTCATCGCCGGGGGAGCCTAGCAGGATGCGACCGCGCCTCGGGGGCATGGTCTTCCCACCAGTCCCGGGCACGCTCGGGAGTCCACTCCGGCAGCGCACGAGCGAGCTCGCGGAGCTCCGCGGCGAGCGCCTCCGCCGACGCCGGCCGCGCGGCGGGGTCCTTCTCGAGGCACGTCAGGACGAGGGCGTCCAGCGCCGGCGGCACGCCCGCGGCGCGGGTCGAGGGCGCGTCCGGCGTGCGGGTCACGTGTTTGAGCACCACGTCCATGGCCGTCGTCCCTTCGAAGACGGGCTCGCCCGCGAGCGCGAAATAGGCCACGCATCCGAGCGCGTAGAGATCGGAGCGTCCATCGACGGGCGACTCGCCGGTGGCCACCTCCGGCGCCATGGTGGCCGGCGTCCCCTGGATGGCCCCGTCCCGCGTGACTCGCGCGTCGCCCTCCCCCTCGAGCGGGCGCGCGCTGACGAGGCCGAAGTCGAGCACGCGGAGCACGTCGTCGGCCTGGCCGCGGGGGCCGACGAAGAGGTTCCCGGGCTTCACGTCCCGATGCACGAGCCCGAGCGCGTGCGCTTCGGCCAGGGAATCGCACGCCTGAACGAGCAGGTGCACGACGCGCTCGGGCGCGAGCGGCCCGTGGGCGTCGACGAGGCGCTGCAGATCCACCCCACGGAGCAGCTCCATCACGAAGTAGAAGGCGCCATCGTCGGCGACGCCGAAGTCGTAGAGCTCGACGGTATGGGGCGACTCGAGCGTCGCGATGGCCTGCGCCTCCCGCTCGAAGCGGGCCACGGCATGATCCCGAGCCTCGGCGCTGCGGCCGAGCAGCTCCGGCTTGATGAGCTTGATAGCGGCGGAGCGGACCAGGAAGCGGTGCCGGGCCTGCCACACCTCGCCCATGCCGCCCGCGCCTAGCTTCTCGACGAGCTCGTAGGCGCCGAGGCGACGCGCCCGCGACAGATCGCGGCGAAGCTGCCGGAGCACGTTCGAGGGGAGGAGCGAGAGCAGCGCGCACGCGAGGGGTGGGCCGCCGAGCGACACGAGAACGCCCGCCGGCTGGCTGGCAGCGCCGGCCAGGGGCGCGAGGGCGAAGCCGATCGGGGTCAGCGAGGCGATGAGCAGCGCCACGGCCATGGCCGCGCCCGGCGACGCAGGGACGAGGAGCGGCACCAGCAGCACGTTGACGCAGTTCCAGCTGATGAGGGTGACGGGCCGCGTCATGGCCTCGAGATCGAAGGGCTCCATGGCGGACACCGCTCCGCCCAGCACCAGATGAAACGCGACCCCCAGCGCAATGAGGCGGCGCCGCGTCGTCGTCAGGCGCCACACGGCGATTCCGAGGGCGATGAAGAGCCCGAGCGAGGTCGGCGCCACCACACGACCGAGGGCCGTGGAGGCCTCGGCCCACACGCTCAGGAATGCCAACCAGTAGGCGAGCATGGTCGCGCCGACCAGAAGGCAGGCGCCGAGAAGGCGGCGCCGCGCGAGAACGAGGTCGGCCGCACTGAGCGTCGACCGGGGGGGCTCCCGGGTGCTGGCCGCTCGAAAGAGCGTGCGCATCGCCGCTGAGGAGTCCACGGGGGGGAGCCTAGACGATGGGAGCGACTCGGTCGGGCACGGGCACGCGCCGCGGTCTTCGCGTTAGAAGGGCCGCGTGGGCCAGATCACCTCGCTCTTCGCCTGGAAGTTCATTCGGCAGACGCGTGGCGGCATCGATCGCGCGGCGCTGCTTCGTTCCGCGGGGGTGGACCCCGACGCGCCGGTGGACCCGAAGGCGATGATCCCGGCCGAGGCCTACTACGGGCTGCTCGAGCGGCTGGACCAGGAGGACGGGGCCGTCGATCTGCCGCTCCGCACCGGCGGCTCGATGCGCTGCGACGACTACGGCGCGTTCGGCCTGGCATTCAAGTCCGCCGTGGACCTCCGAGGCTCCTACGCCCGCGCCGAGCGCTATGCGCGCGTGCTCACGAGCGTCTCCACCTACGAGGTGGTGCTCGAGGGCGACGAGGCCCTCATGCGCCATCACCGCGAGGGCACGCGACGGGGCCTCCGCATGTCGAACGAGGCGACCCTGGCGTCGGTGCTCACCATCAGCGGCGAGGTCTCCACCCAGCCGGTGCAGCCGCTGCGGGTCACCTTCCGCCACCCGGCGCCGGCGCGGACCGACCTTCACGAGGCCTTCTTCGGGTGCCCCGTGGCCTTCGAGGCGCCCCACGACGCGCTCGTCTTCCGGCGCGGCGACCTGGCGGTACCGAACAAGCTCGGCGACGCGACCATCGCCCGATTCTTCGACACGCACCTCGAGGGCGAGCTGGCGGCCCTAGCCGATGACGCCGGCCTCGAGCAGCGCGTGCGCATCCAGGTCTCGTCCGCGCTGAGCGAGGGCGTCCCGAAGATCAGCGCCACGGCCAAGCGCCTCGGCATGAGCGGCCGAACGCTCCAGCGCCGCCTCGCGGATCGCGGCGTCACCTACCAGAGCCTCGTCGACGAGGCGCGGCGCCAGCTCGCCGAGAAGCTCCTCCGGGACACGGGCTACTCGCTGGCGGAGATCGCCTACCTGACGGGCTTCTCCGAACAGAGCGCCTTCACCCGCGCCTTCAAGCGCTGGGCGGGTCAAACCCCGCGCTCCTACCGGCTGGCCGCGGGCTGAGGCTCGCGGGCCGCCTGCGGGAGGGGCCGGCAACGGGAGAGCGTCTCCGCGTACCGGCGCAGGCGCGTCGCGTGCGCGTTCGCTCGCCGCGACGGCCTGTATCCAATGGTCCCGAACCCCTGCCCGAGCTTGGGCGGAGCCAGGAGGCCTTGCGGCAAAGCCCGCGGCGGGCAGCGAGGCGCCATCGCGCCCAGCAGTCGCCGGAGGCGCTCTTCGCCAACCGTCGTGGAGGCCATCGCCGCGAGGTTTCCCTGGTCGAGCTCGCCTCGAAGGACCCGCTGCCCGGCGGTGAAGAGACCCCACCCGGCGGGCACCCCGTCCTGCATGGAGACCCAGCTGAAGGTGCTCCCCGCGTCTTGGTGGCGAATGAGATCGGCCTCCCCCACTCCCGCCGGCCGCCGCAGCTCGCGAACGACGGCGCGGCCTTCCCGGAGCTGTTCGGCGAGGGCGAAGAAGAGCGCCGCGTCTTCGAGCTCGCTGGGCGGGATCACGCCGGCGCGAAACCAGGACCCGCCGAGGCCCCGATCCCGCCCACGCTCGTCGCGGCGTGGCTGCACGCTCCATGCGTAGGTCGAGCCCGTTTCGAGCTCGAAGGCCCAAACGTGGCCATGACCGGCGAAGCCCCGGAAGAGCACGAGCCACCCACGCAGCGGCCGAAGCCCACCGAGCGCGAAGAGCGGCTCCACGTCCAGCCCGGCCTCGGCCCGGGAGAGCCAGGTGGCGTAGGAGGCACGGGGTTCGGTGGCCAGCGCCGCACGCCGTGCGCTGTCGAGCTCGACGTCCTCGGTGGTGATTCGCTCACGATCGGCCCAGCGCGCCGCAATGGCCGGCTCCGCGCGCTCACGCCACTCGTCCAGTCGGTGCTGGCATTCGAGGTCGGCTCCAGGACAGAGGAAGGGCCGGAGGGGCCCCGTGTCGCGCGCCTGCCGGTCGGGGAGGAGCCAACGAGTCGTCGGCGGGAAGAGTCGGACGTCTCCCGTCCGACCCAGGGTTCGCAGCCAGCGCTCCCCGCCGCTCGCCCACCAGAGCCGCGCGGCCGCGACGCTCGGGACGAGCGGCGCACTCAAGTTCTGCGCGTCTTCGAGGCAGGGGCTCTGGCGGACCGCCATCGCGAGGGACCGGAGCTCGGCGAGGTCGTCGCCGTCGGAGGCCGCGGCCAGCGCCCGGGCGTAGGCGGCGATCGCCTCGTCGGCCTGGCGTCGCGCGGGCTCGCCGTCGCGACATGCGGATGACGACGCCGCCTGAATCGGCGAGGTCCCCTGGGCGGAAGCCGGCCGCAGCGCGGAGAGAGTCAGGAGCGCGGCCGCGGCCACGAGGAGGGCCCTTTCGGGTGCGCGCTCGGACTCCATCTCGGAGAGCATGCCGGACGGCCTCGCGCCGCGCCCGGCGCTTTGGCGCGCTCGGTCAAACGACTGGCATCCGCGGTCAAGAAGGGCGGCGCGGGTCCCCGTAGACCGGGCTTCGTGAACGGCGCGGCATCGCTCCAACGGGGAGCGGGAGGCGCCGAAAGGAGACCCTCATGACCGACCCGAACGCCAAGCTCACCCTCGTCATCGGCGCCACCGGCAAGACCGGGCGCCGCGTCGCCGACCGCCTCGAAGCGCGCGGCGTGCCCGTTCGCCGCGGCTCGCGTGCGGCCACGCCGTCCTTCGACTGGCGCCGGCCCGAGGGCTGGGACGCCGCGCTGGAGGGCGTGCACGCCGTCTACATCAGCTACGCGCCGGACCTCGCCATGCCCGGCGCCTCCGACGCCATCACGGAGCTCGTCCGCCGGGCCCGCGGGGCCGGCGTGCAGCGCTTCGTGCTCCTTAGCGGGCGCGGCGAGGCGGAGGCGCAGGCCTGCGAGCACATCGTGCAGTCGAGCGGCGTGCCCACGACCGTCGTCCGGGCGAGCTGGTTCCACCAGAACTTCAGTGAGGGCGCCTTCGTGGAGATGGTGCAGGCCGGCATGATCACCCTGCCCGCCGGCGACGTGCCCGAGCCCTTCGTCGACGTGGACGACATCGCCGACGTCGCCGTGGCCGCGCTCACCGAGCCCGGCCACGCCGGCGAGGTCTACGAGGTGACGGGCCCGCGCATGCTCACCTTCGAGGACATCGCCGAGGAGCTCTCGAAGGCCGCCGGTCGCCCCATCGGCTTCCAGCGCGTGCCCCACGATGCCTTCGTGGAAGGGGCCGCCGAGGCCGGCGCCCCGGAGGACGTCATCTGGATGCTCGACTACCTCTTCGCGACCGTCCTCGACGGGCGGAACGCCTCGCTCACGGACGGCGTGCAGCGCGCCCTCGGCCGCCCGCCGAAGGACTTTGCTACCTACGCCCGCGAGACCGCCGCCAGCGGCGTCTGGGCGGTGGCGTGATGCCGAGCGCCTGGATCGTCTACGCGTGCCTCGGCACCGGGATCACGGCGGCGCTCGTCGGCGGCGTCTTCCAGTCGTTTTCGGACTTCGTCATGGCGGGCCTCCTCCGGGCCGCCCCGGCGGGCGGCATCGAGGCCATGCAGCAGCTCAACCGCACGGTCTTCCGCTCCGTCTTCCTCGCGTCCTTCATCGCGCTCGTCCCCGCCACGCTCGCGCTCGCGCTCTACGGCTGGCTCTCGCTCGCGGGGACGGCGAAGTGGCTCCTGGTGGCGGCGGCGCTCTTCTACGTGCTCGGCGTCTTCCTCGTGACGGCCTTCGGCAACGTCCCCATGAACGAGCGCCTCGACGGCATGGCGCACACGAGCGAGGCCGCGGCCAGCTACTGGCGCACCTACGGCCGGGTCTGGACCGGCTGGAACCACGTCCGCACGCTCGGCTCCGTGGCGACGGCCGTCTGCCTGCTGCTGGCCTCGCTCGCGCTGGCCAGCGAGTGAGTGGGAGCCCGCCTCGCGGCGGGCGGATGCCGAGCGCGCCCCGGCGCCATAAGCTCCGCCCGCCGTGACCTGGCCCGACGACTGGATCGCGCTGCTGCTCTGGCTCCTCTTGGCGCTGGCCGTGGCCTCGGCGCTCGGGGCCCTCGGCTGGTTTCTGCGCTTCCGTCGGCTTCGGGCCCGCGCCGAGCGCCTCCGCGTGCTGGCGCCCGACGGTCCGGCGTGCCCCCCGCAGCGCCTCGAGGATCTGCCCGACACGGGGAGCTGGGCGCACACCACGCTGGGCACCCCGCTCCCGGTGGACCTCGGCTCCTGGGCCCTCGAGGACCAGCCCGTGGAGTGGCGCCGGGCCATGGCGTCGCTCGGAACCCGGCTTCGAGACCAGCGCATCGCGCAGATCACCCTGGTCCACGGCACCTTCGTGGGCACCGACCCGGTGGCGCTGCTGCAGGCCCTTGATCGGATCCCCGGCTCGGGCCTCGACCTCGGTCGGCGCCTCGGGCCCATCATGCAGGGCACGACGGAGCGGCTGCTCCAGGACGCATCGAACTTCCCGGCGGCCTACGCCACGCTGCTCCAGGGCGCGACGGGGATACCCGCGTCCATCTTCCACTGGTCGTCGGAGAACGGGCACGTGGCGCGGCTTCGCGCGGCCGTTCGTCTGGCGCGCTACCTCGCCGCTCGCCTCGAGGCCCGCCCGGCGCGCGCGCGGACGCTGCTCGTGGGCCACAGCCACGCGGGCCAGATCTTCGCGCTCCTCCTCCAGCTCCGGGACGAGGTCGCCCACGCGCCTCAGCTCGTGGCCATCGCGCGGGAGATCGGCGAGGACGGGGCCGCGCTCATGCAGGCCCTCGCCGTGCTGCGGCGACGCGGCCTCGACATCGTCACGCTGGGCACGCCCGTGCGCTACGGCTGGCCCGAGGCCGCGTGGCCCCGGCTGCTGCATCTGGTGAACCACCGCGGTGCGGGACCGACGGTTCCAGACCTCCCGCGGGGGCTCCAGCGCATGCTCACCACCGAGGACGGCGACTACATCCAGCTCCTCGGTATCGCGGGCTCGGACCTGCCCTCGGCGGACCCGGGCACGCGGGCCCTCGAGGACTTGCTCGACGAGCCGCTCGGTCCCGGCTGGGCGCCGCGCGCCTGGCTCGAGGGCGTGCGCCATGGCCGCCGTGTCCCCGACGGCGGCTTCACCTGGCTCGTCGACTACGGCGACGCCGCCGTGAATGGCCGCCCCAACCTGCTCCACACGGGCCTCGGCCACGCCATCTACACGCGGCGAACCACCATGGCCTATTGGCTCGAGCGCGCCGCCGAGCGCTTCTACGCCTGAGCTCCGGCGAGCGCCTCGCCCACGGCGTCGAGGAGCTGCTGGCGCGAGAACGGCTTCGAGAGAAAGCGCGCGCTCGCCGGGAGCGAGCCATCGGCCTCGAGGAGCGGCTCCGCGTAGCCGGAGACGAAGAGCACCTCGAGGGAGGGCAGCTGCGCCTGCAAGCGATCCGCGAGCTCGGGGCCGGAGCCGTCGGGCAGCATCACATCGGTGACGAGGAGCTCCGGTGGCACGGCACCCGACGCCAGGTGGGCATGCACGGCGGCGGGATGGGCGAAGGAGGTCACCTCGTGCCCGGCGGCCCGAAGGACGCGCTCCCCGAGCGCTCGCACGAGGCGCTCGTCCTCCACCAGCCAGAGCCGGCCCCGGCGCGCGCTCTGGGCCGCGGGCGCGGGCGGCGTGTCCTCCGGCGCCTCGCGGCGAGGCAGGTGCACCGCAAAGGTCGTCCCGGCGCCCGGCGCGGTCTCCACGACCACGCGCCCACCGTGCTGAAGCACGATGCCTCGGACGCTGGCGAGGCCCAGCCCCGTCCCCGTACCGCGGGTGGTGAAGAAGGGCTCGAAGGCACGCTCGACGACGGCCGCCGGCATGCCGGGCCCGTCGTCGTGGACGCGGAGCACGACCTCCTCGCCCACGCGCGCGGCGCTGAGGCGGATCTGACCGCGGCCGTCGCGAAGGGCCTGGGCGGCGTTGACGACCAGGTTCGTGAGCACCTGGGCGACGCGCGTTCGGTCGCCGTCAACCCAGAGCTCATCCTCCGGCGCGTCGAGCACGAGAGCCGTCGACTCGCTCACGAGCCGCGAGAGCAGGCGCACGCTCTCGGCGAGGAGCGCGCCGATCTCGAGGGGACGCAGCTCCAGCGGCGCCCGGCGACCGAAGGCGAGGAGCCGCGATGAGAGCTCCCCGGCGTGCCGGGCCGCATCCTCGATGGCGTCGAGGCTCTCCTTCGCCTCCGGGTCGAGCGGTGGGTCGGCAAGGAGCTGCGCGTGGGCCAGCACCACGGTGAGCACGTTGTTGAGATCGTGCGCCACGCCGAGGGCCAGGCGCCCGGCGAGCCCCTCACCGGCGGCGGCGGCCAGCTCCTCCGTGAGCGACGCGATGCGATCCTGCGCCTCGACGAGGGGCGTGCGGTCGATGGTGATCCCCACGGCGTGCTGCGGCGTGTCCCCGTCCCAGACGATGACCCCGTGGTCTTCGAGGTGCCGGATGCGTCCGTCCGGGAGCCGGAGCCGAAAGCGTGGATTGTAGGTGCCGGTGCGGCCGTAGGCGGCGGCCATGCCCTCCGCGATGAGCGCCTGGTCCTCGGGAAGGACGCGCTCGAGATAGGCCTCTTGCGTCACGGGGCCCGGCTCGAGGCCCGTGAGCGCGTAGCAGCGCTCCGACCACCAGAGATGCTGTGGTTCGCGATCGAGGCGCCAGGCGCCGAAGCCGAAGGAGTCGAGCACTTCGAGGTAGGCCGCGAAGTGCCCGGTGCCCTCGCCGGTGGCCGGGGCCGGAGGCGCGGCGGTGACGACGACGCCGCCGCCGGGGCGTGCCCGGCCCTTCAGGTGCAGCGGCGCGCCGCCGGGACCGGGGATGTCGCCGCCGAAGCGACCCTCGCGGCGAATGAGCGCGAAGGTGCGCCGCCAGGCCGGCAGCGCCTCCGGCGGAACGCACTCGGCGAGCGTCGCACCGACGGAGAAGCACGCGGGCGCCGCCGCGTTCGCGAAGACGACCCGCTCTTCGGCGGCGAAGAGCAGCACCCAGTCGGTCGCGAGGTCCAGCGCCTCGGCCGCGAGCGCGTCACGCTGGTCCTTTCCTCTCACCGCGGAACCTTACCGCTCCCCGCGGTACCTTTCCGTGATTTCGCGCCAAGGGGTCCGTGCCCGCTTCGTTCGCCTCGCGGACGTAGGGCTAGAGGCGCTCCTCGTCTTTCACGCCGCGAATCTTCGCGATGCCGCGCATGACCGTCCGGAGCCGGTCGAGGTCGCCGACGCTGACCTGGAAGAGGTTCACGGCCCGCCCGTCCTCGTTCGTGCGGCAGGTGGCCTCGCTGATGTTCAGACCGTGGTCCGTGAACACGGTGGAGACCTGGGCGAGGATGCCCGGGCGGTTGTTGGTCGTGACCCGGAGGCTGACCGGGTGCGCGGCCTTGGCGTTGCTCGCCCAGCTCACCTCCACGCGCCGTGCGGGGTCGAGCTCGTGGGCGCGCGGGCAGCTCCGGCGATGCACGGTCACGCCACGGCCCCGGGTGATCCACCCGACGACCGGGTCGCCGGGGACCGGATGGCAGCACTTGCCGAAGCGCACGAGGATGTCGTCCATCCCATCGATGCGGATGGTGTCGTCGTCCCGGCGCGTGACGCGGCGGAGCGTTTTCTCGAAGAGCGTCGGCCGGAGGCTCTCGCGCGGCGGGATGCTCCCGCGCTCCACCGGCGCGTCCGCCGGCGCGATCACGTCGAGGAGCGTGCGAACGTCGATCTTGCCGTACGCCACCTGGGCGTAGAGCTCGTCGAGGTGGTTGATGTGGAAGTGCGCCAGCGTGTCCTGCGGCCGCTTCTGCCAGCGGGAGAAGGAGAGGTCCTTCTTGCGCATCGCGCGCTCGACCAGGTCGTGGCCGAGCTTGACGCTCTTCTTCCGCTCCTCGGCGCGGAGATGCGTCCGAATCCGCGAGCGCGCCCGGCTCGTGACGGCGATGTCGAGCCAGTCCTTGCTCGGCTGCTGGTTCTTGTTCGTGAGCACCTCGACGACGTCGCCGTTCCGGAGCTTGTGCCGGAGCGGCACCATCACGCCGTTCACCTTGGCGCCGCTGCAGCGGTGGCCGACCTCCGAGTGCACTCCGTAGGCGAAATCGAGGGGTGTGGCGCCGCGCGGGAAGGTCTTCACGTCGCCCCGCGGCGTGAAGACGTAGACCTCCTCGGGGAAGAGGTCCGTGCGCACGGTGTCGTAGAACTCCGCCGGGTCCGTGACGTCCTTCTGGAACTCCATCAGCTGACGGAGCCAGGCGAAGCGGGCGGCGTCGCGTTCGTCGAGGCCGCCGGTGCGCTCCTTGTACTGCCAGTGCGCGGCGATGCCGAGCTCGGCCGTCCGGTGCATCTCGTGCGTCCGGATCTGAATCTCGATGCGCCGCGAGCCCGGGCCGATGACCGTCGTGTGAAGCGACTGGTACATGTTCGGCTTCGGGAGCGCGATGTAGTCCTTGAAGCGCCCCGGCACGGGCGTCCATTCGCTGTGAATGACGCCGAGCGCCGCGTAGCAGTCCGCGACGTTCTCCATGATGGCGCGGAAGGCGATGAAATCCTGGACCTGCTCGAGGTCGTCGAAGCCCTCCATCTTCATCTTGCGATGCACCGAATAGAGGTGCTTGCGGCGCCCGCTCACCGTGAGCGCGAAGCCACGGCTGATGAGCATCTTCTGGAGCTTCTTGCCGACGTCCTCGATGTAGCGGTCGGTAGCCTTGGCGACCTTGGCGACGCGCTCCTCGAGCTCGCCGTGCGCCTCCGGCTGCATGTAGCGGAAGGAGAGGTCCTCGAGCTCCGCCTTCAGCCATTGGATGCCGAGGCGGCCCGCGAGCGGCGCGTAGATCTCCATGGTCTCCCGGGCGATGCGCTCCTGAGAGGCGGGCTTCATGTGCTCGAGGGTCCGCATGTTGTCCAAGCGGTCGGCGAGCTTCACGAGCAGCACCCGGATGTCCCGGGCCATCGCCACGAGCATCTTCCGGAAGGACTCGGCCTGCCGGTCTTCCTTCGAGGCGAAGTTGATCTTGCCGAGCTTGGTGACTCCGTCGACGAGGAAGGCGACCTCGGAGCCGAACTTCTTCTCGATGTCGTGCTCGGTGACCTCGGTATCCTCGACCACGTCGTGGAGGAGGGCAGCGCAAACGCTCGCCGGGTCGAGGCGCATGTCGGCGATGATCGCCGCGACGCTGGTCGGATGGATGAAGTAGGGATCCCCCGACTTCCGCATCTGTCCTTCGTGGCTCTCCCGGGAGAGGGAGTAGGCGGCGTCGATGAGGCCCACGTCCGCACGCGGGTGGTACGCCTTGACCTTCCGGACGATGTCGGACAGCGGGACCATGCGCCCTATGAAACTCCTTGTCGGTCGGACCCTTGGGACCGCCCGCCGCTCGCTCGCCCGGTGACGTACCGCGGCCAGTCGAAACGAATTAGAAACGTATCACCGGGCATAGAGCCGGACAATGACGGGAAAAGGCTTCGAACGTACCCCAGGGCTGGGACGGGCATGCCGGTGAGACGGAGCGCACGTTTTACATATGCAGTTCGACCGGCTTAGCCGGTTCAGGAGCGCTTTCGCTTGGGAGGGCGGTCTTCCGTGGGCTCCCCAACCCACGGGCTCTTCGGCAGTTCGACCGGCTTAGCCGGTTCAGGAGCGCTTTCGCTTGGGAGGGCGGTCTTCCGTGGGCTCCCCAACCCACGGGCTCTTCGGCAGTTCGACCGGCTTCGCCGGTTCAGGTGCGCTTTCGCTGGGGAGGGCGGTCTTCCCGTGGGCTCCCCAACCCACGGGCTACATAGGCAGTCGGACCGGCTTCGCCGGTCGAGGAGCGCTTTCGCCGGGGAGGGCGGTCTTCCCGTGGGCTCCCCAACCCACGGGCTCTTCGGCAGTTCGACCGGCTTCGCCGGGTACGGAGCGCTTTCGGTCGGGCGGGAGCGTTCCTGCGCTCGGGACGAAGGGTGCTAGCGTCGCGTGATGTCCGAGCTTGCGGACCGTGCCCGGGCCTGGCTCGGGGCGAACCGACGGCGCGTCGCCCGCCTGGTGGGGGTGATCGCCGTGCTCCTCGTGGTGGGGCAGCTGGCCGGCGCCGTGCCGCGCGCGACGGATCTACGCTTTGAGCTCATGGCGGGAACGACGGAGCTCGACGTCGCCTACCTCCGCGTGGCCGAGGACGGAAGCGCCGAGGAGCTCAAGAGCGTGCGCTTCGGCGGGCCTCGCGGCGTCCCGGCGCTCATCCGCCACGAAGTGGAGCTGAGCCCCGGCCGCTACCGCGCGCGTGCCGTGGTGCGCCGGGGGCATGAGCCCTCGCGCGTCGTCGAGCGCGCCTTCGACGTGCCGGCGGACGGCGTGGTGCGCCTCGACCTGAGGAACGGGCCATGAGCGAGCCCCGGACCGAGCTCGGGACCCAGGCTGATGCCCGCGTGCTGGAGGTGTCGCGGCTGGCGCTGGTCGTGCTGAGCGGCGCCGACCGCGGCTCCGAGCACGTCGTGGCCCGGGACAAATGCGTCATCGGCAAGTCCCGGGACAACGACGTCGTGCTCCGCGACGACACGGTCTCGCGCGTGCACTGCGAGATCGTCCGGGAGCGCCAAGGGTACCTGCTGCGTGACCTCGGCTCGACGAACGGCACGCGCCTCGACGGCGCGCGGGTGCGCGAGGTCTTCCTGACGCCCGGTGCGGTGGTCACCGTGGGCAAGGTCGAGCTCAAGGTGCGTACGGTGGCCGAGCGCATCGAGCTCCTGCCGAGCGAGCGCGAGACCTTCGGCGGCGCGGTCGGCAAGAGCCTGGCGATGCGCGAGATCTTCGGGCTCCTCGAGCGCCTCTCACCCTCGGACGCGACCGTGCTCCTCGGCGGCGAGACGGGCGTGGGCAAGGACGTGCTGGCCCGAGCCATTCACGCGCACAGCCCACGCAAGGACCGACCCTTCGTGGTGGTCGACTGCGGCGCCGTGGTGGCGTCGCTCATCGAGAGCGAGCTCTTCGGCCACGCCAAGGGCGCCTTCACGGGTGCGACACATGCGCGGGAGGGCGCCTTCGAGCTGGCCGACGGCGGGACGCTCTTCCTCGACGAGATCGGCGAGCTCCCCCTCGACCTGCAGCCGAAGCTGCTGCGCGTGCTGGAGCAGCGGACCTTCCGCCGCGTGGGCGGCAACGACGAGCGCCGCGTGGACGTGCGCGTGGTCGCGGCGACGAAGCGGAACCTGCAGCTCGAGGTGGAGCGCGGGAAGTTCCGCGAGGACCTCTACTTCCGGCTCGCCGTCGTGCCGGTGGTGCTGCCGCCGCTCCGGGAGCGCCGCGAGGACGTGCCCTTGCTCGTACGCGCGCTCCTCGACGATCTGCGCCGGCGCGAGCCGGACTTGCCGGAGCTGCGGGTTGCCAGCGCGGCCCTCGAGGCGCTCGCCGCGCACGACTGGCCCGGCAACGTGCGCGAGCTCCGGAACGTGCTCGCCCGGGCCGCCTATCTCACCCGCTCGCTCGGCGCGACGGAGATCGGTCTCGGCCACGTGCCCGTCGCCCAGGTCTCCGCGGCCCCGCCAGAGCCCGCAGCGCCCGTCTTCGACGCGGCGCTCAGCTACCGGGAAACGAAGGCCCAGGTCGAAGAGGCCTTCGAGAAGCGCTACGTGGCGTGGCTCCTCGGGCAGCACGGCGGGAACATCTCCGCCGCAGCCCGCGCCGCCGACATGGACCGCAAATACCTTCACAAGCTCGCAAAGAAGCACGGGCTGCATCCCGCCGATGGAAAGCGCTAGCCCCGGCTTCTTCGCCGAGCTCACGGCGCTGACCGCCGCCTACGCGCTCGTGGACCTGGCCGTGCGTCGCGACGGCGTCGTGCGGCTGCTCGGGCCCCTCGGCGAGACCGGGCGCACGCTCCTCCTGGGGCTCCTCGCCCTGGCCGGCGGGACCGTCTTCGGCTGGGACGACGTCGTCGCCGGCGACGCGCTCCGCGCCTTCGCGGCGCCGGCCTGCCTCGCGCTCGCGTGGAAGGCGGCCACCAAGGACGTGGACCCGGTCGTCGGGCAGGTGCACCGCATCGCCCGCGGGGTGGTGGTCTTGGCCGCTCTCGGAAGCGTGCTCAGCCCCGCCGGCATGGCGCTCTGCCTCGTCGTGCTCTCGTCGCCCTTCGGCGTGTGGCAGCACCACGCCACGCTGCCCATGCGCCTGCTCCAGGCGCTGACGGCGCTGGTCGCGCTCCTCGCGCTCGGCCCGGTGAGCGCTCTCGGCGAGAGCCTCTTCGCGACGCCCGCCGCGGGCGTGCTCTTCCTGATGACCGTGCCGGTGAGCCACTACCTCATCACGGCGCTCGCCAAGGGCTGGCTCGGGCCGCGGCCTTGGAGCTGGGTCACGGACAACCGCATTCACCACCTCGCGGCGAGCGCCTACAGCTGGGGCTGGGCGCGCTTCGTGCCGTGGGCGGTGTGGCGGCGCGTGATCGGCGGCGTGCGCCGCATCGAGTTGCCGATGCAGCTGGCGGCCTTCGGCATCGAGCTGCTCGCCCCGCTCGCCCTGCTCCATCCCACGCTGGCCGTCGTCTTCCTTCTCGGCTGGGCGGCCTTCCACCTGGGCGTCTTCTCGCTCAGCGGCCTGCTCTTCTGGGAGTGGATCGTGGCCGACCTGGCGCTCTCGGCGACGATCCTGCTCCTGCCCGAGAGCGTGAGGGCGGTGGCGTTCGGGCCGGTGCCGATGCTCGCGGGGTGCGTGTTCATGGTGGCCTTCCCGCTGCGCCACAGGCTCTGGAAGCCCATGCCCCTCGGCTGGTGGGACACGCCGCTCACGCAGCGCATGCACTGGCACGTCGTGGGCGAGAGCGGCGCCGTCTACGCGGTCACGAACGACTTCATGGACCCGCACGAGCGCATCTACGGGAAGGTGCACGGCTGCTTCCTCGCGACGGCGCCGGTGTGCACCTACCACCTCGGCGAGGTCTACAAGCACGACCTGCGCGATGCGATTCGCGGCGCCGGACCGACGCTCGAGGGCCTCGAGCCCGTGCGCCGCCAGTTCGGGATTCAGCCGCGGAGCGAGGCCATGGCGTCGCGGCACCGGGCCTATCTGCGGGCCTTCTTCGGCGCGCTGAACGGGGGCGCGAACAAGAGCGTGCTGCCCCGCGCGCTGCGCTGGCTGAAGGCGCCGGGCGGGCAGATCTTCTACTGGAACGAGCTCCCCAAGTACCGGCGGCAAGAGAAGGTGGTCGCGCTCCGCATCGTCTTCCGTGAGGAGTACTTCGACGGCGAGACGCTCGTGCGCCTGCGCGACGAGGTGGTGGACGAGCTCGCGCTGCCGATGGAGGCGCCGGCCGAAGCGCCCGCGCGCGAGCCCACGCCGAAGGAGCTCGACGACTTCCTGCTCGGCTTCGCCCGCGGCAAGCTCATCGACCTGCCGAGCTTCGGCGACGGCTACGTGCGGACGGACGACGGCAAGGCGGCCCCGGCCGAGTGAGCGCGCGAGGGTGCCGCGACCTGTGAGTCCCTGACTCACACCTTCGTGAACCGCGGTTCCTCACCCAGCGCGCGGAGGCGCCCCAGCGGGCCCCGAGGCCGTTGGCGCCGACCTTGCAACCTGCCCTCGCGACGACGGGACACGCCGTCGCACGAAAGGGAATCGACGCATGAATCATCGACAAGGCCGCCTCTTTGCCGCGGGATTTTGCCTACTGGTTTCGTTGAGCGGATGTGGAGAGGATGGGGGTTTCATCGAGGAGGACATTCTCGATCAGCCGGCGACGGGGCGCCTCGACGGGGCGCCGTGGACGGCCATCGAGGGCGGCGCCATCACCGACCCCACGAGCAACCGCCTCAACATCACACTCTTCGCCGAAGATACCGAGGAATGCAGCACCTTCGTGCCCACGGAGCTGGGAATCGTGCTGACCTCTGTCCCGGCCGAGGAAGGGGTCTACCCCCTCAACCTCGACTCGCTGGACGACGGGGTCGTGGTCAACTTCGTGAACCCGGACAACGTCAACTTCATCACGACGGACGGGCTCATCGTGGTCGAGGAAATCACCCCCGAAACCGTGACGCTCAGACTCGTCGCAGTCATCGGCGAAAGCGACATCAATGGGCGCATCGTGGTCGACCGCTGCGACTGAACGCGCGGCGGTGAGCCACAGCTAGAGGGGCGCCTCCCAGGCGTCGAAGCGCAACGGCGCCGCCCGCGCGAGGGCTTCGTCGTCGTGCACGTCGACGGCCCGGAGCACGGGCCACATCATGACACCGGCGGGAGCGCCCGAGGGGCGCTCCGCCGAGGAGCAACGCCATGTGGGATGAGCGCTACGCCGACGCCTTCGAGGCCTACGGAACGGAACCGAACGACTTCTTGCGGGAGGTCGCCGAAGGCATCCCGGCGGGACCGGTGCTCTGCCTCGCCGAGGGCGAAGGGCGCAACGCCGTCTTTCTGGCGGAGCGGGGCCACGAGGTGACCGGGGTGGACCAGTCGCCGGTGGGCCTCGCGAACGCCGAAGGGCTCGCGAAGGAGCGGGGCGTGCCCCTCACGACGGTGGTCGCCGACCTGCGCGACTACGACCTCGGGGAGGCGCGCTGGGCGGGCATCGTATCCATCTGGGCCCACATGCCTCCCGAGGTCCGAGGGCCGCTCCACGCCGCCTGCGTGCGCGCGCTTCGCCGCGGGGGCGCCTTCGTGCTCGAGGCCTACACGCCAAAGCAGATCGACCGGCCCGGCCTCGGCGGCCCGCCGACGCGCGCGCAGCTCCCGATGATGATGACGCCCGAGGGTCTCCGCGAGGAGCTCGCCGGTCTCCGCCTCGAGCGCTGCGAGGAGGTCGACCGCGACATCGACGAGGGCCGCTACCACCAAGGCCCGAGCACGACGGTCCAGGTCCTCGCCTTCAAGCCCTGAGAGCGCTCAGCCCTCGGCGGCGCTCTTCAGGTCCCGGGCGTAGGTCTCGAAGATGGGGCCGAAGTCCGGGAAGGACTTGGCGATCATCGGGAGCATCGCGCCGCGGAAGACCTCGATCATCGAGAAGCGGCAGCCGGTCGCGGTGGGCGTCACCTCCCAGGTCCGGTCGCCGCGGAACATCGGCGCGAAGCCGTCGCCCCAGACCATGCGCCGCGTCTCGCTCGCGCCGTCCAGCTCGAGCACCGTCGCGGGAAACGCGCGCTCCGAGTAGGGGACGCGGATCACGACCTTCTCCCCCTCCGCGATGGTGCCCTCGATGGCCGTGACCGTGGAGTTCCACGCGGGGAAACGCTCCGCGTCGGTCAAGAGCGCCCAGACCCGCTCCGGGGGCGCCGCGATGTCCAGGGTGACGGAGACCTCGAGGCGGAACGTGGTGCGGGTCTGCTGCGCGGCGGTGGTCATGGCGAAAGAGGTACGCTCCCTCAGGGGTTCGGAGTAGGCCGCCCCCGGGCAAGAATCGTTTCGCGTTTCGGCAACGGTGAAAGCAGACCCCACCGACGTGCTCGTCTTCGTGGCCGTCGCCGATGCCGGGAGCTTCACGGCGGCGGCGAAGGCCCTCGATCTCCCGACGAGCGCCGTCAGCCGGCGGGTTGCGCGGCTCGAAGAGACCCTTGGCGAGCGTCTCCTCCACCGCACGACCCGTCGCGTCGGCCTCACGGACGTCGGCCGCATCTTCCACGCACGCGTCGCCGGCATCCCCGGGCAGCTCGAGGAGGCCGAGCGCGCGCTCCGTGAGACGCGGGAGTCGCCGGGTGGCCTCGTCCGCGTGACGGCGCCGCCGGACGACGGCGGGCTCATCTGGCAGCTTCTCGAGGGCTTCGTCCGCAGCCACCCGGAGGTGGAGCTCGAGATCGTTCACACCCTCGACTACCTGGACCTGGTCGAGGAAGGCATCGACGTCGCCATTCGCGGCGGCGAGGCGCCGGACTCGACGCTCTTCACGGCCCATGCGCTCCTCCGCTCGCGCATTCTGCTCGCGGCGGCGCCGTCCTACCTCGAGGAGCGCGGTACGCCGACCACCGTCGACGCGCTCGCGGACCACGACGGCGTGGGTATGGACGGCTGGGCACCGAACGCCATCCGGCGCCTCGACGGAAGCCCCACGCGGGTGACCATGCGGAACCGCGTGCGCTCGAACCGCCTGGACACGGTGCAGGCGGCGGTGCTCGCCGGTCTCGGCATCGGCCCGCTCCTCGCGCTCAACGTGCGCCGCGAGCTCGCCGAGGGTGCCCTCGTCGAGGTCCTCCGGGGGTGCCTGCCCATGGATTCGGCGCTCTGGGCCATCTATCCCGCTGGTCGGCGCGGAACCGCCGCCGCCAAGGCGCTCGTGGCCCACCTTCTCGCCACGGCGAAGCTTCTCGTGCCCGAGCCTCCGTGAGCCTCAGCTTCCTTCAAAAGGGGGGACTTTGCGGAGGAGCAGCTCGCCGCCGGGGAGCGGAGCGAGCACGAAGCGCTGGCGCGCTTCCCGATAGCCCTCTCCCGCCGTGCCCATGACCCGCAACACGCCCGCGATCTCCACCGGCGTTCCATGATGGAGCACCACGATGCGCCCCACGGTCCGCTCCCAAGGGCGGCCGGGGAACGCCTGCGGCTCGAGGGAGCGTAGGTGTTCGAGCTCCTCGTCCTCCAGACGCCGTTTCGGCTCGAGGTCGAGCCCGCCGATGCCGACGGACCCTTCGAGAGCGAGCGGCCGCTCGCCCACCATCACCATCGCGGGCACCGCGCGCTTTCGGTGAAACGGCGGGAGCCGCCAGGCCCGGCGCTCCACCTCGAGGACGTAGGCGAGGCAGCGCGTCCCGTCGAAGCCGGAGCGCACCCGGTCCCCGGCGTGCAGCGCACGAAGCTCGCCGCGCGGCCGCACGACGTCCCCGTCGCGTGCATCGTTCAGCGAGCGAGGGCTGCGCGCCGTGAGGTCCGCGAAGCGATCCTCCGGCGTGAGCCGCGGGTCGAAGCGCCACAGGAAGACCGCCGCGGAGACGAGGAGCGACCCGACGGTGAGCTCGAGAACCACGGGGCCCGAGGCTAGCGCGCGATCAGGGGAGCGTACGGACGCAGAAGGGAGAGGCGAGCGTCGTCATGGCCCCACGCTCCCAGCCCTCCGCTGCGCGGCGGAAGGCCTGGAGCTCGCCGCTCACGCGATGCGTCACGAGGAGCAGGTCGTCCACGAGCGTCGCGTTTCGCGGCACGAGGCCCCCCGAGGGCTGGTGCGCGAGCGACGCAGGCAGCCCCTCCTCGTCGAGGCGGACCGTGGCGAGGAGCCCTTCCTTCTCGGGATGGCGGAGCGTGGCGACGAGGAAATCGCCCGTCGCGTGCACGTGCACGTCCGCGCCCGTGCCCTTCCACCCCTCCGGCCGGAGCGAACGCCGGGCCTTCTCCGTGAGCACCCCGAGGGCGTGCTCCAGCACGACGAGCTCCTCGGTGTACTCGGTGATGACGTAGACGAGCGGGAGCGTCGGGTGCCAGGCCAGGTGCCGGGGGCCGCCGCTCACCTCGAGGACGTGCTCGGGCTCGAGCTGCGGCGTGTAGACCACGACGCGGTCGCTGCCCGTGGAGGTCACGAGGATCGCGTCGTCGTGCGGCGAGCCCGACGCGCAATGCGCCTTGTCGCCGGGGCTCGCCTCCGCCGTCGGCGCCCCGGGCAGCCCGTCGCTCCCGAGTGGCAGGCGCTCCACCACGCCCTCGACGTAGCTCGCGACGTACATCGCGGAGCCGCCGAGGTGGATGGACACCGGGTGACCCGCCGTCGGTACGTCGCCGTTGTACCCGAGCGCCCCGTCCTCGCCGACGGTGAAGCTCCGGATCCCGCGGGCCTCCTCGTCCGCGACGTGCGCGAGGCGCCGGCCCGGGTCGACGGCGAGAAAGCTCGAGAGGGAGCCCGCCTCCAGCGTGGTGACGTGCTCGAAGGGTCCCGCCGGGCCCGCGAGCCGAAAGCTGTGGACCTGACCTTCCGTGCCGCCCCAGCGACCCGTGCCAACGATGACGATCATGTCGAGGGTCTACTTACCGCCGGGCCTGACGCTCGCCACGGGAGGGCGACGAATTCCGACGCCGGCCCAGCGGACCCGGACGCTACGACGGAACGCCGAGCGCGGCGCCCCCTAGCTGGGGAGCGCCGCGCGCGGTCGAGGGGCCCTCGCTCAGAGCGAGGTGCCGACGGTGATCTGGTAGAAGTCGCCGGCCGCACCGTTGGCGATGTCCGCGCCCGCCGAGAAGCGCATGAAGCCGAAGTCGGCCTTGGCCTCGACGTAGGGGCCGATCCACACGTACACGTCCGAGTTGTCCCCCGGCACCGTCTGGATGAGGTGCTCCCAGTGTACGCCGAGGGAGAGCCAGTCGATGACGGCGAAGCCGGCGTTCGCCCAGTAGTGGAGGAAGTTCGACTGCTGCGAGCCCGGCGCCTCGTTGTCCCGGATGGCGATGTAGTAGCCGAGGTAGAAGTTCGCCTCGAGGCCGCTGTCGTCCGCGTAGGTCATCGTGATGTTGGGCACGATGCCCTCGGCCGCGAGGGGCTCGTCGGCTCCCGAGAGTAGCGTACCGTTGAGCAGGCCGATCTGGGGATTGATGCTCAGGTCGCCGTCGAACAGCGTGTAGTTCGCGCCGACGCCGAACTCCGTCCAGAGGTTGAACCCGCCTCCGCCGAGGCCGAGGCCAGGGTTGGTCCACATGATGGTGTAGAAGGTCAGATCCAGGCAGTCGGTGAGACCGACCCCCACTTGTGCGAGGCCCTGGAATCCGAAGAAAGTGTCCTGCTTGAGGAGCACGGTCAGCGACGGACCCGAGTCTTCCTCAGCGGTTTCCACCTCCTGAGCGTGCGCCGCTCGAGGCGCAGAAGCACTCGCGAAAACGAGGATCGATACGAAGAAGATAGCGCGACGATTCATTCCCGAAAACTCCTTGAAACAGAGTTGCTCTCCGGCCGAGCTTATAGGAGGAAACTCATGTTTCGCGCAAGGCGGAAACGACGCTGTGCGGCACGGGCAGAACGCTCTTTCGTTAGGCGCACGGCTCCACAAGCCGCTGATCATGGGTGCGTTCGGCCCGCTGAGCGCTCCCTCGTTCGGCCGAGAACTGCCGCGCTGCGGCGCGTGAGGCAGCCCTCACGGCGTCCGAACGCGCCTCTGAAGTCCCCCGATCAGGCATGCAGGGCACTCCCGAGGCGCAATTCGCGGTCCATATACCGTCCGGAAACATGCCGGAAACCCACGTAGCTACTCTGTGCGCTAGGTCGCCGTCCATCAGGAGGTAGCGCGTGACTCAGGGAATGCTCGACAGCGTGTGGGTTCTACTCGCCGCGTTTCTCGTTTTCTTCATGCACGCGGGCTTCGCGCTCGTGGAGACCGGCTTCTGCCGTCGTAAGAACGCGGTGATGGTGCTCCTGAAGAACGTGGGCGTCGTGGCGCTTTCTTCCGTGATTTTCTATGCCTTGGGCTACGGATTCATGTTCGGAGAAGGCAACGCATTCATCGGTCTTTCCACCTTCATTCCGGACGGCAGCGAGGCCGACGTGGGCACGCTCCCGGTGTTCGTCTTCCTCTTCTTCCAGCTCGTCTTCGCCGCGACCGCCTGTACCATCGTGAGCGGCGCGGTGGCCGAGCGCGCCCGGCTGACGACCTTCTTCGCGTTCACGGCGCTCGCGACCGCCTTCATCTACCCGGTGGTCGGCCACTGGGTCTGGGGCGGCGGCTGGCTCAGCGAGCGGGGCTTCCTCGACTTCGCCGGCTCCACCGTCGTGCACGGCGTAGGCGGCGGCATGGCGCTCGCCGGCGCGCTCGCCGTGGGCCCGCGCCTCGGCAAGTACGACGCCGAGGGCAAGAGCAAGCCCATGCCGGCGCACAACTTCCCGCTCGCTGCCCTGGGCGTGCTCGTGCTCTGGCTCGGCTGGTTCGGGTTCAACGGCGGCTCGACGGTCAGCGCCGAGGACCCCGGCGCCATCGCGCGCATCGTGCTCGTCACGAACATCGCCGCTTCGACGGGCTTCCTCGGGGCCCTGGCCTGGACCCGCTTCCGCACGGGCATGATGGACCTCTCCATGGGCCTGAACGGCGCCCTCGCGGGCCTCGTGGGCATCACCGCAGGGTGCGACGTCATCGCGCCGGGCTGGGCCATGCTGGTTGGCATCCTCGCGGGCATGCTCTGCGTGGAGGGCGTCTTCCTCCTCGACCGGCTCAAGGTCGACGACCCCGTCGGGGCCATCACCGTGCACGGCATCTGCGGCATCTTCGGCACGGCGGCCGTGGGCCTCTTCGGTGACGAGGTCGGCCTCTTCGTGGGCGGGGGCGCGAGCCAGCTCGCCATCCAGCTCCTCGGCGCCTTCAGCGGCGTGGCCTACGCCTTCGGCGCCGGCGCCCTGCTCTGGTTCGGGATGAAGACCATCGTCCCGGGCGGCATTCGCGTCAGCGAGGATCACGAGCTCGAGGGCCTGGACGTCGCCGAGTGCGGCGTGGAGGCCTATGGGGAGTCCTACCCGAGCTCGGGCATGGGCTCGGCGGCCATGGTCGCCGCTTCGCCGGCCGAGTAGGCCGCAGCGAGCGCCTCCAGGACGCCCCGACGAGCGACCTCGCCGGGGCGTTCTACGTCGCCGCGTCTCAGGAACCGAGCTCTTCGGGGACGGTGCCGACGGCGCGGACCTCCACCGCACCGCCGCCGAAGAGGATGGGGCACCTCTTCGCCCAGGCGACGGCCTCGTCGCGGCCGGGCACGTCGAGCACGTAGTAGCCGCCGATCTGCTCGCGGCTCTCGGTGAAGGGTCCCTCCGTCACGAGCACGTCGCCTACGCGGCCGCGGACCACCGTGGCCGTGGGACTCGGCGCGAGCTCCGACCCCCCGCGCAGCACGCCCGCGGCGGCGAGCTCCTTGTTGTAGGCCATGAAGGCTTCGAAGGCGCCCTTCTGCTCGGCCTCGCTCATCGATGCGTAGGCGCTCTCGTCGCCGTGCAGCAGCAGCATGTACTCCATTCCTCTCTCTCCTTTCCGAGGGGGGATGCCCCTCGCATCAACGCGATGCGGGCCCGTCGGCCCCGGCCACGGCCCAGGCGCGCGCGGCGTCGCGACCGACGGCGCTCGCGTGGGCCAGGCGCGGCAGCACGCGGGCCAGCGTCCCGTCCAGCTCCCAGCGCCGGAAGCGGTGATAC
>CALCTH010000668.1 GCA_937893795.1 uncultured Myxococcales bacterium | reverse complement strand
CCCGCGCGGTGACGTCCTCGGCGAGGAAGCGGCCGAGCGCCGCGTCGGGCCGACGAAGCTCGGGCCCCAGCGGGCGCGCGTCCGCGGCGACGCGGGCCCGGGCCTCGGTCAGGGTGAGCATCACTCGGCGTCGTCCGTGGGGCCTTCGCGACGAGCCTCGCGGAGGTCCGCCGGAACGCGCTCGGGGGGCGCATAGATGACCAGCTCCTGCCCCACCGCCAGATCGCTTCGCCGGCTGAGGCCATTGATGCGCCCGATGCTCCCGACGCTGAGCCCGAAGCGCCGGGCGAGCGCGCTCAGCGTGTCGCCGTCGCGACAGGTGTAGCGGAAACGGACGCGCCCCTCGGCGGCCTGCGCCTGCTCGTGAAAGTCGTCGCTTCCGACCAGCACGAGGCGCACCTGGTCCTCGCGGAGCACCCGCGCGAGGCCGAGGTCCACCTCCGCGGGGGCGAAGACCTGGAGGATCATCCCACTCTGCAGCCGTGCCCGCGCGTCGAGACCGTTCCAGCGGCGGAGCGCCTCGTCTTCGACACGAAAGAACGCCGCGATGTCCTCCAGCCGATCGCCCCGGCGGACCGGGTAGAACACGCGCGTTCGTCCCTCGGGGGCTGGGGCCGCGAGCCGCGGCACGGCGACGAGCGGGCGTTCGCCCTCGGGCAAGCTCCGCGGTGCGAGCGGCTCGACGGCCGGCACGAGGAGCGTGTCTCCCGCGGTGACGCGCTCGCCAGGCTCCATCGCGTTCAGGGTACGGAGCGCCGTGCCCCGGGTCCGGAAGCGGCGGGCGACCTCTCCGAGATCTTCCCCGAGCGGGACCACGTAGGGGCGATGCGCGGGCGTGCCAGGGTTCGCGGCGGTCCAGCGCGTCGCGAAAGCCTCGGCCTGCGCGGCGGGGACGTGCACCACGGCCGGCCGGTCCGGCGGCGTACGCCCCCGCAGGAGCTGGGGGTTGAGCGCGCGCAGGAGCGAGAGCTCGACGCCCGCGGCCCGTGCCACGCGGCCGAGGGTGACGCCCCCCGGGAGCTCGAAGCCCTCGGTCTCGAGAGGATCCTCGAGCGTCAGGTCCTCGTAGCCGAAGCGCTCCGGGTTCCGCATCACGACCGCACACGCGCTGATCTTGGCGACGTAGATCCGCGTCTCGAAGGGTAGGCCGGCCTCGAGGCTGGCCAGGGTCCAGTAGTCGTTCGTGTTGTACTTGCGGATGGCGCGGAGGAGCGCGCCGTAGCCCATGTTGTAGGCCGCGAGGGCGAGCTCCCAGCTCCCGAAGCGCTGGTGGAGGTCGCCGAGAAAGCGCGCTGCGGCGCGCGTCGAAGCCACCGGGTCCAGCCGCGCGTCGAGCCAGCGATCCCGGGTGAGGCCGTACTCGCCACCGGTGCCTGCGACGAACTGCCACATGCCCGCCGCGCCGCGACGGCTGCGCACGGTGGGGTCGAAGCCGCTCTCGGCCATCGCGACGCAGCGCAGGTCCTCCGGCTGGCCCGCGGCGCGCAGCTCGCGCTGGATCATCGGGCCGTAGCGAGCGCTCCGCGCGATCCAGCCGCGCATGAGGCGTCGTCCGCGCCGGTCGCTGCGGAAGTAGTCCAGGTAGCGAAGCACGTGGGCCTGCCAGCGCACGGGCAGGTCCGTCGGGCGAAGGTCCGAGAGATCGAGGCCCAGCGACTCGGCCGTGGGACCTGGCGCCACGTCGCCTACGGTCGTGGAGCGGAGCCCGGGAGGGAGCCCGAGGCGAGGCGACGCCGCGGGAGCCGGCGGCGAGGTTGGCCCAAAGAGCTCGCGCTCGGCCGCCCGAAGCGCGGCCAGAGAGGCCGATTCTTCGCCCGTCGTCGCGCTTCCGCCCTCGTCCCCGCGCTCCAGCGGTGCCGGGTCGAAGAGATCCGCGTCCTCCTCGGGCTGGGCCGTCGCGGGCGTGGCCCATGCGACGAGGGCGCTGGCGAGAAGCGCCGTGCCCGGGCCCCGAGGGCCCCACGTCCAGCGGGGGGTCACCCGGAGAGCCTAGGCCGCGAGGTGGGGGGCTGGCCAAGAACGCGCGTGGGGACGCGCCCGCGCTTCATCGACGGCGGACGAGAGGGCGCGGTACAAGGGCCGGGTGCATCGTGGGATTCGGGAGTTCATCGCGTGGGTCGAGTCGCGGCGCGACTCCGAGGAGGTTTCGCTCAACCCGCCTTCGACGGCCGCGCAGCTCGGGGCGCTCGAGCAGATGCTCGGGGGACCGCTGCCCACGGACCTCCGCGTGGTGCTTCGGCGCTTCAACGGCGGCCGCTTGCCCACGGGTACGCTTCTCCCGGCCGGAATCGAGCCCGGGAGCATGGGCGCCGCGATCCGCGACTACGCGGAAGCAGTGCAGCAGGATTTCCTCGACCCGGAGCTGCTCCTGCCCTTCTTCCGGACGGCGGAGGGGAGCTACCTCTCCTTCGACCGCTCCGCCGGGCCCGTGGCCGACACCTGGGCGGTGGTCGACTACTACCCCGACGCCGACGCGCACAACCTCGTCTATCGAACGATGGACGGCTGGTGCCGCCACTGTGTCGCGAACTGGAGCAGTGAGGACCACGACGCCGAGTTCAGCTTGGACACCTACCTCCGGAATGGTCAGCGCCACGTCGAGGTGGAGCCGGACGTGGCCACGGCGCACGCCACCGTCGCCCACGCGCTCAAGCGCAGCGGACGCCCGGAGGAATCCCTCGCGTCGTTCCTGGAGGCGGCGCGCTGCGTCCCGCCGCTGGCGTGGTGCGACTGGGAGGCCTTGAAGATCGCCGTGGTGCTCGCGGACCGGGAGGCGGCGCTCGAGGCGGCCACGCGCCTCGCGTCCCGGGCGCCGGAGGCCTCCTGGAGCGGGCGCGAGACCTCGCCGGGACGCGTGGCCGAGCTCGCCTCGGCGGTGGCCTGGCGCGAGGGGGACGATGGGGAGGCGTGGGCGCGCTGCATGAGCGAGCTCCTGCGGGCGGCCACCGACGAGGAGCGCGCCGTCGTGCTCGCGGCCCAAGCCTCCGTCGACGCCAAGGAGCCACCGGCACCGCCGCGGCCGCATCGCGCCTCGCCAGTGGTTCCCCGGCAGTCCGACATCGACCTCTGGTGGGCCGCCGCCCGCGCGGCCTACGCCGACGGCGAGCTCCGCGAGGAGGACATGCTCTTCGACCCGGAGCTCGCCCAGCTCGGTCGGGTGCGGCCGCTCCCGGATCTGCTGCGCATCCGCCGCGACTTCTGAGCGCGCTCAGATCATCACGCGGTTGCGACCGCCGCGCTTCGCCGCGTAGAGGCGCTCGTCCGCCGCCTTCAGGAAGCCGAGCACGTCGCTGTCCTCGTCGACGATGGCGACGCCGAGCGAACAGGTGACCTGGATGCGCTCTTGCTCGAAGAGAAAAGCGTGCGCTTCGATGAGCGTCCGTAGCTCTTCGGCGATGACGCGCCCGCCCTCCAGGTCCGTTTCCGGGAGCACGACCGCGAACTCCTCTCCGCCGTAGCGGCCGAGCACGTCGTCCGGTCGGAGGCGGTTCTTCACGAGCTGCGCCAGCTCCTTCAAGACGAAGTCCCCGGCCAGGTGACCGAAGGTGTCGTTGATCTTCTTGAAGTGGTCGATGTCGAACATGACCAGGCCGAGGGGGCGCTGGTGCCGGCGCGCGCGGGGAATCTCGCGCTCGAGCGTGTCGAGGAGGAAGCGCTTGTTGTGGATACCGGTGAGCCCATCGACGATGGTCATCCGGTAGATCGTCTCGTGGTACTGCGCCTCCATGTCGGAGCCGCTCAGGAACTTGAAGATGGTGTCCCCCACCTTCACCTGGTCCCCGCGCGCGAGCTGATAGTCGCTGATCAGGACGTCGTTCACGTAGGTGCCGTTCGTCGAGTCCTGGTCCTGGACGAAGTAGGCGCGGCCCCGCTTTTCGATCTTGCAGTGGCGGCGCGAGACGGCGTCGTTCTCGAGGACGATGGTGTTCTCGCTGCCGCGGCCGAGGGTGGTCGCGCCGGTCCCGAGCACGTGACGCTTGCCGAACATGCGCGCGTCCGTGGCGTAGATGATGACCAGGCAGTCTTGCCCGGGCGTCGTCGGCGCCTTCAGCTCGTCGAGGGGCGTGACCCGCGTTTTGATGTCCGAGTCCAAAGCGTTCCTCAGCCGCTATTCCAACGGTAGAGGAGCGTGGGTCTTTGAGTCAACGACGCGCCACGGGCTCGGTCTCGCCGAGCGAGGACCCGAGCGACGCGCTGAGCGGCCCGGGCAGGGGGGAGGGCTGCGAAGCCCGATGACTCCCCGGGTGGGGACCCCTGCTGGACACGTCGTGCGCCGCGATGAAGTGGAGGTTCCGGTGGTTGATCAGCACGTGCGCGAGCACGCAGCCGGCGAGGGAGCCCGTCGCCGCGACGATGGCGCCGAAGCAGAACCCCATGAGCACCGCCCAGAGCGTCCAGGGGAGGAAGGCCCGTCCGGGACCCACGTGGAGCAGCCCGAAGATGAGCGAGGTCAGCGGGAGACCGAAGGCGGGCTGCATGGCCCCTCGGAAGAAGAGCTCCTCGGCGATGCCGCTCGTCAGCGCGAGGAGCGCGATCTGCCCGTTCGTCAGAGGACCGAGAAGGCCACGGAAGGAGACGTGGAGCTCCCGGGCCCAGCGAGCGCGCCGCACCAGGAGCCGCGTCGACGCCACGGTGACGGTGGCGAGGGCCAGGCCGAGCCCGAGGCTCCCCACCGTCGCGGCCCCCGACGGGAGCGCCCACCACGCCTCGGCCGGCGGGGTCAGGATCGCGCGACCCTCCGCCGACGCCCAGAGAAACGCGAGGCCCGTGAAGACGCCGTAGAGCAAGAGGGCGCTTCGAATCGGCCGTGGCACCACTTTGGGGTACCAGGTGGGTCTTTCGTGGGCAACGGCGACCCGCGGGTCACGCGACGCTGGTGTCGCCTACCGAGGGTCCGGGCAGGCTAGGAGTCGAGCAGCCGGGTCACGACGCGGACCGGCGGCGCCGGGGACGCGAGCGCGGCGAGGAACGACGCAGCCGGCCGCAGCGCGGGCCACGTCACGACACGCCGCTGCCCGTCCGCGTAGAGCAGGTCCGTCTGCAGGCGGAGCGCGCGCGGCGGGGTGGCGCCTCGGTCGACGCGCAGCCGTACGCTGACGACGGTGCCCCAGCCGGAGGGGTCGATGGGCTCCCGATGATCGAGCTCCGCGGCCAGGAGCTCGTCCGCGGCCTGGGGTCCGCGGAGCGAGCGGCTGGCGGTTTCGAGGGAGAGCCCGGGACGAGCGGGGCTGGTCCACTGCACGGGCAGCGTGCGGTCGAGGGGCGGGTTCCCGAGCGCCTCGCACCCGAGGAGGCCGACGAGCGCGAGGGCGAAGAGCGTGACGGGACCGTGCTCCGCCGAAGGCCCTCGCGTCTTCGCCCGCTTCCGCATGGCGGCGAGGGTAGCCTGAGCGCCGCGAAAAATGCTCGCCTCAGCCCGCCCTCGTCGCTCCCCCTCGCGCCGCGGCCTGGTCGCCGTCATGGCGACCTCCGCGCTCGGCGTGTGGGCGTGGGCCGGGGCGCCCTGCACCGTGGACGACGCCTACATCGTGGCCCGCTACGGCCGGCGCTTGGCCGCCGGCCGCGGATGGACCTTTCGCGACGGGCCCCCGACGGACGGCGTCACCGGGCCGCTGTGGGTGGTGCCCGCAATCGTCGGCGCGCTCCTCGAGCGGCTAGGGCTCGGTGCCGCCTCCATCGGCCTGCCGAAGCTCCTCGGAGCCACCGCCGCGGCGTGTGCGGGAGGGCTCGCCGTGCGCGAGGCCGCCGCACGGGCGGGCCGAGCGGCCGCGTGGGTGGCGGGCCTTCTCCTCGGGCAGGCGCAGCTCGCTCTCT
>CALCTH010000667.1 GCA_937893795.1 uncultured Myxococcales bacterium | reverse complement strand
GGTGCCGAGATCGCAGTCTGCGAGACCGCCTATTAGCCGTCGCGTATAGCCGTCGAGGTCGAACTGCGACTCCAACCCACGTCGTACGAGCTGGTGGCGCAGGTCCGTGACGAGCAGCCGCTCAAGGCGAACGCGCCGCGCGGTCGCCGTGACCCCTTCCTCGAGGAAGCGTGGCGCGTACGCGTAGAAGACCTTCACGTCGTGCGGCATCACGGCGAGCTCGGGGTGGCCGTCGAAGAGGTTGACGAGCATCGTCGTCCCGCTCTTTCGATGACCGCAAACGAAGAGGGTCGGCGTCACGCGAGCTCCAAGCGGGCGAGCTGATCGTTGTAGAGATGCGCCCGGACGCGCACCCCCAGCACACGCTCGACACGGGCCAGGCGCTCCCCGAGCTCCGCCGCCTCGAGCCCCGGGAACTTCGTTCGGGTACGCCGGTTCTGCGCCTTGCGTGTGGGCGAGAAAGGCCGCACCAGGCGCTTGGCGCGCTCGACGCCATCCATGACCGCGACCCGCGCTTGGAGAGCTCGCTCGTCCAGGGCCGAACCGGGCAGGGCGTCGACGGCTTCGTCGAGGAGCGCCGTGATGCGCTCGACCGAGGACGTCTCCACGTTGGCGATGAGCTTGGCCGCTCGCTCGGGAACGGTCGTCGCCGCTGGTGTGTTGCAATCCAGGGCGGTCTCGGCGCATGCGACGAGCTCCTTCAGCGAGCCCGCGCGCCGCCCGAAGGCATTCGGCAGGAACTTGTCGTAGCGAGGGTCCTCGCGGGGAGCGAAGCTGATGACCGGGGTGCCGGCGAGATGCGCTTCGATCGCCGTCGTACATCCGTTGTGGACCACGGCCCCAGCGGCGAGCAGCCAGGGGTTCGCCGGGCCCTCACAGCTCACCTCGATGTTCGGGACTCCCCGGAAGGTGGCGCGGTAGGTGGCGAGCGCCTCGCTCGGATGAGGTCGGTAGACGATGGTCCTCCTCGGAAACGCGGCCGCGAGGTGATGCGTCGCTTCGACCATCGAGGCGAAGAGGCTCGTGAAGTGCGCCCACCGACCCACGAACTGCAGCCGCTTGTCCGCTTCGGAAGCCCGGTAGTTGTAGTACTCACTGAAGACGTAGTCGATGCCGAGACCGTGGTTCGCACGCGGGTAGTTGCCGTTCACCAGGACGAAGTCAGAGCCATAGCGCGACCGCAGATCCGCCACTTCCTCCGCATAGAGAGCTCGGTAGCTCTCCTTCGGCAGGTCGAGCCTGGGGTGGCCGGTAGGCGTGACCTGCGGGCCCGCGGCGTGCGCGAGCTCGTGGAAGACCGAGGCTTGAAAGCGTCCCCAGGCACAGACGAAGTCCTTCGGACCCAGCTTGGTCACGTCGAGCCGTGCCTGTAGCTGCTGCCGCCACTCGTGCTCGCCGCCCATGTACACGGCGCCCTCTTCGTCGAGGTGAAGGAGGCGAATGTTGGCCCGCTTCAGCTTCGCGTAGTGGGTCACGTTCGAGGTGAAGTAGGGACGAATCGACTTCCCGATGTAAACCCCGTTTTCGAGGGTCGCGACGACCTGCTCGAGATACGGGTCCGTTCCGAGGAAGACGCGGCGTTCGCCTCGCCGTAGCGCAGCGGCGGCCAGCACGAGCCTCGCATCCAGCTCCCGCACCTGGAACTCGACGGGGAAGAGCAGGTCGTGATGCGTCATGAGCGCGTTGACCAGGGGAGCCTTCGCTCGAGAAGCTCCTCGAGCAGCGACGTGTCCTCACGGTAGAAAGTCCGCAGCGAGGCTCGTTCCTCCGAAGAGGGCACCCAACGAAAGGCGGTTCCACTGGTGTTGAGGCGTCGGAGCGCGTCGGGCAGCCCCGTCCGCTTGAGCTTCTGTCGCAGGTCGTCATGCCCTCGTTCATGGAGCGCCTGCGAGGCCTTTCGCTGAAGGCGCCTCACGAACCCGGACCGCACCGGGCTAGGCGCGTTGACGTGGCGTCGAGCTTTGGGGGGCTCCACGTGCACGTTGAGCCCCATGAAGCTCTGGACGCGCTCGAGCAGCCTCTCCGGCTCGTTTCGAACGTTTGCGGTCAGCTCCACATGGATCCGGTCACGGGCGAACTCGCGCAGGAATGAAGTCAGATGGTGCCCGTAGAGGCCGTCTTCGAGGATCCGAAAGCCCACCCGCGTCTCGAGGAGCTCACGTGGGGTGTAGGAGATGCCGCGGCGGTGCCGCAGGTAGTTGTAGTGCGAGACGGCCCGAGCGACGGGGTCGCGCAGCATCACCAGTATTCGGGCCGAAGGCGCGACGCGACCGATGTAGCGGGCCGCATGCGGAGAGCTCAGAAGGTCGGGCGACACATCCAGGCGGAGCCGTCCATCGGCGCCCTGGAAGAAGCGGGCGTAGGCATCGTCGCCGTCGCCCAAGATACCGTCGTTTGGGAAGCGCGCACGAAAGAAGTTCAGCTCTTTGTAGTCGGGGACGAACACCCCGGCGTGGTGGCGCAGGTTCTCGAAGAGCCACGTCGTACCCGCCCGAGGGGCTCCCACGCAGATCACGTCCGCCATGGGCCGGGGGTAGCGCGCCCTCGTCTCAGCGGCCAGCCTCCGCCGCGGCCGATTCGTGGACAGCAGCCCACGAGCGGTCGAAGGTCCCAGCGGGACGGAGACACGCGAGTGCGAATCCTCTTCATGGCGAACCACCGGCCGGGCCGCTCCCCCGGGCAGCGATTTCGGTTCGAGCAATACGTGGGCTACCTGCGGGAGCAGGGCATCGAGTGCGACGTCTCGTTCCTCTTGAGCTCGGAGGACGACCGCCTCTTCTACGCTCCAGGTCGGCGCCGTGAGAAGGCGGTCATGGCCGGCCGGGCCTTGGCGCAGCGCCTATTCGAGTCCACGCGCTCTTTCCTCGCCCGCTACGATGCGGTCTACATCTATCGCGAAGCGTTCTTCGCTGGGCCCCCGCTCATCGAGCGCAGGCTGGCGCGCGCGGGCATTCCCTTCGTCATCGACTTCGACGATGCGGTGTGGCTGCCCGGGGTGTCGAAGGCCAATCGTTGGGCGAGCGCGGTCAAGTTCAGCGGCAAGATGCAGGAGATCGTTCGCCTCGCGACCGTGGTCACGGTGGGCAACGAGTACCTCGCGGGCTACGCCCGCGAACGAGGCGCGCGTCGCGTTCTCGTCATCCCGACGACGATCGACACGAGCCATCACGTTCCCGTCGAGGCACGTCTCGAAGGACCCGTGACGATCGGCTGGACCGGCAGCTTCTCGACGGTGAAGTACTTCGACCTGGTCGTCCCTGCTCTTCGCCGCGTCCAAGACCGCTTCGGCGCGAAGGTCTCCTTCGCGCTTGTCGGTGATGGCTCCTATCACAACGCGGCGCTCGCTCTTCGTGGGAAGCCCTGGCGTCTCGATCGCGAGCTCGAGGACCTACAGGCCTTCGACATCGGTCTGATGCCGCTCCCGGACACGGAATGGGCCCGGGGCAAGTGTGGATTCAAGGCTCTTCAGTACATGGGGATTGGCATCCCTGGTGTCGTGTCTCCGGTGGGCGTGAATACGTCCATCGTCCACCACGGCGTGAACTCGCTCCTCGCTCGTGGGGAGGACGAGTGGGTCGACGCCCTTTCGAGGCTGGTCACCGATGCCGACCTCCGCCGCAGCCTTGGCGCAGCAGGCAGGGCCGACGTGGTGGCCCGTTACTCGGTCCTCAGCCAGCGGGCCCGCTACCTCGAGCTCTTTCGCTCGCTCATGTAGGCGTGCTCAGGCGCCGCGAACGCCGATGCCTTCGTAGAGGAAGCCACTCTTCGCGAGTCCGTAGCCGGACCAGATGTTGCGGGCGTCCACGAGAAGCGGACGCCGCATGGCGCCGCGTAGCCGCTCGAAGTCCGGGTTCTGGTACATGCGCCACTCCGTGACGAGACAGAGCGCATCGGCGTCTCGGGCGGCGTCGTAGGCGTCGTCGACGAAAGTCACCCGTTCGCCATAGGTCTCCCGGGCGGCGTCCATAGCTTCCGGGTCGTGGGCGATGACCTCGGCCCCCTCGGCCAGGAGCCCATCGATCAGCGTCAGCGCCGGCGAC
>CALCTH010000666.1 GCA_937893795.1 uncultured Myxococcales bacterium | reverse complement strand
GGCGAGCGCGTGGCCGGCGGCCCGCCCGGACCCCGAGGCCGAGCGCATCACCTCGGACGAGACCCGGGCCCTGCCGAGGCCGACGAACGCGTCCCAGCGGCCGCCGTCGACCTACGAGCGCCCGGCCCTCGAAGGCGACGAGCAGCCCGGTACGGAGAACGCGGAGGCCGACCGCCCCTCGCCGAGCGACCGCCCGGCACGCTGGCGGGCCGCGCAGCAGCGCCCGCCGCAAGGGGCGGAGGCCGAGCTCCGCACGCGTTTCACCGGGGGCGACGTCGAGTCCGGGCTCACGCTCGGTCAGCGCCTCCTGGACGAGGGGCGCGCGCGCGAAGCCGTGGCTCCCCTCCTCCGCGTCGTCCGGAGCGAACCCTGGCGCGCGGAGGCCATCCGGGCGCTCCAGCGCGCGTCGGAAGCGAGCCGCTCCGTCGCCATCGCCTCGGTTTGCGCGACGCTGCGGAGCCTCTTCGACCGACGCGAGGCGGCTCCGGAGCCGCTCCGGCTCCGGGCCTGGTCGGACTTCGTGGGCTCCCCGCGGAAGCTCATCTCCCCCGCGCCCTCGCCCTGGCTCGAGGCGCTGGGCGTGCTCTGGGAAGGGGGCTCCACGCTCTTCCAGCGCTCGCTCGACGACCTCGGCCTCGGCAGCGCGACCCCCGTGTCGCTCAGCGACCAGCGCCCGAGCGCTCAGGTTCTCGCCACCGCGTCGAGCCTGCTGGGCACGGAGCACGTCGGGCTCCGCGTTCTCGGCCAAGGCGCGGGCATCGAGGTCGTGCCCACGGAGCCTCCGGTGGTCGTTTTCGCGGTCGCCGAGGAGCGCGAACGCTCGGACCTGCTCGCCTTCCGCCTGGGGCGCGCCTTCGAGCTGGCCCGCGCGCCCCACGTGCTCCTCGCGACGCAGGCGCCGGATACCTTGGAGACGCTTCTGGCGGCGCTCGACGTCGCCTTCGGTCGTCCCATCGGCTCCGTGCCGCGGGAGGTGGGTGCCCGGGCCTCGGAGCTCTGGTCGGCGCTGCCGCCGAAGGCCCAGATGCGCCTCCGTGCGCTCCTGGCCGAGGCGCCGCCCGTGCCCTCCCTGGAGGCGCTGACCAAAGAGGTCGCCGAGGCGGGCGCGAGGGCCGGCTTCCTCCTCGAGGGCAGCCTGCTCCGAGGCCTCCAGGCCCTCGCCTTCGACGACCCGAACCTGGACCGGAGAGCGCTGGCGTCGGAGGAAGGGTACGCGGCCACGCTGCGGCAGCACGCTCCCTTCCGGGCGCTCGTTCGGGCGGCGCTCTCCGACGCCCATCTGGCCGCACGGGCGCCGCTGCTCCGCGCCTCCATCGCTCCCCGGGCCCATTGAGCCGTAAAAGACGAACGCCCCGCCCGAAGGCGAGGCGTCCGGCTGGAGGGCCCATAAGCCGAGTTCTGTTCCCGCGACCGTCGCCGGCGCGCGGGTGGGAACCATTCCTCTAGGGGCCGCGTCACCGCGACCCTCGAGCAGCGTACCCGGAAGCTCGGGCGGGCCGCCCTCGGTCGCTTCCCTATTTCGCCTTGCACCGGGTGGGGTTTGCCGTGCGACCGCCGTTACCGACGGCCCGGTGAGCTCTTACCTCACCCTTTCACCCTGGCCGCGCGCCCTCGCGGAAGCGCGGTGGTCTGCTCTCTGTGGCACTTTCCTCGGGGTTACCCCCACCAGGCGTTACCTGGCACCCTGCCCTACGGTGCTCGGACTTTCCTCCCGCCCGGGCCGAAGCCCGGACCGGCGGTTCCCCGGACCGCTCCAGCCCGATCGGAATGCGCCGTGGCGCCGCCTTCGTCAAGGCTCCGGCGCGTCGACGCCCACGGCGGTCCCCTCCTCGTCCAGCGAAGGCGCGGGAGCACCGACGACGGTATCGGCCGCGAGCTGCGCGAGCTCCGCCTCCGGCGCCGTCCCCTCCTCCATGGCGAGGCCACGCAGCACCGACGAGGGGGACGAGCCCAGGTCGGTGGTCGCCCTGGGACCGAATCCGTGGGTCCACGGATCGCGCCGCTGAGAGCCCGGCACGAGGCCCTCGTAGAGCTCCACGAGGCGCCCGCGCCGAAAGGCGCTCCCCCAGCCCGCGCGCACCCGGGCGTGCGCGGCGGCGCCGAGGCGCTCCGCGAGGGCAGGCTCGCGGAGGAGCGTGAGCACACACTCGGCGAGCGTGTCTTCTTCTCCGGGCGGGTAGAGGAGCCCCTCGACCTCGTCCCGCGCGATCTCGGCCACGGCGGGTACCCTCGCGGCGACCAGGGGCCGCCCGCACGCCATCGCCTCGAGGAGCGGCTCCGGGAGAGCGCCGAGCTCCTCGTAGCGAGGCGCCGCCGCCGCGGGCACGACGACGACGTCCGCCGCGGCCAGGATCGCGGGAAGGAGGGCTGGTCGTGGCTCACCGGCCACCTCGACGACCTCGTCCAGGCCGAAGGCGGAAACCAGGCGCCTCAGCTCCTCCCGGCGGGAGAGCGCGGGATCGCCGGCGAAGAGCGCCCGGAGCGGGCGTACGGCAGAGACCTCGCGCAGCGCCGCGAGCACGGTGCCGAGGGCTCGGTCCGCCGTGAACGAGCCCAGGAAGAGCAGGCGCGCGCTCGGCGCGGGATCTGCGGCGCAGCGGTCGAAGGTGTCTACGTCGACCCCCGGCGGCAACACGCGCACGCGACCTTCGAGGCCCCGCGCCGCAAGCGCGCGGCGCGCCGCTTCACCCCCCACCAGCACGAGATCCGCGGCCGCGAGGCACTCCTCGTGATCCCGGGACCAGGCGCTCTCCTCGGCTCCGGCCGCCGCTGCGTCGGCGAAGGTCCCTACCTCGTAGATCAGCCGCGAACCCATCGCGGAGACGAGCGGAGCGACGGCGGCCCCCTCGACCGGTCCGCGGACGTGCACGACGTCGTAGCTCGCCGCCTCGAGCTGGCGACGCACGGCGCGGGCGAAGCTGGCCATGGCCTCCCCGGGCGTGCCGGCCGCGGGTACGCGGAAGAGACGAGCCCGTCCCATGCGGCTCTGATGCGCCAGGCCCGCGTCCTTCCGGCAGACCAGATCGAGCTCCCCGTGGATGGCGGTGGCGAGCGTGAGGAGCGCCGCGGCGTGGGCATTCGTCCCCGGAACGGGACCGAATCCCGTAGCCAGCACGCGGATCTCCCGTTCCTCGTCGCGACGCATCACGGGCGGACGATAGCGGACCGGACGGTTGGCCGCGCTCGCGGCCCTTGCGGAGGGCCGGCGCTCTTGTCTAGAACGATGCTCTGCCCCTTCGGGAGGAGATTTCGTGAACCAGCTGGCGCGCTTTCTGGCCGAACATATCGTCGTCGATTTCGACGGAGGCCTCGACATCGATCAGGTGCGGAAGTTTCTGCGGGACGAGGACAGCCGGGAGTCGCGCGTGCTCCTCAACAAGCTCATCGAGGACAAGGGCGTGGACGAGCTGATGATCACCGTCGCGGACTGCCTCAAGGAGCACATCCGGACGGGGATCACGGAGGACACGATCCGTCAGCAGCTCGTCACCTACGGCGACTCCTGAGCCACGATCCCTCAGCCCGCGCGGCCCGGCCGCGACGGGGGCGCGCGGCGCGTGCGCCGACGTGCCTCTCCCTCTAAGCTCGCCGCCGTGTCGCGCTCCCTCGCCAGGTTTCGGTCCCGGACCCTCGTCGCGCTCTGTCTCGCCTGCGGCACGCTCGCCTGTGGTGGGAGCGAAGCCGAAGAGGATCCCGAGATCGAGAACGTGGAGCCGCCGCCGCCGCGACCGGAGGACGAGCCCTTCGACCTCCCGGGCATCGACACGAGCGGACTACGGGCGGCGGACGCGCGCCGCTGGCGCGGCCTCGTCACGTCTCTGACCACGCCCTGTGGCCAGCCCGAGACGCTCCGGGAGTGCGTGGAAGGCGTGGTCAGCTGCGGCGACTGCGTGCCCGCGTCGCGCTACCTCCTCCGCCTCGTGGCCGAGGGCGAGGACACGCGGCGTATCCGCGAGCTCTACCGGCTTCGCTACGAGGGTGAGCCGACGCGCATCGACACGATGGACGCGCCCATCCGCGGAGCCGGCGGCTCGGAGCTCGGCGCCGAGGTGACCATCGTGGAGTTCAGCGACTTCGAGTGCCCCTACTGCGGCGCCGCGGCCCCGCTCCTCGAGCGCCTCCTCGAGGAGCTCGAGGGGGACGTTCGGCTCGTCTTCATGCACTACCCGCTCAGCGGTCACGAGCACGCCTTCGAGGCCGCCAAGGCGAGCATCGCGGCGGGGCGCCAAGGAAAGTTCTGGGAGATGCACGATCTCCTCTTCGCGAACCAAACGGCGCTCACGGCCTCGGATCTCGCGCGCTACGCGGCCTCCCTCGACCTCGACCTCGCCCGCTTCCGCGGCGACCTGGAAGACCCGGAGGTGGCTCAGGCCGTCCAGGCGCAGAAGGACGAGGGCCGGCGCCTCGGTGTCAGCTCGACCCCCACGCTTTTCGTGAACGGACGCCGTTTCGAGGAGAGCCCCGACAGCCTCGGTGCGTACCTACGCGAGGCGCTCGGGAGCTGAGCATGAGAGGCCGGCTGCCCATGAATCCCCGCTCCCGCGACCGCGTCCGACCCGCCATGCGCCGTCTGACCCTTGCCCTCTTCGCCCTCGCCAGCGTCACGGCGCTCTCCGCCGCGACGGCGCACGCCATCGAGGAGGGAGCGCGCGCCCCGGAGATCGGCCTCCGCGACACCGAAGGCAACCCGGTCCGCCTCGCCGACCTCCGCGGCAAGGTGGTGCTCGTCGACTTCTGGGCCTCCTGGTGCGCCCCCTGCCGCCAGGAGATGCCCGTGCTCGAGCGGCTTCACGACCGCTATGGCGACCGAGGCCTCGTGATCGTCGGCGTCAGCATCGACCGGGACGCCGACAACATGCGGGACTTTCTTCGGCGCACTCCGGTGAGCTTCCGCGTCGTGCACGACGGCCAGCATCGAGTGGCCGACCGCTATGCGCCGCCGCGCATGCCCTCGAGCTACTTCATCGACCGTCGCGGCGTGATTCGCTACGTGCACGAGGGCTTTCGCCGCAGCGACGCACGCGCCATGGAGCAGCGCATCCAAGACCTGCTCTGAGGCCGCGGATTCGGCCGCGGCCTGCCCCGCCACGGGTCTCAGCGCGTCAGCATCACGCGCTTCTCATCGAGGAACGCGGCGAGCTGCTCGGCCACGTAGAGCCCGAGGTCGGTATCGTTCTGGGTGAACTGTCCACCGCCGGCCCGGTCGTAGAGCGTGAGCACGCCGAGGAGCCGCCCCTTGTAAGCCAGTGAGAGCAGGAGGCCGGGCCCGGGCGGAGGCGAGCCGTCGACCTCCGGCACGTAGCGCGCATCGCGGCCGGCGTCCTCGATGCGGAGCGCGGCGCCACCGGCGCGCGCGGCCTCGCCGAGCAACCCCTGGAGCGGGAAGGCCCGCCCGCGGCGTGCCTCCGCGTCGGGGCCGCGTGCCACCGTGAGGTGGAGCTGGTCCGTGTCGATGTCGTAGAGGCTGGCCGCGAAGCGCTCCGTCGGGAGGAGGTCGGCGAAGAGGCGCGACGCGAACTCGAGCGCGTCGCGCGGCGCTTCGAGGAAGAAGAGGTCCTGACAGGCCTCGAAGGCTCCGACGAGGCGCTGATCCTGCTCGTTCGTCGTACGCTTGGGGCGCGGGTCCGGGAGCGACGCGGGCGAGAGCTGCTCCGGCGCCGCGGGCGCGGGCGGCGGCTCGGTGCGCTCGACGTGGAGCTCACCCACCCAATCCTTCATCTGCGCCGTCACCAGCGGAGGGCGGTGCGGCCGTTCGCTCCACACATGGTCGAAGATGGCCACGTTGATGAACTTGCCCGGCGGCTTCGACGCGAGCGCGGTGACGTAGGCGGCCGTGCGGGCTCGCGCGAGGGCCTCGGCCTGGAGCGGCGGCGTCCCGGCGGGCACGGCGTAGCTCCGCTCGCGATAGGTCAGCGGGTTCTCGGCGTCGGGGTCCGCGTCCCGCGAGCCGACGAGCGTCCAGGGGACGCCATCGAGCACGCCCTCCTTCGCGTCCGCAGCGGGCCCCTCCGCGACCTCGGGCGAGGGCGGCGCGGCCGAGCCCGCCGGTGCCGCGGAG
>CALCTH010000665.1 GCA_937893795.1 uncultured Myxococcales bacterium | reverse complement strand
GCGGCCCGCGACGACGACGGAGCCCGGCGATCGCTCGGGCAGCGCCGCGAGCGGCGTCGCCTCCACCCGCTACTTCTTCACGCGCTCGACATAGTCGCCGGTGCGCGTGTCGATCTTGAGCGTGTCGCCCTGGTTCACGAAAAGGGGCACGTTGACGACGAGACCCGTCGAGACCGTGGCGGGCTTCTGGACGTTGCTCGTCGTGTCGCCCTTGAAGCCGGGCTCCGTCTCCACGACCTCGAGCTCGACGAAGGTCGGCGGCGTGATGCCGATGGGCCGGCCCTCGAAGAGCATCACGTCGACGTTCGTGTTGTCGAGCAGGTAGAAGACGTTGTCCCCGAGCTGCTCCTTCGAGATGCGCATCTGGTCGTACGTCTCGTTGTCCATGAAGACGAAGTTCTCACCCTCGGCGTAGAGGTACTGCATCGTGCGCTCCTCCGTATCCGCCTTCTCGAGCTTCTCGCCGCTCCGGTAGGTCCGGTCGATGACGCGGCCCGTCTGCATGTCCTTCAGCTTCGTGCGGAAGAAGGCCACGCCCTTGCCCGGCTTCACGAACTGTGCCTCGACCACCTGCCAGGGGGCGCCGTCGATGAGGAGCTTGAAGCCCTTTTTCAGATCTCCGGTGTCGGCCATGCGCTCTCGTCCTCCTGAGTGGTCTCTCCCCTCCTCATGCCGGATCCCTCCGCCCGCGTCGAGCCGCGCTCACCGCAGCGGTGGAACGCCCACGGGCCCCGGGGGCGGCGGGCCCGCGGGAGACACCGGGGGCGGACGATTCTCCTCGCGGCGCACGGCGCGGGCGCGGGCCTGCCGGACCGTTCGCTCGGCCACGACGAGGTCGCTGGGCGCGGCGGCGTCGGGGCTGGCCTCGGCCGTGATGCGGAGCACGAAGTAGCGGGAGCGCGTCGTGTTGCTGAAGCGGCCGGTCTTCGCTTCCGGGTCGTATTCCAGGGCGCCCAAACGCTCGAAGTCCACCTCGTCGTCCTCCGTCTCCGGGAGCGGGCCGAGCCAGACGACGTAGTGGCCCATGTCCGTCCCCTGCGTCTCGGGTGCGTCGAGCTGGTCGACGACGAGGGTCAGGAGGCGCAGGTCGCCCTCGGCGCGCTCGATTTGGAGCGTGCCCTGGGCGAGCTCCGCGCGCGGCGTGCCGGCGATGCCATAGCGGACGGCGCTTCCACACGCGCCCAGGAGGACGCAGAGGGCGAGGGCGGGGAGAGCGCGGAGCATGGGAAGGCGGGGGTAGAAGACGGCTCCACGAGCGTCAAGGACGGCGGCGCTTGCCGCCCGCGGCGCCGGTGGTACCCCACGGAGCCATGCGCGAGGCCGACGAAGAGATCCAGGAGATCAAGAAGGAGATCATCGAGTCCCGCGGCCTCGTCATCAAGACGAACAATCTCGTCAACAGCCTGGGCGCGGACGTGAAGTCCATCGCCAAGCGGCAGGCGGGCTACGAGCGGCGCTTCAACTGGAACGGGGCCTTCTTCCTCGTGACCGTGGCCGTGATCTCCTTCGCGGGCCTCAAGTTCGCCTCCGACGCGCGCATCGGGGAGATCGAGTCCGACATGGTCCAGCTCGAGGGCGAGGTGCGCGAGCTGGGCATCGATCTCGCCGAGGAGACGCGGCGCGCCGAGGAGCGGAGCCGCGCCGAGGCCCTGGCCGGGCGCTTCTACGACCTCATCCGCCAGCAAAAGCGCCAGGAGGTCGTCGACGGATACGAGGAGATCGCCCGAGAGAACCTGAGCCGCGCCGAGGCGGCCTTCTTCCGCGACACCTACGATCTCTTCCGCCTCGATCTGAGCATCCAGAGCTACCAGAACGGGCTCGAGCTGATGCGTACGGAACGCTACGCGGAGGCTGCGGAGAAGTTCCAGACGGCCATCCGCCTCAAGGACGAGGCCGCGCACATCCCCTCTGTGCAGTACCAGCTGGCTCGCGCGCTCCGGAAGCTCGGCCGCCAGAGCGAGGCGATGGTCTACACGCGCCTGGTCGTCGAGCAGACCATCGATCCGGATCTCCAGGACGACGCCACCTGGCTCCTCGCCCTCTGCGCCGAAGAGCTCGACGACATCGACACGGCACGGGACGCGCTCCGGGAGCTCATTCGGCGCTGGCCGCGCTCGGCGCTCTCCCGCGACGCCCGTCCCAAGCTCCGCGAGCTCACGCTCCGGGCCCTTCGCGGAAACCAGCGCGAGCGCGGCTGAGCCCGGCCTCGCGGCGCCGGAGCGCTTGACGCGAGGAGGGCTCCGGGGTCCCATGGTGGGGACGCGCCACCTGCGCGCGCGAGGAGTTTGAGCGAGGTGGGTCGACCGCGTGTGGCGTTCGTAGCGTCGGGTGGAGGAAGCAAGGGCCTCGCGCACCTCGGCGTTCTCCGGGCCATGGAGGAGCTGGCGCTCGTTCCCGACGTCTTCGTCGGGACCAGCTCCGGCGCCGTGGCGGCGGCCTTCGTCGCGTCGGGGCTCGGGACCGAGGCCCTGGGCGCCTGGGCGCGCGGCGGACCGCGTTCGGAGGGCGCGCTGCCCCCGCCCGCGCGTACCTTCCTGGGGCCGCCGAGCGCGGCACAGCTCCGGAGCCCCGGCTGGCTCCTGAGCGGGCTCTTGAGCATCGACCGCTTCGAGCGCGTGCTCCGGCAGCGCCTGCCCATGAACGACTTTCGCGAGCTCGACCGGACCCTGCTGGTGACGGCCGCCGACGTCGATGGGCGCGGCCGAGCCGTCTTCGGGCCCGGGCACCGCGACGACGTGCCCATCAGCGAGGCCGTCGCCGCTTCCTGCTGCGTGCCGATGCTCTATCGGCCTCATAAGATCGAAGGGCGCTACTACGTCGACGGCGAGATCGTCCGTACCCTCAGCCTCGACCTCGCCCTCGAGGCCAGGGCGGACGTGATCATCGTGTCGAACGTCTACCGGCCGCACATGCCCACGCCGGAGGAGGGCACGCTCGCCAAGCGTGGCGCCTTCGCCATCGGGCGGCAGGCGCTCAACGTGGTGCTGAGCGAGAAGGAGCGCCGAGGGATCGATCTCGTGCATCAGCTCCATCCGCACGTGCAGGTGCTCAACGTGAGCCCAGACCTCGGACGCTTTCGCTTCACCTCCCTCCGCGAGGGCCGACGCCTCGTCCGCCGGGGCTACCGCGAGGGCCTCCGCGTACTCGCGGCCGCGAAGCGGCGAGGGGTGTTCGAGGCCGCGCCCAACGTACACACGGTGGGCCAGGCCTGAGCGGCCGTGCCCGACGCTTCAACGACGCGAACCGAAAGCCGAGAACCGATGACCCGCACCCGACTCCTCCTGCCGCTCCTCGCCCTCGCCCTCGCGGCCTGCTCCAGCGCCGAGCCCGTCAACCAGACGCACCAGGGCGAGCTCGCTCAGGGCGACTCGCAGCACCCTCGCGACCAGTCCTGGTACGACGAGTACACCTTCGAGGCGGAGGAGGGCTGGCCGATCACGGTGCAGATGACCTCGGACAAATTCGACACCTACCTCCAGCTCCGCCGCCGCGGCGTGAACGACGGAGAGTGGCTCGAGGAGAACGACGACGCGGTGCAGGGAAACACCAACTCCCAGATCACCGTCGTCGCGCCGGCGTCCGGAACTTACGTCGTCTGGGCGAACAGCTACGAGGCGAATCAGGGGGGCGCCTACACGCTCACGCTGCGCGCCGCGCCGGCCAGTCAGTAGACCGAGCGGCTAGCGTCGCCGTCGCCGTGGCGCGTCGGCGATGAAGCTCGCCATGCGGGCGATGAAGCGCTGGTAGTGGCGCATGCCGAAGTCCGAGCCGGTGCGGAGCCAGTCCACGTGGTCCGGCGCGCTGGCGCCACCGCGGAAGTGCCCCATCACGTCGAGGTGGTCGGCCTGGACGGCGTGGATGACCTCGCCCCATGGCTGGGAAAGCGTCGGCACGATGCCGTCGCTGTCCGAGGCCGTCGGAAGGGCCCCGTAGGCCCGCGTCAGCGCCTCTCGTTGGCCGTTCGCGAGGTCGATGCGGGTGGTCGGTGCGAGGCGCGCCGAGTGATGTAGACCGCGGTAGAGCCCGTAGCCCGCCTGGCGCGCGGGACGGAGACCCACGGCGAGCTGTCGCCGCAATCCCGGGGCCGGAGCTCGCGTGACCACGGAGGCGAAGCGCACGCCGGGCTGCGGCGTCGCGAAGGCGTGGAAGAGGTCCATGGATTCCGGCGTCAGCTGGAGCAGAAGCGTCTGATCGCGCTGCGCCTCCTCGAAGTAGGCCTCGATCTCCTGGCGGCGCGACCGGCGGAAGTCGCTGAGCACGAGCCGGTAGATCTGGGCGACGACGCTTTCGCTCACGGCGTCGCCCGAGCCACCGCGGAGCGCGTTGGCCAAAAAAGATGAGCGCCGGGAGCGGGATGCCGCCGAGGCGCACGGCGTGAATGGTGCTCAGCGAGAGAAGCCGGAGCAGGCGCTGGCCCATGAGCCCCGTGAAACGAGCGGCCGCGGGCGTGCCTCGGTGCGGCGCCGCCACGGTGATCACGGAGCGCACGCGTCGCGCGAGCGCGGCCAGCTCCGGCGTGGGAGCCGACACGAGGAAGCGGGCGTCGAGGCCGCCGGTCGAGTGCCCGACCAGGTGCACTTCGTCCCCCGCCTCGGAGCGCTCGCCGAGCGCCTCCGCCAGGAACGCGGCGCGCGCGCGGATGGAGGCCGTGGGCAGCGTCGAGAGCGGCACCACCTCCGCGGGTTTCCCGTGCTGCGCCAGCTCGGCCTGCAGGAGCCCGGGCGTCCCGCTGAAGTACGGGAAGTCACCGAGGTTGGCGAAGCCGAAGAAGCCCGGAACCAGGAAGACACGACGCACGCTGGAGGGGCTCTGTATCACGCCCTCACCTCGGCGAGCCCCCGTTCCCGTGCCGGCAAAGGTGGAGCGCTGGCGCCTTTTCGCGCTCGCTCGGCTCGCGCTGATAGCGTGTGCCCGTGACCGACGCGCGTTCGAGCCTGCTGGTCGACGGCTATCTCGACCACCTTCGCCTCGAACGCGGCCTCGCGACGAACACCCTCGAGGCCTACGCGACGGATCTCGGCGCGTGGCTTCGTCACGTCGAGGACGCCGGCGAGAGCGTGGAGCGCGCGAGCGCCGAGACGGTGCTCTCCTTCCTCGTTGCGCGCTCGCGGGAAGGGCGGGCCGCGCGGAGCCAGGCGCGGCTGCTCAGCGCCGTGCGCGGCTTCTACCGCTACCTCTGCCGGGAGCGTGTGCTCCGCGCGGACCCGACGGAGCTCCTCGACACGCCAAAGCTCGGTCGCCGTCTGCCGAGCGTGCTCAGCCGCGAGGAGGTGCGCCGGCTGCTCGCGGCGCCCCAGGGCGAGGCGCCGGAAGCGGTCCGAGACCGCGCCATGCTCACGACCATGTACGCCGCGGGGCTTCGCGTCAGCGAGCTCGTCGGCCTCGAGTTGGCCGACGTGAACCTCGAAGCGAGCTTCCTGCGCGTGCGGGGCAAGGGCGCCAAGGAGCGGCTCGTGCCGCTGGGCGGGCACGCGGGGGAGGTGCTCGGGCTCTACCTCGGCGAGGTGCGGCCGGGCTGGAGCGATGGCGGTGAGCGGGCCGTCTTCCTGTCGCGGCGGCGCCGGCGCCTGACGCGGCAGGCCTTCTGGCAGGGCGTGAAGCGCTACGCCGCCGCCGCCGGCATCACCAAGAACGTCACGCCGCATCAGCTCCGGCACTCCTTCGCGACGCATCTCCTGCTCGGCGGCGCCGATCTCCGCGCGGTGCAAAGCATGCTCGGCCACGCGGACGTGGCGACGACGCAGCTCTACACGCACGTCGGCGGGGAACGCCTCGCCGCGGTGCTCCAGCGGCATCATCCGCGCGGCCGCGCGGACTGAGGGCACGCCTCAGAAGAACTGCTCGAAGGCCAGGAGCACGGAGACCGGTCCGCGGCGCTCCCGGTCGTCCTCCTCCCGCAAGAGCGGCACCGCGACGTCGACGACGAGCACCGCGGGCTGGATGCCGAGGTACTCGAAGTGGACCCGCACGCCGACGCCGACCTCCGCGGCGAGAACGCTGCCCTCGTTCGAGCGAAACGGGACGCCGTCGTCGCCCAGGTCGACGCCGGTGGCGTCGGCGAGGCCGGCGAGTCCGGCGAAGGCCGCGAGCTGTACCTCCCGAACGTAGGCGAGCTCGAAGACGCCGAGGTGCAGGTCGCTCAGGAAGGTAGGCGTGAAGCGCTGCTCCACCACCACGAAGGCGCGGCCGCGGCCGAGCGCCTCGTTCGCTACGTAGCCGCGCAGCAGAACGCGCCCCCCCGCGCCAGCCCGCTCGTTGGCGGTCGGGTCGCCGAAGACCCACGTCGCGCCGTAGGCGACGACCAGGGCGCCCCGTAGCCCCGTGGGGACGGTGACGTTGCCGCGCAGGTTGGCCGTGAGCGTCCAGCTGCGCGTGTCGTCGTCGCGGAAGACGACGCCGGCGCCCAGGCCGCCGCCCAGGCGCCACCCCTGGCGCGGGTCGAGGAAGTATCGCTGGTCCCCGTAGCCAGCGCTGACGCCGGCGCCGAGGCGGGCGCCGCCGACCGCGGCGTTGGCGTCCGTGGCGAAGCCGGCGTTCAGGGAGGTCGCGCTCAGCGAACCGCCCACGCCGATGCGTCGGCGGTTCGTGTCCCGGCGCCGCCCGAGGCCCCGGACGTAGCCCACCGAGCTGCCCGTGCCGCGCACGTTGCTCGTCGCACGCAGCGTGAAGGTGTTTTGGAGGTCGTACTGACGCCGGAGCGCGGCGTCCGCGATGAACACGATCTGCTGCGCCGTCGCGTTGTAGGACACGTCGATTTGCTCGAGGATCGGCGGGCGGAGGGGCCAGCGGTTGCCGTCGTCGGCGCGGGGATGACCGTCCGTCGCTGCCGCGTCCTGCGCGCGCCGCCCGCGCGGGTCGAGGCGCACGAGGCGAAGCGGTGCACCGCTCCGAAGCACCAGCTCGCCGCGCTCTCCTTCGCCGTCCCAGACGCCGCGCACCCGTGCACCGTTGCCGTCCCGGACCTCCACCTCGAGGGGCTCGGCCCGCGGCAGGTCGGCGCTCTCCGGGTCCAGCACCCGCACGTCGCGCGCCACCACGATGTTGTGCACGAAGGCGTCGCCCTCCCGGGTGCTCTCCGCGGAGACGAGCCGGTAGTTCACGGCGCGCCCCGGGCCCGCGAGCCATCCGTCGAGGCGGGCCGCGCGCTCCGGCGCGGCGGCCTCG
>CALCTH010000664.1 GCA_937893795.1 uncultured Myxococcales bacterium | reverse complement strand
ATCGCTGGCCCGGTCGGCATAGGCCTGCGCCCGCGCCCGAGCCACGCCCTCGGGCCGCCCTTCGCCGCGAAGCCCTGGCCGGGCACGTGGCCGTGCACGGGGCCCCCGGCGTCCCCGCCTCCGTCGTCGACGCGGCGCTCGGCCACGCCGAGGCCTTCCTCGCCTTCCTCACCGCGGGCGGCTGGGCGGGTCCCGGAAGCGATGGCGGCCGGGGCGGCGGCGCCGGCCTGGACGTCTACCTGACGCCCACGGCCCGGCTGGCCGAGGCTGCGACGGACGGCCTGGACCGCGTCACCTACCTCGACCGCATGTACGCCTACGCCCGCGTCGCCCCGGCGCCCGGCGATCTCGAAGCGTGCGTCGCGCGTGGCGTGGCCGAAGCGCTGCTCCTGTCCCTCGATCCCGCGGAGGCCGAGGCGTGGCGACGGGCCACGGCGAGCGCGCTCGCCTATCGGTGGCTCGGGCGCTTCGCCTGCGGTGACGGGGCACAGCGACAGCAGGCCGAGCCCGGGCGTGGCTGGATCGCCGAAGCCGCCGACGATGGGGCCGGCGGCGGCATCCTCCTGGCGCTCCTCGGGGAGCAGCGGGACGGTGGGAGCGGTCGCTTTCTCCGCGAGCTTTGGCAGCTCGCGCGCCAGCGCACGTGGGAGGGGCAGGCGGAGGGCCTCCGGGCGGGGCCGGACCTCTGGCAGGCCCTCGAGGCCGTGACCGGAGCCGGTGACCGGCGCCTCGAGGACCTCGTCGCCCGCCTGAACGCCGCGCGCTTCTTCCTCGGCTCCCGCGAGGCCTTCGGGGCGCCGCCGGGCCTCCTCGGTCTGGGCGAGGACATGGCTCCGCCCGTGGCCTTCGCGGTCGGCTTCGCTGCCCTCCCGGAGCACACGGGGCCGAGTCCGGCACTCGGGCCCTACGGCGCGACCCACGGCATCGTGGAGGTGCGGGGCGCGCCGCCGGAGTCGCGGCTCCGCGTATGGCTGCGCGGCGAGCACGGGGTCGAGTGGAAGCTGGTCGTCACCCGCCTCGACGCGACGGGGCGCCCGCTCGGACGCCGCGAGGCGACCCCGGACCCCGCGCATCCCCGCGCCTACCTCCCGGTGGAGTTGACGGAGGAGACGACGCACGTGCTCATCACCGCCGCGAACCTCTCGCATCGGCTCCCCGACGCCGACCTCGAGGACCCGCACGTGCGCGCATGCAAGGTCATCCTCGACGTGGTCAGCGATCGCCTCGACTGAGCCCGGCTCAGTCACCGCTGCGTCGGCGCCGCCGTCGCCGCCGCCGCCGCCGCGGCGCTTCCGCCGTCTCCACCTGTTCCGGCGATTGCGCCCACTCGGGCACGGACCGCCCATGGCCCTCCGCGTCGATGGCGTGGAGCCTGGCCGCGTCGGCGAAGAACTCGCGCCGCGCCAGCGTCCCCACCTTGCCGCTCCGCAGCCGCCGCTGGCTCGTGACCAGGAGGCGCAGCCGGTCCTTCAGCCGGCGCGGCACCGCGAGGCGAAGGGCCAGGTCGTCCATGAAGTCCTCGAAGGCCGAGCTCGGGTCCCGGACGCCCTCGATGGCCTCCTCCAGCGGACCGAGGAGCAACGCCGCCAGGAGCACGGCGTCCGAAGGCTTCTCGCCCCGTCCGATGCGTCGGTCGATGGCCTCGAGGCGTCCCCAGGTCGCGGCCGTTCCCGGTGCGTCGTCGTCGAGGAAACACGCGACCTCCGGGAGCATGACGTGGAGCACTCCGAGGTCCCACGCGAGGTAGATCGAGCGGTGGGCGGCGCTTCCGCGGAGAAAGCGAAGCAGCTCCTCGAGGAGCCGAGGACGCGCGGCCCGCCCGAGCTCGTAGCGGAAGTCGACCATCGCGTCGTAGACCTCCGGGTCGATGCCCATGTCGATGCGCGCGCTGAACTTGACGGCGCGGAGAATGCGGACCGGGTCCTCGCGAAAGCGCACGTCGGGGTCTCCGATGGTGCGCACGACGCGACCCCGAAGGTCCGGCATGCCGCCGACGTAATCGATCACCTCGCCGTGCTCGAAGTCGTAGAAGAGGCCGTTGATGGTGAAGTCGCGCCGGATCGCGTCTTCGTAGGGATGGCCGAAGACGTTGTCGTTGCGGATGAGGAGGTCCTCGTCTTCCGCGCGCTCGCTGCGCTGCGGCGCCAGCTTCACGGGACGCTCCCCGTTCTTCGCCGCCCCCTCCGGCCAGGCGGGGTAGGGCAGCAGCTCGAGCTTCTGCGTGGGGTCGCGGCGGAAGGTCGCCGTCTCGATGATCTTCCCGTCGCCGAAGAGGATGTGCGCGAGTCGAAAGCGCCGGCCGATGATCCGGCAGTTCCGGAAGAGCTTCCGGACCTCGCCGGGGCGGGCGCTCGTCGCGACGTCGAAGTCCTTGGGTCGCCGGCCCAGGAGCAGATCGCGCACGCCGCCGCCCACGAGGTAGGCGATGTGGCCGTGCCGCGTGAGCCGCTTGATCACCTTCACCGCGTCCGGGTCCATGTGGGCCTCGGGGAGGGCGATGGCGTAGCGGGCCGGCGGCGGTCCAGGCAGCGCGGGCGGGGTCACCGACGTGTCGGAACGTCGGGAACGCCGTGCGGCCCTCTCCTCGCGCCGGGGATCGGAGTCGGCGCTCGCGTCGGGGGAAGAAATGGGGGACTCCTCAGAGCCCGCCGAAAGCGCTCTCGTGTCGGTCCGGGCCCGATGCTCATCCGCCGGGCCGCAAAGGCGAGCCGACCGGCGGGGGCTCGGGCGCGGGGCTCGCGAAGGCCCGGCGGTCCGTAGCTGGTGGTGGCCCCGAGGGACCGCGGACCTCGGGTCCGCTCCGAAGGCCTAGCAATCTCGGTGCGCCCTCGCAATCCCGCGCTCCAAGGCCTCGCGCCCGCGCCGCCGGCGCGCCAGGCTCCAGCCATGCGCGCCGCCGAGCTCGAGGCCCTGGCGGGTCGGGTCGTCCTCGCCGGGTTTCCCGGGACCTCCCCGCCCGTGGAGCTCGCGGAGGCTCTGCGTGGCGACGCCTTGGCCGGGGTGGTGCTTTTCGCCCGCAACGCGAGGACGCCCGCGGAGGCGCGCGCGCTCGTCGCAGGTCTCCAGGCCGCGCCGCGGGGGCTCATCGTGGCCATCGACCTGGTGGGCGGCCGGGGCGCGCGGCGCGGTCCGCCCATGCCCACGGTGCCCCCGGCGGCTACGCTCGGCCGGGGCGAGAGCGCGGAGACGCGGAGGGTGGCCGAGCGCCAGGGGAAGGCACTTCGAGCCGCCGGCGTGTCCATGAACCTGGCGCCGGTCTTCGACGTGCACACGAACGACGCCAACCCCGTCATCGGCGACCGGGCCTTCGCGGCCACGGCCGAGGCCGTGCGGAGGCACGCCGGCGCGTTCGCGTCGGGCCTCGAGGCGGCGGGCCTCGACGCGTGCGCCAAGCACTTCCCCGGGCACGGCGACACCGCGCTCGACTCGCACGTGGCGCGTCCGCGCGTGCGGCACGGGCGTGAGCGCCTCGCCGCCGTCGCGCTCGAGGCCTTCCGCGGCGCGCTGGCGCTCCCGGCCTGGATGCGCGCGCACGTCGTCTCCGACGCTCTCGCCCCCGAAGTGCCGGCGCCGCTTTCGCGCGCCGTGCTGACCGAGCTCGCGCGCGACACGCTGGGCTTCGGCGGCGCCATGCTCAGCGACGACCTCGAGATGGCCGCCGTGCGCGACGCCCTCGGTGTCACCGGGGCCGGCGTCGCCGCGCTCGAGGCCGGCTGCGACCTGCTCCTCGTCTGCTCGGAGCCCGACGAGGCCCTCGCGCTACGCGGCGCCCTGGCCTCGCGAGCCGGGGCTTCCGCCGCGTTCGAGGCGCGGCTTCGCGAGGCCGAGCGACGCGTCGCAGCGCTTCGCCGGACGATCCCCGCGCGCGTGTCGGCCGGCTGAGCTGGCGTCAGCCGTCGCGGCTGAACACCTGGTAGAAGTACGCGCCCTGTCCGGCCCGAGCCTCGACCTGGAGCGTCAGCCGGGTCGGGCCGCTGGCGCAGGTGCGTACGTCCGGGAAGGCGTTGACGCTCGTGTCGCCGCCGAGCTCCTGCGCGCCCTGACGCAGGCGGAGATCGAGGTCGACGACGCCGTCACCGCCCACGACGAGCACGGCGTAGCAGCGACCTCCGGGCAGCTCGAGGGTGTGCGAGGCGCTGCCGCCCTCACGGCGGATCGTGCCCTGGCCCGGAGAGAAGTTCGCGTCGGGCTCGTAGCCCTCCACGCTGAGGAGCGAGGTGACCTCGGCGAGGCGTACGTAGATGAGCCCGCTCAGATTGAAGGGTCCGCGGGTCCCGCGCGGCCACCGGTAGGCCTGGACCAGGTAGTCGCCGGCCCCATCGGCCATGCGGACCTGCGCACGGTACTCGCCGGTCGACGGCGCGCAGACGCGCACGGTCGCCGAGGCGCCCGCGCCCCCGTGCCGGTCGATCTCCCGGCCCTGGCCATCGACCACGGCGAGGTCGAGGTCGCGGACCCGGTTGTCGCCGGTGGCGACGAGGGCGTAGCACTTGCCGCCCTCGAGGCGGATGACCTGATCGGCCGCCTGACCGGCGCTGAGGGTCCCCGCGGCCTGGTCGCCGTAGGGCTCGTAGCCGCGGGCCCGGATGTCGGCGTCCCGGAGCGCGAAGGCCTCCGCGACGCCGCCGCCGGCCGTCGACTGGTCGGAGATCACCTCACCGTCGCTCGTTGGCGTCGGCGTGGTGCCCGCGCGGCTCTGGACCCAGCCCGCGATGAAGAGCGGGCCCTGCCCGTCGTAGAGGAGCGCCCGGAGCACGAAGCTCCCGGCGGAGGGCGGGCAGTAGCGAACGACGGCATCGCGATCGACGCGCGTGTCGCTCTGGATGGTCTCGCCGGCGCCGTTGAGGATGTAGAGGTCCGTGTCGCGGGCGCCGTTGCCGGCGACGCTCGCGAAGGCGTAGCAGTAGCCCTGCTGGAGGTTGAGCGGGAAGCGGCGGTCTTCGCCATCGCCGAGCACCACGCCCTGGGTGTCACCGGCGCGCTGGAAGCGCGCGCCGGTGAGCTGGCGGGCGTACCCCGCGAGGCGCGCGTCGACGTCGGGGCTGCGCTCCGCCTCCTGCGGCGCCGCGGCGGCCGCGGGCGCGCTGGTGCCGAAGAAGGCCGCCAGCTGCGGGTCGGCGCTCGGCGCACCGCGATAGAGGGCGTAGTAGTACTCGCCGCCGCCACGGGCCATCTGCACGCGGGCGATGTGCCGCCCCGGTTGCGTCGGGCAGACGCGCACGTGCGGGCTCGCGTCGGGCATCACGTCGTGGCCGATGTCCTGGCCACGCGGGTCGATGACGATGATGTTAAGGTCCGAGGTCTCGCCGGCCAGCGCGACGGCGACGAAGCACTGCCCGGGCTGGCCATCGATCGCGTAGGCGACGAGGCCTCCGGCCGCCATGTTCGCGTTCCGCACGGCCGGGCCGAC
>CALCTH010000663.1 GCA_937893795.1 uncultured Myxococcales bacterium | reverse complement strand
AGCCCCGCTCCGGCGGACGTCGGCACCCCGCAGGCGTTGGGCAATCCGGCGCCCGACATGGCACGGTCGGACCGTGGCGCCCAGGACGCCGAGCCGACCGACGCCGCCCAGGCGCGCCCAGACTCCGCACGGCGCCGCTCCGCCATGCGACGGACGCGCCGGCGGCAGGTCCCTGCGCCTCCGGAGCGCGGATCGAACGCCGCGCTCATCCTGCGCTGACTCCGCGCTCGCGCTGCTCGTATCGGTCCTGGGCTGGAGCGCCAGCGTCGCCGCCGCGCAGCCCGGTCCGGATGCCGAAGCGGCGCTCTCTTCCGAGGCGCTCGAGGCGCTCTACGACGAAGGGGTGAGCCTGCGTCAGGCGGGGCGGGACGAGGAGGCGCTGGCGGTCTTCGAGCGGGTCCACGCGGTCGCACCTAGCCCGCGGGCGCTCACCCAGGTGGCCCTGGCGGAGCTCGCGCTCGGGCGCTGGCTCTCCGCCGATGCCCACCTCGCAGCGGCCCTCGCCGCGGAGGACGACCCCTGGATCGAGGCGCGCCGCGAGGTGCTCCAAGCCGAGCTCGAGCGCGTGGGGGCGCGCATCGGAGACCTCGAGGTCGTGGGAAACGTCCCCGGGGCGGAGGTGTGGATCGATGGGCTCGCCCGGGGGCGCTTGCCGCTGGCCCGCCCGCTACGCCTGCTGGCCGGCGAGGTGACGCTGGAGGTGCGCGCCGAGGGGCACTACCCGATCACACGCATCGTGCCCATCGAGGGTCGGCGCATGGCGCGGGAAGTGGTCACGCTGCGCGAGCGGGCGCCGGTCGCGCTGCCGCCCGCGCCGCCGGTGCCCGCCACGACCGCCACGACCGCCACGACCGCCACCGTGACTGCGGAGCGTGAGGTCCTCCCGCCCTCGAGAGCGGTAGAGCGGCGGCGCCGGACCGGCGTGGGCCTGCTGGCGGCAGGAGGTGCGGGCCTGGTCGTGAGCCTCGGCCTCGGCCTTGGCCGCGAGCGCCGTGCGCGCCGCTACCGCGACGACTGCACGAACCGGGCCCCGGGGGGCTTCACCGATGCGTTCTTGGCGGGCTGCCAGGATCAACGCGACGACGCGCTCCGGGCCGAGCGCGCCGGGTACGTCACGCTCGGGCTCAGCCTCGCGAGCCTGGGCGCCGCCACCGCGCTGCTCCTGCTCGCGCGGCCGGGGCGTGACGATGCCAGGGCCTGGCGCTGCGTGCCCGCAGTGAGCGCTGGCGCGGGGGAGGTGAGCTGTGCGCTTCGCTTCTGAGCGGCGGTGGTCTCGCTTGCGGTGGATCGCGCTCGCGCTCGCGCTCGCGGGATGCACCGAGCTCGGACCGCTTCCATCGCCGGTGGCCTTCGGCGCGGGCTGCCAGCTGGGTCCCCGGGACTTCGTCGCCGTTCACCCCGACCTGCCGGACGAGTGCCGCTGCCGTCAGCAGCCGGTGCCACCGACGGGAATGGGCGACGCCGACGTGACGCTGCGCGAGGACGACGTCACCTACGTCGTGGCTGGCGGCGCGGGCGACGCGGAGCTCGCGGTGTTCAACATGCTCACCGTGGAGGCGGGCGTGTGCATCCTCTTCGAGGAAGGCGCGCGCCTGGTCACGGCGCCCGGCGGGTCGCTGAACGTCCGCGGCGAGAAGAACGACGCGGTCGTGCTTCGTTCCACGGTCGGCGAGCGCTGGGAGGGCGTGGCTCTCGTGGGGGACGATGCCGACCCGCGCGTCGACCTCGCGGACGAGCGCGCGTTCGACCCGCCGACGATCGATCTGCCCTTCGGGGCGGGTGCGACGGCCGACTGCGGCACGCTTCGCTTCCTGCGCATCGAGGGCGCGGGAGCACCGAGCGCGCCCCGGGGCGAGCAGGCGCGGCTCGCGGCGCTGACGCTCGCGGGTTGCGGCGCGGCCACCACTGTCGACCACGTGCAGGTGAGCGGGGCCCGGGGCGATGGCGTGCACGTGCTCGGCGGCTCCGTCGCCCTCGACTGGCTCGTCGTGAACGACGCGGGCCGAAACGCGCTGCTGGTCGACTACGACTGGCCGGGGGCCGCGGACGGGCCGCACGGTCAGCACCTGGTGCTTCACGTCGACGATCGTTCGGGAGGGCCGCCGGACCGCCACGCCCTCGTCGTCGGTAGCAGGCGGCTGGACGCCGGAGAGACGCGTGCGCCCATGCGCTTCGCCAACGTCTCCGCGCTCGTGGGTCCGGGCGGCGGGCGAGGCGGGGCGAGCGCGGTCACCACCGCCGTTCGCGTGGAGCTCGGGGCGCTCGACTTCGTCGACTCGGCCTTCGTCGGCTATCTGCAGGCCGCGGTGCTCGACGGGGCCGCGTCGCTGTCCGTGACGGGCTCGCTCTTCTACCACCCCATGGGGGTGAGCTTCGAGGGCGCGTCGGGACTCGCGCTCGACGAGGAGACGGGGAACGTCGAGGCCGACGCCTGCTACGGGAACGCGCTCGCGAGCCCCTACGAGCCCCCCGAAACGCCCCCGGGCATGATGGGGAGACCGCCGCCCTTCCAGCCGCCGCGCGGGGCGGGCGGGCCGAGCGGTTGCACGAACCAACCGCTCACGCGCGAGACGGGCTTTCGCGGCGCGCTCGACCCGGAGGTGGGGGGCATGAGCCAGGAGCTCGTGGGCTGGACGGCCTTCCCCGCCGACGTCGCGGGCCCGGCGGAAGAGCGCCCGGGCCCGTAGGAGCCGAGGACCGGGACACCGGGGTCCGCTTCGGGCCGCGGGACGCGTTTATCGAAGGCCGGATCGCCAATCGGCTGCTTCCCCTTCTCGAGGAAGCCGGCCTTCCCGAAGGAGAGGCCCGAGGGCAACGCCCCGTTCAGGTCCATCGAGAGGACGAGGTCCTGCGGCAGGTCGGCCCGTTGCCGGCCGGTCATCGGGTCCACTGAGAGCTCCCCGCGGAGCTCGAAGCTCCGCCCGTCGAGCGTCCCCCGCACACGCGCGAAGCGCCCGTCCTCGAAGCTCAGCCCGTGGGCGTCGGCGAAGCCTTGAAACGCCCGCTTTTTTTGGCGCCCGCCATGCGCACCAGCAGCACGATGAGACTCACGAAAAAGAGCCCCCCGGCCCCCAGCACGACGAGCTGTTCCACGTCTTGCCCCCTCTCGACTGCCCGAAGGCTACCGCTCTCGGCCGTCCTTGTTACGCGCCGCCGCGCCGACCCTCCCCCGGGGCTCGGCCCGAGGCCCGGGCCGCGGGCCCGGCGAGATCCTCGAGCATGGACATGAGCCCGTAGGCGCCGCCGTGCGGAGCGTGCGTTGCCGTCCGGGAAGTCGCTGAAGATCGCCCTTGCGAATCCGCAGAGGCGGTCTTCGGCCTGAAGGGCGCGAGCCCGGGCCCAAGAGGCCCTTCTCATCCCCGACCGCAGCCCGCAAACGGCCGCCTCCCGAGTGCCAACTCCGTTTACAGGCCACGTGGCTGACCGGATCGCGGACCGCGGTTAGCCGATCCGTCGCTGGTCGAGCTCTGGAGCGCAGGCTGACGGAGGTAGTCCGGCCTCGAAGTGCTGCCTCCCGCGGGCTCCGGGCGGCGCCCGGCCGTCGCTGGGCCCGTCCGGCGCGGCGAAGAAGATGGTGGCGAGGGCCCGACGCCAGACGCGGCATGTCGCGCGCCCAACGAAGCGAGCCGCTCGGAAGCTGGGGGCTTCGTCGCCCCGGGCTTGGCGAGGCCATCGCGGCCGAGCGGGCGTTGGCACGTAGAGTGCTCGGGCGTCGAGCATGCGTCTCCGACCGTGCCACGCCGTGCCACTCGTGCTTCTCCTGGGCTGCCCGCGCACCACCGTGGTGGGGGTTGGACCCGACCTCGGGGACGGCGACGCGGGGGCGCGGGACATGGGGGTCTTCGACGCCGGCGCGCGCGACCTAGCGACGCCGCTCGTCTGCGGAGACGCGACCTGTGCGCCAGAGGCTGAGCTCTGCTGCCCCGTACCCAACTGCGAGACTGGCGGCGAAGACCTCATCTGCCCCTTCGGCGACGCCAACTGTCCCGACGTCGAAGAGTGCCCGCCGCGGGAGTCGTGCGCGCCCTTTCGCGCCCGGGGCGAGGGCGTGTGCGCGCTCGGGCTCGGCATCGCATGGAACGGGAGCACCTGCGTGCTGCTGAGCGGCTGCGATTGCGCGGGCCCGGATTGCGACCTGCTCTACGGGGACGCGGCGCGGTGCTTCGCGGACCACGCCACCTGCGAGCGGGAGTGCGGATCGGAGCCCGCCTGCGGCCCTCGCTCGTACTGCGACTACCCGAGGAACGGTTGCGGCTCCAGCGGCGACGACGGCCGCTGCATGCCGCGGCCCCGGAACTGCGACGACATTCTCGATCCTGTTTGCGGCTGCGATGGCGCGACCTACGCCAACGCATGTGCCGCGCGCCAGGCCGGTCAAGACGTGCTCAGCGAAGGCGAGTGCTGAAAGAGGGGCCGGCGAGCCCGAGCAGGGCGCCAGAAAGGGCCGCGCCTCTCCCGCACCGTCTGCCGAAGGAAGGTAGGGTCTACCGGTGTCGAACGACCGAACCCAACTCGGGCGTACCGCGCCGACGCTCCCCGTCGCGGACGTCGGAGCGAGCTGCCGCTTCTACGAGGCCGCGCTCGGGCTCGAGGTGACCTTCACCTTCGAGGAGCCGGCGACCTACGCCGTGCTCAAGAAGGACGCGGCCGAGGTGCACCTCTCGCGCTGCAGCGACCCGGCGCCGCGCGCCAACCCGGTGTTCCACCTCATCGTGGCGGACGCCGACTGGGCGCATGGGCGCTGTGTGGCGGCGGGCGCGAAGGTGGTGGAGGCGCTCCGGACCGCGCCCTGGGGCATGCGGACCTTCGTCTTCGAGGACCCGGACGGGCACCGGGTCGACGTGGGCCAGCCGCTCGGCGAGGAGCCGGCGTAGCGGCTCAGGCCGGCTTGGTGGCCAGCGTGAAGGCGACGGTGTCCTTCGCGCCGACGTCCACGCGCTCGACGTCGACGAAGCCCGCTTCCCGCATCTCGTCGACGAGCTGCTCCGGTGTCACGAACCACACGCGCGGTGCCTTGCCGAAGAGGCGCATGAGGAAGATCAGCGGCGCGAAGAACCACGCGCGCTTGCCGAGACAGACCGTGGACGCGACGAAGGTGCCGCCGGGGCGGAGACGCTCGAAGAGCCAGCGGACCGTCGCGGCGCGGTCTTCGACGAGGTGGAGCAGGCTGAAGGCGAGCGCGACGTCGACGCTCTCGGGGGCGAAGCCCTCCAGGCCCTCCTCGAGGGCGCCCACGTGAAAGGTCACGTGGTCGGCCTTCGCGGCCTCGGCCTTCTCGCGCGCGATGCGGATCATCTCGTCGGAGACGTCCACGCCGTGGATCTCGGCCGCGTGGGCCTGGAGGCGCAGCGCCAGGGAGCCGGTGCCGCAGCCCAGCTCGAGCACCACGTCCTCGGGCTTCATGCGCGCCTTCGTAGCGGCGATCTTCCGGTCGAAGGCGTCCGGATTCTCGACGGGTTGCGCGGCGTACTTCTCGGCGATGCCGTTCCAGAACATGGCGTTCGAGGTCATCGGTGCAGCTCCTCTCCGTGGACCAGCTCGCGGAACGCCCAGCGCACGCAGCCCAGCACGTAGGCTGCGGCGACGAGCGTCAGGAGGTGCCCCAGCGGGCAGAGCGAGAGCGTGGCGTCCACGACGACGGACGTAGCCCCCCGCGCGGGCGACGGATACGCGCGTTTCTCGCCACCGGCCGTGCACGAATGCACGGGCGGCGTCGCCATGGGCGTCGTGCGAGGCGCGAGGCTTGGAATGATTGCGGAAATGGCCTCGGTTGGTTTCGTTGGTTCCGTCCGTCCCCTCAGCGGGGTGGGCCTTCCATGCGGGGGCGTTGGGGCTCGAAGTAGGCGTAGGCGTGGTCCATGAAGGCGCGGACGCGGCTGTTGTGGCGGAGGTCGGCGAGCGTGAGCACGAAGAGGCCCCGGGCCTCGGCGACGAGGCGGTGACCGAGGGAGACGAGGTTCGGGTCCGGCTCTCCGAGGCAGCAGGGCATGAAGTGGGCGCCGAGGCCGGCGCTCACGGCCCGCCGGGTGACGCCGAAATCGCCCGTGCGGATGGTGAAGGAGGCGCCCGGCGCGTGCTCCGCCAGCCACGCGTCCATGAAGCGCGTGTCGTCTCGGTCGTCCCAGCCGATCCACGGAAAGGCGCTGAGCGGGGCGTCCTCGCCCACCCGCTCCACGAGGGACCGGGCCGCGTAGACCTCGAAGTGAATGGTCCCCACCCGGCGCCCGACGAGATGCTCGGCCGGGGACTGCGCCAGCCGAAGCGCCACGTCGGCTTCGCGGCGCCGCAGCGACACGTTCTCCGTCGTGACCCGCACCGTCACCTCGATGCCCGGGTAGCGCTCCCGAAAGGTGCCGAAGAGCTCGGGGAAGGCGTCGAAGACGAAGTCGAGCGTCGAGACGCGGAGCCGGCCCCGCAGCGCTTCATCGCGTCCGAGGAGCCGCCCCTCGGTGGTCAGCACCTCGGCCTCGACGCGCTCGGCGGTCTCGGCGAGCTCTTCGCCGGCGGCCGTCGCGACGAGCCCCTCGGGCGTGCGGTCGAAGAGCAGCACGCCCAGGCGCTGCTCGGCGTCCCGGAGCCGGC
>CALCTH010000662.1 GCA_937893795.1 uncultured Myxococcales bacterium | reverse complement strand
ACTCCGTGGACCTCTCGCAGCGCCCCTTCCGCTTCGCGGCCGACGGCCGGAGCGGCGAAGCCGAGCCGCTCATCATCGCCACGGGCGCCACGGCGAAGCGGCTGGAGGTGCCCGGTACCGGCGAGGGGGAGTACTGGATGCACGGCATCAGCGCCTGCGCGGTCTGCGATGGCGCGCTGCCCATGTTCCGGAACAAGCCCCTCGCCGTCATCGGTGGCGGCGACACGGCCATGGAGGAGGCGTCCTTCCTCTCGAAATACGGCGAGAAGGTGTACGTCGTGCACCGTCGCGACGAGCTCCGCGCGTCGAAGATCATGCAGGACCGCGCCCTCGCGAACCCGAAGATCGAGTTCGTGTGGAGCCACGAGCTCGTCCGTGCCGACGGCGACGGGACGCTTCTCGACCGCATCGTGGTGAAGAGCACCAAGGACGGCGCAGAGAAGGAGATCCCCGTGTCGGGTCTCTTCTTCGCCATCGGCCACGTGCCCAATACGGCCTTCCTGGACGCGCAGCTGGAGACCGACGACTCGGGTTACCTCGTGACGAAGCCCGACTCGACGGCCACCAACGTGCCGGGGGTCTTCGCCGCGGGCGACGTGCAGGACAAGGTGTGGCGCCAGGCCATCACGGCAGCGGGGACGGGCTGCATGGCCGCGCTCGAGGCCGAGCACTTCCTGCAGGCCCACGGCTGAGCGGAGCTAGGGCGCGGCCTTGGCCGCGCGGACGAAGGCCCGCATCGCCTCGGCGTCCTTCACCCCGGGCGCCGTCTCCACGCCGCTCGCGACGTCGACCATGTGAGGCCGGACGCGGCGCACGGCCTCGGCGACGTTGGCCGGCGTGAGGCCCCCGGCGAGGAGGAGCACGCGTTCCTGGGCCAAGCGCCCGGCCAGCGCCCAGTCGAAGCGCGCTCCCGTACCGCCGGGCGGCCCGCCCGGCACGCGCGCGTCGAGGAGGATGCGCGGGCCGGGGTACGCGGCGGCGCGCGCGATGTCTTCGGGCCCTTCGATGCCGATCGCCTTGTAGGCGCCGGGCTGGAGCGCCTCGACGTCCGCCGGCGTCTCGCGGCCGTGGAGCTGCACCGCGTCGAGGCCGAGGCGCGCGCGGAGAGCACGGACCTCCCCGACGGGAACGTCGACGAAGACCCCGACGAGCTCCACCTGCGGCGCCCGCTCCCGCGCCGCGCGAATGACGCGGGGAGCGTCCGCCGGCGCGAGAAAGCGGGGCCCTTCGGGCCAGAAGTTGAGGCCCAGGGCGTCGGTGCCGGCGTCGATCGCGGCCACGGCGTCGCGAGCGCTCCGCACCCCACATATCTTCACCCGCACCGGCGCTCGCACGCCGAAAGCATGCAGGCCGGGGATCGGGGACCACAACCATTTGTGGACGCCTGGCGTCCGCTCCCCCGGGCGCGCGCGCCCTCCTCCCCGCACGGAGCGACGTGATGACGAACGAAGAACGCGAAACCCTCGACGACGTCGTGGTGCGTTTCGCGGGCGACTCCGGCGACGGGATGCAGCTCACGGGTACCCAGTTCGCGAGCACGGCGGCCGTGATGGGCAACGATCTCGCGACCTTTCCCGACTTTCCGTCGGAGATTCGGGCGCCACAGGGCTCGCTCTACGGCGTCAGCGGCTTCCAGGTCCACTTCTCGAGCCAGGACATCCGGACCCCCGGCGACGACGCCGACGTGCTCGTCGCGATGAACCCGGCGGCGCTGCAGGTGAATCTCGCCAGCCTCAAGCGCGGCGGCCTCCTGGTGCTCAATACGGACGCCTTCACCGCGAAGAACCTCGCCAAGGCGGGCTTCGAGGCCAACCCGACGGAGGACGGGAGCCTCGACGCCTACCGGCTCCTCCCGCTTCCCATCGGGAAGCTCAGCCGCACGGCCGTGGCTCCTTTCGGCCTCAAGGCGAAGGGCGCCGAGCGCACGAAGAACATGTGGACGCTCGGGCTCATGTACTGGCTCTTCGGCCGGGAGCGGCAGCCCACCATCGACTGGCTGCGGCACAAGTTCGCGAAGAAGCCCGAGATCGCCGAGGCCAACGTGGCGGCGCTCAACGCCGGCCACATCTATGGCGAAAATGCCGAGATGCCGCACGGCATCGGCGTCTACCGGGTGCCCAAGGCCGAGGTCGGGCCCGGGACCTACCGGAACGTGAACGGCAACGAGGCGCTCGCCTGGGGCCTCACGGCCGGCGCGCAGCTGGCCGGGCTTTCGCTCTTCTATGGGTCCTACCCGATCACACCCGCGTCCACGATTCTCCATGGCCTCGCCAAGCTGAAGGCCCACGGCGTGACCACCTTCCAGGCCGAGGACGAGATCGCGGCGGTCTGCGCGGCCCTCGGCGCCAGCTACGGCGGGGCGCTCGGGGTCACGGGGACGAGCGGTCCCGGCGTGGCGCTGAAGACCGAGGCCATCGGCCTGGCCGTCGCCACGGAGCTGCCGCTCGTCGTGGTCGACGTGCAGCGCGGTGGCCCCTCCACGGGGCTACCGACGAAGACGGAGCAGTCGGATCTCTTCCAGGCCGTCTTCGGCCGGAACGGCGACGCGCCGCTCATCGTGCTCGCGGCTCGCTCGCCCGGCGACTGCTTCGACGTCGCCATCGAAGCGGTGCGCCTTGCGACGCGCTTCATGACGCCGGTGATGCTCCTGAGCGACGGCTACATCGCCAACGGCGCCGAGCCATGGCGTATCCCCTCCATGAAGGACTACGCGCCCTTCCCCGTCGAGCATCGTCAGGCGAACGGTGCGGCGTTCGCGCCCTACGCCCGGGACCCGGAGACGCTCGCGCGAGCCTGGGCGGTGCCCGGGACGCCCGGTCTGATGCACCGGCTGGGGGGTCTCGAGCGCGACGCGACCACCGGGCACATCAGCGTCGACCCGGACAATCACCACGAGATGACGTCGCTCCGCGCCCGCAAGGTGAGGGGCGCGCGGGACGCCTTCGAGGCCGCGCGCCTCGACCAGGGCGACGCGAGCGGCGACCTGCTCTTCGTCGGCTGGGGCTCGACCTTCGGCGCGATCAGTCAGGCCACCCGAGCGCTGCGGGCGGAGGGCGCGCGCGTCGGCCATCTCCACCTGCGCCACCTCTGGCCCCTGCCGAGGGGCCTCGGCGAAGTGCTCGACGGTTACGGGACGGTGCTGATCCCGGAGCTCAACGGCGGCATGCTGGAGACGCTCCTGCGCGCGGAGCTCGGCGCGCCCATCCGCGGCTACCACAAGGTCGCCGGCCAACCCTTCCGCATCGCCGAGCTCGTCGCCGAGGCGAAGCGGCATCTCGACGCCCCGCCCGGGGACTCGCCCATCACCCCGCATGCATCGGCCCCGCTGAGGGCGTGAGGAACGCATCATGACGATCACGAGCCCTGCCGCTCCCGCCGCCACGCTCACGAAGAAGGACTTCACCAGCGACCAGGAGGTCCGCTGGTGCCCGGGCTGCGGCGACTACGCGATCCTCGCCGCCATCCAGCGCACCCTGCCGAAGGTGGGCTCGCGGCCGGAGAGCACGGTCTTCGTGAGCGGCATCGGCTGCTCGAGCCGCTTCCCCTACTACATGAACACCTACGGCTTCCACACGATCCACGGGCGCGCCCCGGCCATCGCGACGGGGCTCAAGGTGGCGCGGCCGGAGCTCGACGTGTGGGTGATCACCGGCGACGGCGACGCGCTGAGCATCGGAGGCAACCACCTCCTCCACGCGCTCCGGCGCAACGTCGACCTCCAGATCATCTGCTTCAACAACGAGATCTACGGGCTCACGAAGGGCCAGTACTCGCCGACGAGCGACGTGGGCGTCGTCACGCCCTCCACGCCCTTCGGGAGCATCGACCAGCCCCTCATCCCCGTCCGCGTGGCGCTGGGCGCGGGCGCGCGCGTCGTCGCCCGCGGCTACGACGTCTCGAAGAAGCTGGCAGAGGTCCTCGAGGCCGCGCATCGCCACGAGGGCACGGCCTTCGTCGAGGTGCTTCAAAACTGCATCGTCTTCAACGACGGAGTCCACGAGCTCGTGACGAGCAAGAAGACCGGACCCCAGCATCAGCTCTGGCTCCGCCACGGCGAGCCCATGCGCTTCGGCCCCAAGGGCGAACGGGGCCTCCGCCTCGACCCACGGAGCCTCGCCCTCGAGGTCGTCGACGTCGCGGGCGACGAGCGCGAGGGGGTGCCCGAGAGCGAGCTGGTCGTGCACGACGAGACCAACCGCAACCTGGCCTGGATGCTCGCGGACCTCGCGGAGGTGAAGGCGCTCGGCGTGCTCTACCGAGAGGTGGGCCCGGTCTACGACCGCGACGTCGCCGCGCAGGCGGCGCTCGCCCGCGCGCAGAGCGAGGGCGATTTGGACGCCGTGCTCCGCTCGGGACACACCTGGACCGTCACCTGAGCGCGGCGGCGAGCGCCCCCCGGTGCCGCACCACGACGGCCCCGCGCCCTAACGCCGCCGGCCTTCGGCCATCATGGTCCCGCCATGGGAGAAACCGGACTGCTCCTCGTCGTTGCCTTCGTGCTCGCCTTCGCGGCCGTGTCGCGGCGTCTCGAGAGCACGCCCCTGACGGCGCCCATGCTCTTCACGGCCTTCGGCATGCTGATCGCCGAGCCGGGGCTCGGCCTCCTCTCGCTCGAGGCCGGCGACGAGGCGGTGCACGTGCTGGCCGAGCTCACGCTGGTCCTCGTGCTCTTCGCCGACGCGTCGCGCATCGACCTCGCGGCGCTTCGGCGGGAGCTCGGCCTGCCCGTGCGGCTCCTGGCCATCGGCATGCCCCTGACCATCCTCCTCGGCCTGGGCGTGGCCCTCGTGCTCTACGACGCGCTCGGGCTCTTCGAGGCCCTCGTGCTCGCCGCCGTCCTTGCACCCACGGACGCCGCGCTCGGCCAGGCCGTCGTCAGCGCCGAAGCCGTCCCCGCGCGCATCCGGCAGGCGCTCAACGTGGAGAGCGGGCTGAACGATGGCATCGCCGTTCCCGTGGTGGTCATCGCCGTCAGCCTCGCCGCGGGCCACGGCGAAGCCGGCGCCGCCTCCTGGGCCGCGTTTGCTCTGGCGCAGGTCGGCCTCGGGCCCCTCGCGGGCATCCTCGGCGGTGGCCTCCTCGCCGCAGGGCTCGGTGCCGCCTTCGCGCGGGGCACGATGAGCGAGGCCTTCGCCCGGCTCGCCGGGCTGCTCCTGGCGCTCTTCTGCTTTCTCCTCGCCGAGGCGATCGGAGGGAACGGCTTCATCGCGGCCTTCGTCGGCGGCCTCACCTTCGGCGCCACCCAGCCGCGGCTCGCCGAGGCCGTACACGTGTTCCTGGAAGCGGAGGGGCAAGCGCTCATGGGCGTTGTCTTCCTGCTCCTCGGCGCCGTGCTGGCCTGGCCGGCGCGCGCACACTTCACGGCGGCCAACGCGCTCTACGCACTGCTGAGCCTCACCCTCGTCCGCATGCTGCCGGTGAGCCTCTCGCTCCTCGGCACGGGCCTTCGTCCCGCCTCCCATCTCTTCCTCGGCTGGTTCGGCCCGCGGGGCCTCGCCTCGGTGATCTTCGGGCTCCTCGTCGTCGCCGAGCTGGACGTGCCCCACCGCGAGGACATTTACTGCTCGGCGGTGCTCACTGTGCTCGCGAGCGTCCTGCTTCACGGGCTCTCGGCGGCGCCGCTCGCGCACCGCTATGGCGCCTACGTGGCGCGCCTCCACGCCGCGATGCCCGAAAACGAAGAGGCGCATGCGCACCCCACGCGCATGGGATGAGCGCAGGCCCCTCAGCCTCGGCCCAGGAGCTGAGATCCCGGAGCGCAGCTCAGCACCCGGTGTGGCGTGGCCACGAGCCGGCGCGGAAGCGAGCTCGGCCTCCCGTCAGCGCAGCTCGCGAGCCAAGCGCTCGGCGAGGGCGTGAAGCGGGAGCTCCTCGTGAACGGCGCCGGTCCGAAGCGCGGCGCCGGGCATGCCGTGGATCACGGCCGTCTCGGCGGACTCCGCGAGCACGAGGGCGCCGCTCTCCGCGAGGAGCGGGACCCCCTCGGCGCCGTCGTCGCCCATGCCGGTGAGCACGGCCGCCACGACCTCGGGCCCGAGCGAGGTCGCCGCCGAGCGGAAGAGCCGATCGACGCTCGGAACGTAGCGGTCCGAGGGCGCCGCCTCGACGACGACCAGCTCGTCCCCCTCGACCACCAGGCAGCGACCGCCGGGGCACACCCACGCTTCTCCAGCGCGAAGCGCGTGGCGCTCGGAAGCCTCTCGTACGCGAAGGCCGCCCAGCCGGTCGAGGCGCTCGGCGAAGGTCCGCGTGAAGCGCGCCGGCATGTGCTGCGCCACCAGCACCGTCGCGTCCGCGTCGCTCGCGAAGTGGCGGAAGAGCTCCACGAGGGCGGAGGGCCCGCCCGTCGACGCGCCGATGAGCCCGACGCGACGCGGGGCGCGGTCCGGCGCCCGCACGTGCGTCGTGCGCGCGCCGGTCGCACCGAGGCC
>CALCTH010000661.1 GCA_937893795.1 uncultured Myxococcales bacterium | reverse complement strand
GCCTTGCTCGGCGGTGGGTTGCGCCGCGGCCGTCGTAGGGGCGACGGGCGCGGCCATGACGAGGCCGAGGGCCAGCGCGAGGGGTCCGATGCCGGAGCGGAGCGGGCGGAGGATCGTGTTCGAGAGCGTCATGGGGTGGGTCCTTTCACGGGCGTCGTGTCCGGCCCGCATCAGGAAAACGCGAGGGCTCCGAAGCGCGTCTGAAGCGGCGAAAGAAAAGCGGCGGCGACCTCTGCGAGGCGTCCCATACTGTGGGCATGACGCGCCGCCTGCTCTTTCGTCAGCTCTTCGACGGCCTCTCGTCCACCTATAGCTACCTCCTCGCCGACGAGGAGACCCGCGACGCCGTGCTCGTCGACGGGGTGTTCGAGAAGTTCGGGCGGGACGCGGCGCTGGTGCGGGAGCTCGGTCTCACGCTCCGCTACGCGCTCGAGACGCACGTGCACGCGGACCACGTGACCTCGGCCTGGCGGCTGCGGGAGGCCTTCGGCGCGAAGATCGGCGTCGGGGCGGCGACGGGAGCGCGGGGCGCGGACGTCTACCTGGCGGATGGCGACGTCGTGAGCTTCGGGTGCCATCGGCTGGTGGCGCGGGCGACGCCCGGGCACACGGACGGCTGCACGACCTACGTGCTCGAGGACGAGGGCCTCGCCTTCACCGGCGACACGCTGCTGGTGCGCGGCGCCGGGCGCACCGACTTCCAGCAGGGGAGCGCGAGCGCGCTCTTCCACTCCATCCGCGAGAAGATCCTGAGCCTGCCGGACCGGACGCTGCTCTACCCGGCGCACGACTACGCGGGCCGGACGGTCACGAGCGTGGCGGAGGAGCGGGCGCACAACCCGCGCATCGGCGGCGAAGCGAACGAAGGCGACTTCGTGGGGTTCATGGACAACCTGCACCTGCCGCATCCGAAGGCCATCGACGTGGCGGTGCCGGCGAACATGGAGCTGGGCAAGCCCGAGGCGCCGCTCCCCGAGGCGGAGGACGAGTGGGCGCCGATCAGCCGGAGCTACGCGGGCTTTCCCGAGGTCGAGCCGGCCTGGGTCGCGCAGCACCTCGCGGACGTGCATCTGCTGGACGTTCGTCAGCCCCACGAGCTCGAGGGCGACCTCGGCGGCATCGATGGCGCGCAGCTGATCCCCCTCGGAGAGCTCACCGAGCGCGCCGGCGAGGTCCCCCGGGACCAGCCCGTGGTCATCTTTTGCCGCTCCGGGCGGCGCTCCGCCCAGGCGACCAAAATTCTCGGCAAGGAGGGCATCACCCGCACCGCCTCGATGCGCGGCGGCATGATCCGCTGGAACGACCTCCGCCTCCCCGGCGGCGACACCCAATCGATCCCCGCCCCGGACCCCGGAGCCTTCCCGGCTAGAGGCCGTTGATCCAGGAGCGCAGGGCTTCCACGCCGGCGCCGGTCACGGTGGAGCGAATGGTGCCGTCGACGAGCGCGGCGCCGGTGCAATCGCCGACCGCTTTGCCCGGAGAACTGTCGCGGGTTGAGCTCTCGGATTGAGCTCTTGGCTCCCGGGCCTCCCTGCTCTCAGGGGGCGCCGGCGGCGATCCAGCTTCGCAGGCTCTCGACGCCGGCGCCGCTCACCGTCGAGCGAATCGTCCCGTCCACGATGGCCGCGCCCGTGCAGTCACCGTCGGCGAAGGAGGCGCGCACCCCGGCGTCGAGGTAGGCCATGATCAGGCTCTGGTTCGGCGAGCCCGGCACGACGAGGGGCACGCCGTTGCAGGCGTCGAAGGGCGCGACCAGCCCTGAGGCGTTGCCGAGGAGCGAGCTCCGGGCCGCGCTCTCCGAGCTCCAGTCCTGCGTCTCCTCGGTCCCCGTCGTGAAGAAGGGGGCGTTGTCGGGCGGGTTGACGTGGCAGTCGGCGCAGACCGTGCCGAGGGCCGCGAAGGCCGCGGAGAAGTCATCGCCGCCGCTCATGTCGAAGCCCATGCCGCCATCAGGATCGCCAAAGAGGTCCTCGGTACAGCCTCCCATTACGAGCAGCAGCGCAAGCGCGCTCCCGGACACCGCGGCGCGCATCGGCCGTCCCGTCTTCGTTCCCATCATCGCTCGTCCCTTTTCCGCCCGGCTCAACCGTTCTCCGCCCGACCGGGCAGGCGAAGCATCGTCAAGTAGACCTCGAAGGTGAAGGCCGCTTCGCGAAAACGCGGATTGCCGAGGGCGGCGAGTTCCCGGTAGGTCCTGCTGAGCACCTCGCGAAGCGCGGCGCGTTCCCGGCCCTCGTCGAAGAGCACGAACTCCGCCCAGGCCCGCACGAGTGCCACGCGCTCCGGGCTCACGGGTGTGCCCGTCGCCTCGCGATGCGCGTCCGCCGCCGCAATCCCCTCCTGGAACAGGCGCTCGGCCTCGGCCGCCTCGCCCATCGCCGCCGCGGTTCGGCCAAGGCGTAGGCACGTGCCCGCCAGCGCCAGCAGGTCCTCGTCGAGCGCGTCGTCCTCCGCGAAGGCTTCGAGAATGCGCCGCCGCTCGCCGAGGGCCCGGCGCGCGGCCCCGAGATCCCCAGCGCCGAGCTGCGCTTCAGCCATGAGGCCTGCGAGCAGCGCACGGGTGCGCTCGGGCCCGTAGACGTAGCGGCCGACGAGGCTCGTCGCGCGCGCCGTGGCCTCGGCCTCCGGTGCGCGCTCCAGCTCGGCCCGCGCCGCCTCGAGCGCCGCGCTTGCATCGTCGAAGCGGCGCAGCTGGAGCGCCGCGGCGCCTTCGCCGAGCCGCGCCTTCAGCCGCTCGCTGCTCCCCTCCGGAAGCAAGGCCAGGAGCCCCCGGTAGCGTACGAGCGCCTCGCCCGCGTCTCCCGCGTCGAGCGCGTAGAAGGCGACCCGGTCCAGCGCATGGGGTCGGTGCAGCGCGAGCTCCGGGTCCGCGTCGACCAGGGCGAGCGCTGCCTCCGCTTCGGCCTGTGCCTCCGGCGCGCGGCGGGCGTGATAGAGGCTCCGGGCGAAGGCCAAGCGATGCGAGCGCGCGCCGAGGACGGTGGCGAAGGGGAGCGCGGCCCGGGCTTCGAAGTGGCGTACGGCCCGGTAGTGGTTGCCGAGCGCTGCCTGCAATCGCGCGAGCCCGGCGAGCGTGGAGGCGCGATAGCGCGGCCGGTCCCGCGCGAGGTCGAGCGCGAGCCCGTAGTGATGCACCGCGCCGGCCGCCGCGCGCCGGTCGCGCAGCCGGAGCGCGCGCAGGTGGAGCGTGTGTCCCCAGAGGTGATGCACCTCGAGCGAGCGCGGTCGCTGCCGGTCCACGTCCCCGAGGCGCACGAGCACCTCGTCGACGGCCTCCCGGAAGCGCGCCTCGGCCTCCTCGCCCTCCGCCGCCGCCAGCGTCGGCAGCTCCCGCGCCACCAGATACGCGAGCACGTACGCGAGCTGCGGCTCGTCCGGCTGGCCGTCGAAGCGCTGCGTGTAGAATTCGCGGGGTTCGAGGTTCCCGAGCGCGAGCCGCGTCTCCACGAAGCCCACGTGGGCTTCGAGGGAGGTCGTGTTCAGCCAGGCGCGACCGAAGAAGCCCGCCGCGTCCGGACGGTTTCCGTTTCGGAGCTCGCCGTACGCCCGCTCGAGCAGGGTCGTCCGGAAGAGCGCGAGCGCGTACTTCCGCTCCGGCGCCTCCGCGGGAATCCCCGACGCCCAGGCCGTGACGAACTGGTTCTGCACCAGCTCCCGCCCCGCCGCCGACGCGGCCTGCGTCACGCGCAGCACCAGCGCCCGCCGGAAGGCCGGCTCCGTCCGCGCCTGGAAAAGCGCGAAGATCCGGTCGATGACGGTCTCGTCGTCGTCCTGCCCGAGCCGTGCGATGCCGAGCTCTACGTCGAGGAGGAAGCGAAGCACCTCCCCGTCCGCGCGCTCCCGCGCCTGCTGGAGCCGCGCCTCCCGCGTCGCCAGGCGCCGTCCGCGAAGGAGTCCGTCCACGTAGGCGTGGGCGTGACGAAAGCGCTCGACGGCGCTCAGCTCCGGGTGCGCCGCGAGTCCTGCGAGCCGCGTCAGGAGCGTCTCCCGGTCGCCGCTCCGCGCCGCCGAGCGCTGCGCCTCCCGTGCGGCCAGGCGCAACGTGCGCGGGCAATCCACGCCGTCCAGGGAGAGCGCCGCGAGCGCCTCCCGCGCGTCGCCCTCCTCGCCGATGTCGTCGAGCATCTCGTAGCGAACCAGCGCCGCGAGGGCCTGGGTGGTCGACGTATCCTCCGCCTGCGCTGCCGCGCGCTCGAGGCGGGCCCGCGCGCCGGCGATGTAGGCCGGGCTGAGCGCTCCCTGCGCCAGCGCGCGCTCCGCCTGCCGATGCTGCGCGAGCGTCGCCACCCGCTCCGACAAGCGCCTGTCCTCGCCGCCTGCGGCGCCGGCCGCCCCCGCCTCGCTCGCGAGGCGCTCGGCGTACCAGACGGCCGCCTCCAGCTCGCGCAGCAGAAGATGGTCGAAGGCCATGTCTCGGAGCCGCCCGGCGCGGAGCGCCCGGTCGTCCGTGGCCGCC
>CALCTH010000660.1 GCA_937893795.1 uncultured Myxococcales bacterium | reverse complement strand
CAGACCGAGACGTCGACCGGGCGCACTTCAGGGTGAGTCGTCTGCCGGCGCATCCGCGGCGGCGTCTGCGTCGTCTTCGGGCTCTTCGGGGGGATCGCGGAGGAGGCCGGGGTCGCCTTCGAGGTGCTCTTCGCTGGTGAGGTAGAAGTTGCCCCGCGTGCGCTCCCAGGTCTGGAGGACGAGGGTCTCCGCCATGAGCATGTCGCGGTGGTCGTACCAGCGGTAGGCCACGGTGCTGGTGGCCTGCTCCACGTCCTCACCCGCCACGTTCATGCCCATGACCTCCACGTCGGCCAGCTGGATGTCCCGGCCCCACCCCATGTGGTGCAGGCGGAACGTCGCGCGGTGCGCCGGCGCCACGCGCTGCACGGCGAGGTCGAGGCGGGTCCAGCGGACCTCCTCGTTGTAGCCGTTCACCGCCTCGCGGAGCTTCTCGCTCTGCGAAAGGTTGCCGAGCATGCAGCCCGAGAGGGCCACGGCGAGGAGCAGCGAGACCGTGCGCATGCCTCGCGAGTACAACCAGCCCGGATCTCTCCCAAATTTTCAGCAAATTCCGGGTGCTCCGGCGGTTATCCCCAAAATGTGGAAAAGCTGCGAGTTGTTACTTCCCTGTCACACACGAAGTTGGCGACGACGTTCCTGCTCTCGGGGCATCGGCATCACACGCGCGACGTGACGCCTCATCGTCGTCTGGCGCGCAGCCGTCACGATCAGTCGCTCGCCTGACTCCGCCGACTCCCGCTCCTTTGGCGCCGGCAACGCGAGAGTGATGCTGAGATGGGACGACGGTGGCCGAACTACCGGCGATCGTCCCACGGCCAGGACGATGATTAACCTCGGGAAAACTTGAGAGACGTCACTTTTTGTAAGACGCGTGTCATGCCGTGGGCTACGCTGAGACACAAGAGCTCGGTCGGTCGCAACTCCCCTTCCCTCCCGCGGCTGGCCGGGCTCGTTTTACGTTGGCGGATGGACCGGCTTAGCCGGTCCCGGAGCGCTTTCGCTGGGGAGGGCACTCCAGCCGTGGGCTCCCCAACCCACGGCACGGGACCCTGCCGCACGACTGACCGGCTTAGCCGGGCTCGGAGCGCTTCGCTGGGGAGGGCGGTCTCGCCGTGGGCGCCCCAACCCGGTGTTCATTGGCGGATGGACTGGCTTTGCCGGTCCCGGGGCGCTTTCGCTGGGGAGGGCACTCCAGCCGTGGGCGCCCCAACCCACGGCAAGATGCCTGCTAGCCGACCGACCGGCTTGGCCCGCGCCCGGAGCGTCAGACCTCCACGCCGGTGGGGCAGGTGACGCCGGTGCCGCCGAGGCCGCAGTAGCCCGCCGGGTTCTTGGCGAGGTACTGCTGGTGGTACTCCTCGGCGTAGTAGAAGGGCGGCGCCGGGGCGATCTCCGTGGTGATGGGCCCGTAGCCCGCCTCGCTGAGCGCCTTCTGGAACATGTCCCGGCTCGCCGCGGCCTGCTCCGCCTGCGCCTCGCCATAGGTGTAGATGGCCGAGCGGTACTGCGTTCCGACGTCGTTGCCCTGGCGCATGCCCTGCGTCGGGTCGTGGCTCTCCCAGAAAAGCTCGAGGAGCGCCGCGAAGCTGACCTTGGCCGGGTCGAAGACCACGCGGACGACCTCCGTGTGGCCGGTGCCGCCGGAGCAGACCTCGCGGTAGGTCGGGTTCGGGGTGTGGCCCCCCGCGTAGCCGACGGCCGTCACGTGCACGCCGCTTCGCTGCCAGAACTTCCGCTCGGCCCCCCAGAAGCACCCGAGGGCCACCACGGTCTCTTCCATGCCGGCCGGCCACGGCGGCGTCAGGCGGTGGCCGTTGACGAAGTGCGTATCGGGCACGGGCATGACCACGTCGCGGCCGGGGAGCGCCTCGGCGGCGCTGGGAATCGCGAGCTTCTTTCCAAAGCCGAACATGCCCGAACCCTACGGCGCGGGAACGCGCACGCCACCGCCCGCCGCGACTTCGAGCGGGAGACGGATGCGCGTGGGCCGGCTTCCTTCCGGCAAGACCCAGCGGGCGATGACCGCGGAGATACACGCCTCGAGCTCGGGCTCCTCCAGGCTGGAGGTCGTCACCCCGACCCGGCCAGGCCTACCGCTGCCTCCCACCACGAAGCGGACGTTGAGACGCCCAGCCACCGGGTCCTGACGGGCTGCGGTGCACTCCCGGAGGGTCGCGAGCTTGGGGACCACGGCCTCCCGTACCTGGTCGGTGCTCAACGCTCCCCGCGTGTCGAGAGGCCGGCTCCGGGCGAAAGCCATGGCCGTCCCCTCGGAACCGACCAGCGCGATGACGGTCCCGCTCGTGGCCGTGAGGGCCAAGCGGTGGACGGCCGCGTCCTCCGAAGCGCCACTCCCGCCCTCGTCCGACCGTGGCGTCAGCGCGAGCACACTGGGCGCCAGGAGCTCGCACCGCCCGTCGGCCGAAAGCTCGGGGGTCTCCAGCGCGCATGACGAGGCCGCGTCCTCGCCCCGCGGGCCGAGGGAAAACGACCCCTCACCGCGGACCTGGCGGTACGCGCCGACGAGCGGCTCCAGGTCGCCCACCATGTCCCGCTCGGCCGCGCCCCGTGTCGTCAGAAAGGCTCGGGCCTCGACCTCGGGGAGCTCCCAGACCCACGCGAAAAGCGGCGCCGGATCCTCACGGCCGAGCGCGAAACCGCAGCGCGCCTGCGCCGCGTCGAGCCCGGCCGCCCCATCGCCGGCGGCGAGCTCCCGGAAGATCGCCTCCCAGAGCCCGTTCCGCGTCTGGGGCAACTTCCACAGGGGGGCACCGTCGGCGATGAACTCCGCCGGAATCGCCCGGAAGGTCGCGTCGCCGGCCGAGCGCGCGGGCGCGCAGGTGCAGCGCGCCGGACGGTTCGCCGGGTCCTGCTCGCAGAGCATCGAGCGCTCCGTCCCGTCCTCGCAGCCCTCGAGCCGAAGGGAGTGACGGCCCGCCTCGGGCTCGCCTTCGTAGCGAACGCGCGAGCACGAGGTCGGCTCCACGATCGACGAGGACGAGCCCGCTGCGGGCGCTTCGGGCTCGGCGCAGGGAGCACAGGAGAACGCGAAGAGGATCGGGATCCAGCGGAGGGTCCGTCGGCGCATCGCGGCGCATGGTGGGCGCGCGGCCCGTGCGGTCAAGACTCCGCCACGAAGCCGACACGGTAGACACGACCGCCGCTCTCCTCCGTGAAGAGCACGCTGCCGTCGGGCCGGGCGAGCACGCCCACCGGCCGGCCCCAGGTGTCCGGCCCCGCCGGGTCCACCAGGAAGCCCTCGACGAAGGGCTCGTAGCAGCCCGTCGGGCGTCCCTCCTCGAAGGGCACGAAGACCACGCGATAGCCGGTCCCCGCGGCGCGGTTCCAGCTTCCCCGATGCGCCACGAAGGCGCCGCCGCGATAGCGCGCGGGAAAGGGCCCTTCGGCGTCGTAGAAGGCCACGCCGAGCGCAGCCGAATGCGCCTGAAAGAGCACGTCCGGGCTCCGCGTCTCCGCCGCGCGTGCGGGGTCTTCGCTGGCGCCCCGCGCCATGCGCCGCGGGTCGAGGTTGCCGGGCGCGAGATAGGCGTAGGGCCACCCGTAGAAGGCCCCCTCCTGGAGGCGCGCGAAGTAGTCCGGCACCAGGTCGTCGCCCAGATGGTCGCGCTCGTTGACCGTGGCCCAGAGCGCGCCGGTGCCGGGCTGAAGCGCCAGGCCCACGGGGTTCCGGAGCCCGTCCGCGAAGGTACGAAGCGGCCCCACGCGCCCGCCCGGCACGTCCATGGTCAGCGCCGCGACCTGCACCGACGCGCGCGGCGACGGCTCGACGGCCACGTTGGAGCGGCTCCCGATGCTCACGAAGAGACGCCGTCCCTCGGGGCCGAGGATCACGTTCCGCGTCCAATGCTGCCGGTACCCGCCGCCCGGCAGCGCCGCCACGACCTCCCCCGCGCCCTCGAGCCGCTCCTGGCCCCGGCGCCACGCGATGCGGCGGAGCGCGCCGTCGTCGCCGACGTAGAGCGCGCGCGCGTCCGGCGCGAAGGCCATGCCGAAGGGAATCGAGAGGCCGTTGCCGGAGCCGCCGAGCGCGCCGCGCTCCTCCGCCACGCCGTCGCCGTCCGCGTCGCGGAGCCAGGTGATGCGCTCCGCCTTGCTCTGGGCCACGAGCACGCGGCCGTCCGGGGGCTCGGCGAGCCAGCGCGCGAAGGGGAGCTCGTCGGCGAAGAGCTGCACGCGGAAGC
>CALCTH010000659.1 GCA_937893795.1 uncultured Myxococcales bacterium | reverse complement strand
AGGACCCCGCGGGCCGTGCGGGCGCCCTCCTTGCGGAGACGCCGAAGCGCCGCCGCGGGAATCTGCGGCGCCTGGCCGAGGGCCTCCGTGCGCACGTCGGCGCTCGACGAGGCTGGCGTCGGGAGCTCCGCCAGCACGGCCTCGAGGGGCCGCTCCTCCCACCCGCGAATCGATGCGCCGCCTTCCGTCGCGTTGATGAAGCGCCCCTCGTAGTGCTGCGCCGCGGCCTCGAACCAGCGGCGGAAGAGCGTCATGTCGTAGGTCGACGGGACCACGCCTGCGCCGCCCCAGGCCGCGACGTCGAGGCAGGGCTGGCTTCGATGGGGCACCTCGAGGCCCTTCGACCGAAAGGCGTCGGCGGTGGCCTCGTCGAAGTCGACGGTGATCACGCCGTCCTCCACCGAGGTGCTCCACCCCTCGCGGCCCGTGCCCGTCGCGTAGGCCTGGCCGCCCGTGTAGGCGAGGTCCTGGCCCACCAGGACGATGGGGTCGGCGCCCCAGGCCCGGGCCAGGGCGAAAGCCGCCGTGGCGACGGTGGCACCGTAGCGTAGCGGCGTCACGCCGAGGGCGTCGGTGACGGGCACGAGCGCCGCGTGCTCCTGGACGAAGAGGGCCTTCTGCGCCGTCTCGAGCGCGAAGGTATCCGCGTCGGCGACGAGATCGAGGGCGAGCACCGCGGTCTTCTCCGCGATGGCCGCGAGCTCGGGGCTCGCCGCCAGGGACTCGATGCGCACGAGCACGTCGAGGGCGTCGAGCTCGCCGGCGAGCGCCTTGGCCGCCGTGTTGACCGCGAAAAGCGCGCCCTTCTGGCGGGCGGCGTTCAGGAGGTGTCGGTTGCGGTCGAGGCTCGGCCCCGCGGAGACGATGAACGCAGCGCGGCCTCGGAGCGGCTGGCCCGCCGCGAGCGCCAGGGGGAGGCCGCTCGCGTGCCGCAGGCTTGCGAGCCCCGAGGTCAGGACCATCGCGCGTCGCCCCTCGGCGCTTCGTTCCCGCATGCGGCGGAAGCCCTGGGCGTCGCGAATCGCCTCCTGCACGCGCGCGTGAAAGGCGGGGTAGGCCTCGGCGTAGCCCGGCGGCGAGAGGAGCACGATGCGGTCGTCCGCGGCGCCGCTCGCCGAGAGCGTGTCGATGAGCGCGTCGATGCTGCGAACGCAGCTCACGCCGTCGAAGGCGTCCGGGAGCAGTTCCCGCGCCGTGACCAGCACCTCTTCGACGGGCTCCACCACGACGAGGCGCTCGGCGCCGAGGCTCTTCAGCCGGAGCGGCCGATAGCCGAGGCCGCTCCCGAAGAGCACGAGCTGGTCGGCGTTGGCGACGACGTCCGGGGACACGAAGGCCTTCGACGCCGCGACGGGGTCCTCCGGGTCTTCGAGCCAGACGTCGTCGACGCGGAGCGTCGGCATGCCGCCCGGCGTGAGCTCCATCTTGAGCACGCTCTCCTCGGAGTCGGACTCGGGCGCGGGGGTGGCGGCGGTGGCGGGGTTCATCGCGTGGCCTCCGGGCGAGAGACGCCCGTGGTTCGTGGGTGCAGGCGCGATGGAGCAAGCCCCGGGCCAGGACGCCGTGCCGGAAGCACCGCGTTCGCTGCGCGGCGCGGCCGCCGCGCTCGGCGCTGGCTCGTCAAGGGCGTGACGCGGCCCGCCGGCGGGCGTCAACGCCCTGGCGAGGGAAGGGCGGGCGCGACCTCGGGGCCGGGGCATGCGCGGCGGAACGGACCTTGCTCCAGCGGCCGCGCATGACCACCCCGCCCCGCTTCGACGCTCCGGCGCACGCGCCCCGTCGCACCTTCCGCCTCGGCGACCGCCTCGTGGCCGAAAGCGAGCCCCCGCTCGTGATCCCCGAGATCGGCATCAACCACGAGGGCAGCGTCGCCAAGGCGCTCCGCATGGTCGACGACGCGGCGAACGCCGGCGCGGAGATCGTGAAGTTCCAGTGCCACGTCATCGAGGACGAGATGATCCCCGCGGCCAAGGACGTGGTCCCGGCCAACGCCGAAGAGGGCATCTGGCAGATCATGGAGCGCTGCGCCCTGAGCGAAGAAGAGACGCGCGAGGTGAAGGCCTACGTCGAAGACAAGGGCCTCATGTACCTGTCGACGCCCTTCAGCCGCGTGGCGGCGGACCGCCTCGAGGCGCTCGGCGTCGACGCCTACAAGATCGGCTCCGGCGAGTGCAACAACACGCCGCTCATCGACCACGTGGCGTCCTTCGGGAAGCCCGTGATCCTCTCGACGGGCATGAACGACATCTCCACGGTGGCGCCCTCCGTGGAGATCCTCGAGCGCCGCGGCGTCGACTACGCGCTTCTGCACTGCACGAGCATGTACCCGACGCCCTACGACAAGGTGCGCCTCGGCGGCATCACGGAGCTCGGGGACGCCTTCCCGAACGCCGTGCTCGGGCTGAGCGACCACTCGCTGGGCAACTGGACCTGCTTCGGCGCCGTGCCCTACGGCGCACGAATCCTCGAGAAGCACTTCACGAGCGACAAGCGCTGGCCGGGTCCCGACGTGCCCATCTCCATCGACCCGCGCGAGCTCCAGGAGCTCATCGTCGGCAGCAGGGCGATCTTCGAGGCCCTCGGCGGTGGCAAGACCATCCTGACCGAGGAGCAGCCGACCATCGACTTCGCCTATGCCTGCGTGGTGAGCACCCGGGACATCCAGCCCGGCGAGACCCTCGACGACGCGAACGTCTGGGTGAAGCGACCCGGCACCGGCGAGATTCACGCGAAGGACTACCCGAACGTGCTCGGCAAGACGGCGCGCACGGCCATCGCCAAGGACACGCAGCTCGCCTGGGCGCAGCTCGGCTGAGGGCACCTCTCGCCTCCCGTCGCGGCCGGGTTCAGGATGCGCGGCGATGTCCTTCATCGACGACGACCTGCCGGCGCACTCCGTCGCCTCCGTGCAGGAGGCCCTCGGCATCCGAGGAGCCGCGCATCCACCCCGCGTACTGGTGCTCTACGGGTCGCTGCGCGAGCGGTCCTTCTCGCGCCTCCTCGCCGAAGAGGCGGAGCGTGTGTTGCGAGCCTTCGGCGCCGAGGTGGAGGTCTTCCGGCCTCATGGGCTGCCGGTCTTCGATCGGACGCAGCACGATCACCCGGAGGTGCAGCGCCTTCGGACGCTCTCCGTCTGGTCCGAGGGCCACGTGTGGATCTCGCCGGAGCAGCACGGCTCGATGACGGCGGCCTTCAAGAATCAGATCGACTGGATTCCGCTCTCCGACGGCGCCGTCCGCCCCACCCAGGGCCGCACGCTGGCCGTGATGCAGGTTTGTGGTGGCTCCCAGTCCTTCAACACCGTGAACCAGCTCCGGGTGCTCGGCCGCTGGATGCGCATGGTGACCATCCCGAACCAGTCGTCGGTGGCGAAGGCCTGGCAGGAGTTCGACGACGCGGGCCGGATGAAGCCGAGCAGCTACCGCGACCGCATCGTCGACGTCCTCGAGGAGCTCTTTCGCTTCACGGTGCTGCTTCGTGACCGGAGCGACGCCCTCACGCTCCGCTACAGCGAGGAGAAGCAGAAGCGAGAGGAGGGCCGGCTCCGGAAGGGGCTCGGCGTCGACTGACCCAGCGGGCGCAGCGCGTCAAAGGTGGCGCGTCATGGCCCCGCTCTGCTCTCCCCGCGCGCGCCGCCCAGCTGAAGACCCACGAGCCGCGCGACCAGGATGGTCAGGTAGAGCTGTCCGAGGAGCGCTTCCGTCGCGGCCAACGCCCGGGCGGTGCGCGTCACCGGCACGACGTCGCCGTAGCCCAGGGTGCTGAGGGTCACGAGGCTGAGGTAGGCGTTCCAGCCCTCGGTCACCGGTGCCGCGCCGCCCTCATGAAAGGAGCCCGGAGCCACGGACTCGAGGGTGAGGAAGGCGACGCCGAAGGCCGTGCCGAGGAGGAGGTAGACGCTGCTGGCGCCGGCCAGCGTGGTGGGGGTGACGTCCCGGGTTCGGAGGACGTCGCGCAGAATCGCGCCCGCGACGAAGACGAGGAGGCCCGCGCCGAGGCCGAGCGCCGCGAGCCGCAGCGCATCGCTCGCGACGCCGCGCGCCCCCAGGAGCGCTGCCGAGGTGCCCAGCGCGAGCACGAGCAGCCCGAGACGCCAGCGCCGTCCTTCGCTGGCGGCCCAGCCGCCGGCCACCAGAACCCCGATGACGAGCAGCGTGTTGATCCAGCCGGCCCAGGAGGCGCGCGGCAGCACCGCGCCGAGGATCAGCTGCGCGCCGAGCATCGCGAGCAGCAGGCCGTAGGGGCGCCGGTCCATCGACCCCGTCGTCGTCGCCGTCGCCACGGCGCCTCAGCCCACGAGATGCGGTTCCCGCGCGTCGCCGGAGTCCCGCATGCGGATGCCGCGGTCGATGCGTAGGGCGGCATTGATGAGACCCAGGTGGCTGAAGGCCTGGGGGAAGTTGCCGAGCGCTTCGCCGCTCTTCGGGTCGACCTCCTCGGCGAGGAGCCCGAGGTGGTTCGAGGCGTCTTCGGCGTGCGCCGTGAAGACGTCCCGCGCTTCGTCGAGGCGACCCTCGAGGGCCAGGGCCTCCGCGAGCCAGAACCCGCAGAGCACGAAGGCGCCCTCCGGGCCGCCGACGCCGTCGTCGACCCGGTAGCGATGAAGGAAGGGCCCCTCGCTCAGCTCCCGGCGCACGAAGTCGACCGTCGCCCGCGTGCGCGGGTCCGAGGGTGGGAGGAAGCCATGGAGCGAGAGCATCAGCAGCGAGGCGTCCGCGTCCGCACTTCCGTAACGCGAGGCGAAGTGCGTGCCGTCCGGGGAAAGGCCGTTGGCGAGCACGTCCGCGTGCACGTCCGCCGCCGCGGCGCGCCAGCGCGCGTCGCAGGGATCGCCGAAGAGCGGCGCGATGCCGGCGCCGCGATCCAGGGCGAGCCAGCACATGACCTTCGAGTAGACGTTGTGGCGCTTGCCGTCCCGTGGCTCCCAGATTCCGTGGTCTGGCTCGCGCCAGCGCGCGGCGACGTCGTCGACGGTGCTTCGAAGCCCGCGCCAGGTGCCCAGCGTCAGAGAGCCGCCGAAGCGTTCGTAGAGGTGCGCCGCGTCCACGAGCGCCCCGGCCACGTCGAGCTGAAGCTGCCCCTTGGCCCCGTTGCCGATGCGGACGGGCTTCGAGCCCCGATGCCCGGCGAGGTGCTCGAGCACCTGCTCCTCGGGAACCGGCCGGCCGTCGAGGTCGTACATCACCTCGAGGGAGTCGGCGCCCTCGAGGGCGCCGCGCATGAAGTGGAAGAAGTCGCGCGACGTGCCCCCGTCGCCGAGCAGGTTCGACGCGCGGACCGCCATGCCCGCGTCGCGCGGCCAGGTGTAGCGGTAATCCCAGTTGCGACCGCCGCCGATCCACTCCGGGAGCGACGTGGTGGGCGCTGCGACCATGGCCCCCGTCGGCGCGTAGCTCAGCAGCTTCAAGAGCAGCGCCGACCGCACCACGTGGTGGCGCCAGGGACCGTCGTAGTCGAGCTGCTCGCACCAGGCGCGCCAGCGCTTGCGCGTCACGCGCAGGAGCTCGTACGAGCGGTAGGCGGCGATACGCTCCGGCCGCGGCGCGTTGCCGCTCAGGACCATCCAGGCGCTCTCCCCGCGGCGGAGCGTGAGCCGGGCCGAGAGACCGCCTCGTGGCCGTGGCTTCCACTCGACGTTGGCGCCGAGCACGGCTGCGAGGCGCTCACCCTCCTTGTCGCCGGTGGCCAGGAGTCCGTGCTCCTCCGGCTCGATGCGCGTCGTCGCCGCGCCGTAACCGAAGCGCGGATCGAAGACGATCTCGAGCGTCATCGTCCCTTCCATGCAGGCGATGCGCCGATGCACCTCCTGGATTCCCGAGCGCGGATCGTCGGTCCAGGGCATGAAGTCGTCGAGGCGGGCGGCGCCGCTCTCGTGGCGGAAGAGCGTCTCGAGGACGTTCGTGCGCGGGTCGTAGCGCTGGAGACTCTCGAAGGGGCCGACGGGGGTGATCGCCGTGAGTCCGCCGCGGTCCGGGTCGAGGAGGGCGCCGAAGACCGAGGGGCCGTCGAAGCGCGGCACGCACATCCAGTCGATGGCGCCGTCCGGGCGCACGAGCGCGCACGTGATCCCGTCGCCGATGATGCCCCGCGCGCCGATGGGAAGCTCCCGCGCGAGCCCGGGGAAGCGGAAGGGCTGACCGAGGCGCTTCGCGGTGCTGTAGATGTCCACGGAGCCGATCTACCAGACCAAGGGCGTTCCCCGCGGCGCCATGCGGAGGCAGCGCGGTTGTTCCCGTCCCCGTGGGAGAGTACCCACGGGGCGTGGAAGGCATCGTCGTCGTCTCGAATCGTGGACCCTTCCGCGTCTCCGGCACCGGGGCGCGGCGCAAGGTAGTCCGCGCCGCAGGTGGGCTCGTCACCGCCCTCTTGCCGGTGCTCCGGGAGCGCGGCGGGACGTGGGTGAGCGCTCAGGAGACCGACCACCCGCTCGTCGTGGAGCAGGGCGACGCGGAGCCCTTCGCCCTCGCCGAGGTCACGATCCCGCGCCGAGTGCGCGACGCCTTCTACGGCCCCTTTTCCAACGGCGTGCTCTGGCCGCTGCTGCACAGCATGCCGGCCACGGTGCCGCTCGGGAGCGCGCCCTGGGAGGCCTACGACGCCGCCAATCGCGCCTTCGCCGACAAGGCGCTCGCCGCGGGCGGCGGCGAAGGCCTCTACTGGGTGCACGACTACCACCTCATGCGCGTACCGGGGATGCTGCGCGAACGCGCGCCCGGGTCGCGCATCGGCTGGTTCTGCCACATCCCCTGGCCGGGCCCGGACCTCTTCAGCGCGCTGCCCTGGCGCGCCGAGATGATCGAAGGGCTCCTCGGGTCCGACGTGCTCGGCTTCCACACGGAGGAGTACGCCGAGCAGTTCCTCGCGTGCGTTCGCCGGCTCAGCGATCACCCGGTCCGCGGGGACGAGATCGACGTCGACGGGCGGCGCGTGCGGGTCGTCGTCGCGCCCATCGGCGTGCCCTGGGACGAGCTGGCGACCATTGCCCGGAGCCCGGAGGTCGAGCGCGAACGGAGCCGCATCCGCCAGCGCATCGATCATCGGGCCATGATCCTCGGCGTCGATCGCCTCGACTACACGAAGGGGGTCCCCGCGCGCCTCGCCGCGTGGGGGCGGCTCTTGGCGCGGCGGCCGACCTTGCGGGAGCGCGCCGTGCTCGTGCAGGTGATGGTCCCCTCCCGGGAAGCGGTGAAGGCCTACCGGGACCTGAAGAACGAGGTCGACAGGCTCGTCGGCGACATCAACGGTCGCTATTCGCTGACCGGGCGCGTGCCCATTCACTACTTCTACCGCTCGATGAACCCCACCGAGCTCTACGCGCACTATCGCGCCGCCGACGTCGGCTTCGTCACGCCGCTGCGCGACGGCATGAACCTGGTCGCACACGAGTACTGCGCGTCGCGGGTCGAGGAGGACGGCGCGCTGGTGCTCAGCGAGTTCGCCGGCGCGGCGCACTACCTGCGGGACGCGCTCATCGTGAACCCCCACGACGTCATCGCGACGGCGGATGCGCTGGAAACGGCGCTGCGCATGCCGCGCATGGACCAGCGCGAGCACATGATGGCGCTTCGCAAGCAGGTCGCGGCCCTCGACGTCCACAAATGGGCGGCCGGCTATCTCGGGAGGCTCGAGGGATGAGCGACCTGGCGACCCGGATTCGCGCGTTGCCGGCGCCGCGGCTCCTCGCTCTCGACGTGGACGGCACGCTCGCGCCCATCGTCGACGACCCCTGGGCCGCCCGCGTACCGCCGCGCACCCTCGCCGCAGTCGCAGCCCTCGCCACGGCCGAGGGCTGGGTGGTGGCTCTCCTCAGCGGGCGCGATGCCGAGGGGCTGGCGCGGGTCGCGCCGCTTCCCGGCCTCTGGCGAGGCGCCGAGCACGGCCGCGTCGTGCTGGCCCCCGGAGAGGCGCCGCGGCCCGAGCGGCTTACGGACGAGGAGAGCGAGGCACTCGACGAGCTCGCCTCCACGGCCACCGCGCGATGGGTTCCGAAGGGCGCGCGCCTCGAGGTCAAGCCCGCGGCCCGCGCCGTGCACGTGCGCGGTCTCGACGAGGCCGTCGGGGAGCCCATCCTCGACGCCGCCGAAGAGCTCGCCATCTCCCTCGGCCTTCACCCGCGGCGCGGGCGCGCGGTGCTCGAGGCGGAGGCGCGGCGCGGATCGAAGCGCGCGGGGCTGGCCCGCCTCGCGACGGTCACCAAGGCCGCGAGCCTGATCTTCGCCGGCGACGACCTGACCGACTTCGAGGCCATCGAGCTCGCCGCGGCGCACGGCGTGGGCATCTTCGTCGAGAGCGCCGAGCGCCCGGGGGGTCCGGAGGGAGCGAGCGGCAGCGTCGCCGGCCCGGAAGGCATGGCGGCGCTCCTCGAGAGCCTGCTCGGCTAAGTTGCCATCGGGCCGCCCGAGCCCCGAGCATGAGGCCATGAAGGTCTTCGGCTTCGAGGCGAAACGCGCGTTCGAGTACGAGAACGGCTTCTACCTCACGAGCGACGTCCGGCGCATGGGCAAGCTCCTGGCCCACTACGACCTCTACAAGCGCATCGTCGGTCTTCCGGGCGCCATCGTGGAGTGCGGCGTCTTCAAGGGGGCGTCCCTCGTGCGCTTCGCGACCTTCCGCGAGCTCCTCGAGAGCCCCTTCTCGCGGGAGATCGTCGGCTTCGACGCCTTCGGCGCGTTTCCGCGCGAAGGGGACGAGGGCGACCGCGAGTTCATCGAGGCCTTCGAGGACGAGGCGGGAACGGGGATTGCTCCCGAGGAGCTGCAGGAGGTGCTGGCCTACAAGGGCATCCGCAACGTCACCCTCGTGCCCGGCGATATCAACGAGACCGTGCCCGACGTCGCGGCTTCGCGGCCCGAGCTGCGCATCGCGCTCCTCCACGTGGATGTGGACGTGTACGTCCCGACCCGGACCATCCTCGAGCACCTCTACCCGCGGCTGGTCCCCGGGGGCCTCCTCGTCCTCGACGACTACGGAAAGGTCGCCGGCGAGACCCGCGCCGTCGACGAGTACTTCGCGGAGCGCGGCGCGCGCCTCGAGAAGCTCCCCATCAGCCACATTCCGGCCTTCATCGTCGCGTCCTGACGCCCGCCGGGCTCAAGGGCGAGCGGCCACCGTCCGAGACTCCCTTCGAGGACGCGATGCAGGTCCAGCCTTCCATGCTCCGTGCGCCCGCCAGGGTGCGCGCGCCGGCGGTGACGCCGCTGACGCCCGTGGCGCCCGTCCGCCGGGGTCAGGGGGAGCGTGTGGTTCTCTCCACGCTCGCCAGCGAGCTGGCGGCGGCCCGGTCCCGGCCGGCGCTGCCCGCCGAGGTCGACGCGGCCGTCATCGACGAAGGGCGCGTGGAGGCCATTCGCGAGGCGATCGAGCAGGCGCGCCTCACGCTAGACCCGCGGCGCATCGCCGGCGCGATGATCGGCGCGCGCTGAGCGCTCAGCTCCGCCGGAGCGTCATGCCCTTGCGAAGAAGCGCCGGCCCCAGCGGCGTCTCGGCGAGGACCTCGGCGATGCGGGGGCCCGCGCCGCCGTCCCCGTAGGGGTTCGGTGCCTCACGGCAGGCCCGGCGGAAGGCCTCGTCGAAGAGCGCCGAGCGCAGGGCCCCTTCGATCGCGTCCGCGTCGTGCGGGACGTGCAGTACGTTGTCGCCGCGCAGGCGCCCCGCCTGCCGCGGGCCGATGTCCACGGCGGGGCACCCGAAGGCCGGCGTCTCCTTGAGCCCGCTCGAGCTGTTGCCCGCGCATACGCCACGGCCCTCGGCGGCGAGGCGGAGCGCGCCGTGGTAGCGGGAGCGCCCGAGGCTTCGTTCGAGGCGGACCGAGGGGTGCTCCCGTGCCCACGCCTCGAGACGCGCCGCCATGGCCTGCCCGCCGGCGTCCTGGTTGGGGTAGGTCGCCAGCACCTGCACGCCCTCCGGGAGCAAGCGCCCCATCGCCTCGAGGGAGGGGACGAGGCGTGCCACCGCGTGCTCGGCGTCGGTGGCCACCGAATGCTGGGTGAAGAGCACGAGCGGCCGCTCCGGGTCGAGGCCATGGGCGGTGGCGACGTCGTTGGGCGCCGCGTGCTCTCCGGCCACGAGAAGGTCGAGCGCCGGCAGGCCCACGTCGTGGATGCGCCAGGGTTCTTCGCCGAGCGCCGCCAGGCGCCACGCGGCGTCCGCGTTCGTGGCGAAGTGGAGGTGCGCGAGCTTCGTCATCGCGTGGCGCAGCGAGTCGTCGAGGCAGCCGCCCTCGGTGACGTCGCCTCCCTCGAGGTGGGCCGTGGGGATGCCCATCTGCGTGGCGGCGACCAGCGCTGCGAAGGCCTCGAAGCGGTCGCCGTAGGCGACGAAGAGGTCGGGTTGGAGCGCAGTGAGAGCCTCGCTCACGGCGAGCACGCCGCGCCCGACGGCGCCGGCCGTGGCCTCCAGGCCATCGTCTTCCGGCGGGGCCGGGGCCTCGGCGTGAATGGCGAAGCCATCGGCGAGGATTTCGGCCTTGGTGCCTCCCGCGGCGTCGAGGTGGGAACCGCCCACGATGAGCCGGAGCGAGAGGCGCGGGTCCACGGCAATGGCGCGGAGCACGGGCACGAGCAGCCCGTACTCGGCGCGGCTGCCCGTGAAGACGGCGATGCGACGGGGCGCCCGCGCCTTCACCTCAGAGCACCTCGGCGAGAGGCGGCGGGGCCTCGCTCGCCGCGGGCGCCGGCGAGGAAGGCGGCCGCGGGGGGAGCGGCGCCGCCACGGGCGGGTGGCTGGAGGGCGGCCGGAGCCGGCCCTCGGCGACGTCGTCCTGGGCCTGCGCGTAGTCGGCGTGCTGACCGATGTCGAGCCAGTACTCGCGCACCGGGAAGGTGACCACCACGCGCGCCTCGCCGAGCAGGGTGTCGACGAGGTCGGTCATGTCGAAGCGCCCCTCGGGCGGGATGTTCCCGAGGGCGCTCGGCTCGACGATGTAGATGCCGGCGTTGACGAAGAAGCGGTGGCGCGGCTTCTCGACGAGGCCCGTCAGGTAGGGACCCTCGCATTGGGCGACGCCATAGGGGACCCGATGCTCGTAGCGCGTCACGGCGAGCGTCAGCTCGGCGCCGTGCTCGCGGTGGAAGGCGTACATGGACGCGAAGTCCACGTCGGTGAGCACGTCCCCGTTCATCACGAGGAGCGGCTCGTCCCGGCGCTCGAGGAGCCTGAGCGCGCCGGCGGTGCCGAGCGGCGTCTC
>CALCTH010000658.1 GCA_937893795.1 uncultured Myxococcales bacterium | reverse complement strand
CGATACGACCAATCTCGGCATCGATTCGCAGGAGCGCGGCTGCGGCGAGGAGGACGCGCGCCCGCCGACGCGGAGGGCGCGCCGTCAGGGCGGTCCAGACGTCGCGCTCGCGCGCCTCGTCCCAGCCGGGCGCGGCCTCCGGTACGTGCGCCTGGAGCTCGCGCATGCGCATCGAGAGCGCGTCGCGCGGCTCCTTCCGGACGGGCTCATCCATGGCGAGCCTCCTCGAAGCCGAGGCGGGACGCGAGCCGCGTGTGGCCGGCGCGGATGCGACGCTTCACCGTGGCCAGCGAGCATTCGCAGCGGACGGCGCACTCCTCGAGGCGGAGCCCCTCGACGTGCCGGAGCGTCCAGGCGACGCGCTCCGCCGCCGGAAGTCGGTCGAGCTCGCGATAGACCTGAGCGAGGAGCGCCCGCTCTTCGATCGTCGCGCCCGCGCTCGCGACGCGCTCGTAGTCGGCCGGGAGCGGCCCGCCGACGCCGAAGAAACGCTGGGTCCGGCGCCGCCCGAGCTTCTTCGCGACCACGCGCGTGGTCACGGTGGCGAGCCAGCCGCGGAGCGCCGCCGGGTCGCGGACGCGGGCCCAGCTGCGCACGAGCTCGACGAAGACCTCCTGAACGACGTCGTCGACCTCGTCGTCACGGCCGAGGAGCCGGTACGCGACGCCTCCGACGTAGCGCGCGTGGGCGCGGTAAGCCTCCTCCGGCGTACGTGGCGCCGGGTCCGGCGCGCGGCCCTGCCCTTCGCGCACGCCCGGCGCGTCCCCGTCACGCCCGTCTCCATTCCGCACGAGGCGAAGCGCCGGGAGCTCGGGATGGCTCACCATGCCCGCTCCCCGGGCCTCCCGGTGCGCACGCTGGCCTCGGTGCTCACCTGCACAAGGTACGGCAGGCGCCGAGCGACGCGAAGGCGGAGCGAAGGGGAGGGCGACCTCATCGCGCCCCAGGTGCGCCTCCGGCGGAGAAACGGCTCACCGAAAAATCTCGCAGGTCGCGTGAGCCGCTTCCCTCGAGGCTCCGCACTACCGGCCGACCGCGCCCGAGCGACCCTTGCTCCGGCGCCGAAAGGAGAACCCGTGCGCGTTCCTTCGCCGCTCCCACGACTCGTCTTCGCCCTCATGCTCGCGGCCTGTGGCTCCTCCCCCGCGCCAGCGGGACCCGACGGGGGTGGCCCTCCCGGGAGCGCGACGGACGCCGTCTTCGCGACGAATGCCTCGACCTCCCGCTTCCTCACGCAGGCCACCTTCGGGCCTCGCCCGGTGGACGTGGCGGCGCTCACGGGGAGCAGCGCCTCGGCCTGGTTCCGCGCGCAGCTCGACGCCCCGGTGAGCCTTCTCTTGCCCACGCTCGACGAAGCCGCCGAGCTCTACGAGGAGCGCGTCGAAGCTGACCCCGAGTCCGTGGCCGAGGCCTTTCTCTTCGAGGCCACGACGCATGGCTTCTGGCGCCACGCGCTCCGCGGCGAGGACCAGCTCCGTCAGCGCATGGCCTGGGCCCTGGCGCAGATCTTCGTCGTCTCGAACGGCGGAGGTGAGGTGCTCTCCGACGTACCCTCCGCCGTCGCGTACTTCGAGGACGGGCTCATCGCCGGTGCCTTCGGGAACTTCCGCGATCTCCTGACCCACGTCACCTACGCGCCGGCCATGGGCTACTACCTGACCTTCCTCGGAAGCCAGAAGGCCGACCCGGCCACGGGGCGGCAGCCCGACGAGAACTATGCGCGCGAGCTGCTGCAGCTCTTCACCATCGGCGTTCTCGAGCTCGGCCCCGACGGCGTGCCCGTGACCCGCGAGGGCCGCACGGAGACCTACACCAACGATGACATCACGGGCCTCGCGCGGGTCTTCACGGGGTTTCATCTCGACGCGACGGGCATCGAGAACCGCGCCGACGTACGGGAGGACCCGGCAGGCTACCCGGAGCTCTGGCGCATGCCGCTCCGCGTCTATCCGAGCCGGCACTCCGATCGCGAAAAGTCCTTTCTCGGGGCGACCATCCCTCCAGGCACACCCGGGGACGAGAGCGTGCGCCTCGCGCTCGACGCCATCTTCGCGCATCCGAACGTCGCGCCCTTCATCGGGCGGCAGCTCATCCAGCGCTTCGTGACCACGGCGCCCGACCCGGCCTACGTGGCCCGCGTCGCAGCGGCCTTCGAGGCGGGCACGGCTACGCTTGCGGACGGCTCGCAGGTCGGTTCCGGGAGCCGCGGCGACCTCGCGGCGACGCTCGCGGCGGTGCTCTTCGACGACGCGGCGCGCGGCCCCGAAGGCCTCGCGGATACGAGCTTCGGCAAGGTGCGCGAGCCGATGCTCCGCTACGCGGCCTTCGCCCGGGCCTTCATCCCCGAAGACCGGCTCACGCCGCGCTTCTACTTCGAGCTGAACGACACGTCCCAGCCGGAGGCGCTGGCGCAGCACCCCTACCGGGCGCGCTCGGTCTTCAACTTCTACCGGCCGGGCTACGTGGCCCCGGGGACCGAGAGCGGGGCGGCGGGGCTGACCGCTCCCGAGCTCCAGCTCGTCAACGCCACCACGGTGCCGGGCTACGCGAACTTCATGTTCTTCAGCGTGACCCGTGAGGCCTGGGGCCTCGAGCCCGAGGACGAGGAGGGGCTGACCGCCGAGGAACGCGACGCGGCGCGCCAGGCCTTCGTCCCGGACTACGCGGCCGAGCTCGCGCTCGCCGGCGATCCAGCGGCGCTGCTGAGCCACCTCGATGCGCGCCTGACCTACGGCGCCATGCCCGCGGCGCGCCGCGCTGCGCTGGCGGCACTCGTGGCGCAGCTCGACGCCGGCGACGAGCTCGCCCGGGTCCACCTCGCGGTGTGGCTCGTCCTCACCTCCCCCGAGTTCCTGGTCCAGCGCTGACCCGAAAGGAGAACCCACTCATGAAGCGACGCCACTTCCTCTCCCGCGTCGGCGCCGGCGCGACCCTCGCCACGCTCGGCGGCCTCTCGCGCGGGCTCGTGCCCGCGGCCCGGGCCGATGCCGGCAGCGACTACCGTGCCCTCGTCTGCGTCTTCCTCTTCGGCGGCATGGACAACCATGACGTCGTGATCCCTTACGAACGTTCGGCCTACGAAGAGTGGGCGCGTCTTCGCGGCGGCCTCCTGACGGCCATGGCCACTCCCCGGACGCTCGACAATCTCCTCCCGCTCGGCAGCAGCGGGCCCCTGGCGGCGCAGGCGCTCCCCGCGGAGCTCTCGGGGATTCACGGCCTCTTCCAGTCGGGGCAGGCCGCGCTCCTCGGCAACGTCGGGCCTCTCCTCGAGCCGGTGACGCGCCGCACCTTCGAGGACGACTCGGCGCGCCTCCCCTCGCGCCTCTTCTCGCACAACGACCAGCAGTCCACCTGGATGGGTGGCCGCCCCGAGGGCGCTCAGTACGGCTGGGGCGGGCTCTTTCTCGACGCCCTCGGTGACCTCAACGCGGCGCCCGAGCTCGGCGGCATCACCACCGGCGACGCGCAGCTCTTCCTGACCGGTCGCCGCACCGTGCCCTACGCCGTGAGCCCCGGTGGGGCGCCCGCCGTGGAGGCCCTCACGGCCTACGACGACGCGGCGCTCGAGGCCGCGCTCCGCGCGGAGCTTCGCGGCGAGGGCACGACGCGCACGCACCTGCTCGAGCGCGACCTCGCGGGCATGGCGCGAGCGGGGCTCGACGCCAACGCCCGCTACGACGCGGCGACACGGGGCGTGCCGGCGCTGACGACGCTCTTCCCCCCCGACGGCCTCGGTGCCCAGCTTGGTGCCGTTGCGCGCACCATCCAGGCCCGAGAGGCGCTCGGCGCCTGCCGGCAGCTCTTCATCGTGGGCATCGGCGGCTTCGACACCCACTCGAACCAGGCCCGCAGCCTCCCGACGCTGCAGCGCCGCGTCGACCTCGGCATCACCGCCTTCCACCAGGCCATGGTCGAGCTGGGCCTCGACCGGCAGGTCACGCTCTTCACCGCGTCCGACTTCGGGCGCACGCTCGCGCCGAACGACGACGGCACGGACCACGGCTGGGGCGCGCACCACTTCGTCGTCGGTGGCGCCGTGCGCGGCGGCCGTCTCTATGGCGGGCTGCCCGAGGCCACGCTCGGGCACGACCACGATGCCGGCAACGGCCGGCTCATCCCGCAGCTCTCCGTGGAGCAGCTGGCGGCGCCGCTCGGCCGCTGGATGGGCATGGACGACGCGGCGCTCGCCACGGCGCTGCCCCAGCTCTCGGCCTTCCCGGAGCCGCCGCCGGACTTCATCTAGCGGCGCGTGCCACGGTGAGCGTGAGCGTCGCCGTGCGCACGACCTCGTCGCAGGGCGCGTCGTCCGTGGGCCCCTCGCAGGCGAAGGTGCGCACCTCGGCGCGCAGCACGCTCGTCCCGGGCGCGCGGGCGACCAGCGGGATGGGAAAGCGAAGCGGCTCCGCGCCCGGCGCTTCGGCGTCGAGGCGCGTGAGCCGGCCGCGCACGACCTCGATCGCCGTGCCCTCTTCGGCGGTCGTGACCAGCACCGGCAGCTCGGTCTCCACCCCTTCGACGACCAGCACCACCGCGCGCCGGTCGCCCACGCGGAGCGGTTCCGGCGCGTCGAAGCGGGCCTGAATCGCGTCGGGCTGCGCCGCAGCCGTTGCCGCCGAGAGCACGCAGAGCGCGACCCACGCCCGCCGGGCCTCGGGCTCACCGTGCATGCGCGTCAGTCCGCATAGGGGACGATCTCCGTCAGCTGGCGGCGCCCGTACCAGCGCATGAGGCTCGTCCGCGGCTTTCCCTCCGAGTACTCGATGAGCGCGTAGGTGAGCCCGCTGTCCTGCCCGAGGTGCTGAAGATCGAGGTTGATCATCTTCACCCACGTCCCCGTGTTCACGAGGAGCTTCCCGTTGGGGAGCTGGATGTAGCGCGGGCCATGGCTGTGTCCGACGATGAGCGTGTGCGCGCCGCGGGTCCGCTGCAGCGCGCGGATGGCCTGATCGTCGTAGCCGCCGCCCAGGCTGAAGATCTCCTCCTTGAGCAGTCCTGGCAGGCGGCGGATGCGGTCGCGCCACGCTTCGATGCTGAGGACGCGGTGCTTGAGGAAGTACTTCGCCGAGCGCCACAAGAAGCGAAGGGCGAAGCGCGTGTCGAAGAGCATCGCGAGCGCGATGAAGCGACCGAGCGGGAGGATCTTGTCGACGTGGAGTCGCTGCTCCTTCAGCGGGTTCATGACCTCGAGGATCCAGAGGCTCCCCCAGGGCAGCGCCAGCACCTCGCGACCGTCCGGCCGCTTCCGGGTCATGGCGTCGTAGTCGACGCGGTGGATCCGCTCGAGCTGGTGCCCGTGGCGGACCTGGATGCCTTCGGGGAGGTAATAGGTGTCGCTCGACGTGATGAAGCGCACGCGGCCCTCGGCGCCCTCCGGAGCGACGTAGCGGCGGAAGAGCGCCTGAGGACCGGGGAACCAGACGTCGAGATCGTGGTTGCCGGGCAGGTAGGTGATCTGGTTCCGCGGGTTCTCCAGAAAGCGCCGGAGCGCGCGCACGAAGAGCGGATGGCCATCGAGGCACTGGCGGAGCTTCTCCGTGGCGACCTCGTCGGTGATCTCGATGGGCCAGACCCCTCCGACCCGTACTTTCAGGAGATCGAAGATGTCCCCGTTCAGGATCAGCTCGATCCCTCCACCCGGGCCCACTTGCTCCTGATGGTGGGCCAGAAGCTCCGCGAAGCGCTCGTCCTCGAAGAAATCCTCGAAGGCGTTCAGCTCACCGCGGCGGCTCCCGGTCACCAGATGGAGATCGCTCACGACCAATCGAAGCAGCTTCATGAAGCGTGTCTCGAAGCGGGAGACTAGCGCCCATCGTTCCCTTGGGGTGCAAGAGCCCCGTGCTTGACGAATCCCGAGGGCCCCCGATACTTCGAAAAGTACGGGGTGGGCGCGCCCCTCGCACGTCACGGCCAGACGCCCCCTGGGTAGGCCGTAACGTCAGCCCGTACCCAACGCCGAGAGACGAGAAGGACATCCGGTGCCCTTGAGCTTTTCCATGCTTCGTTCCGCCGCGCTCCTCGCGCTCACGGCCTTCGCGCTGGCTTGCAGCGACCCGACCTTCCTGCCGGAGCCTCCCGGCCCGTCGGAGGCCGACATGGCCGCGCCCGAGGTCGACTTGGGCGCGCCCGCGTTCCCCGACTCGGGCGTGAACACCGAGCGCCTGACGCTCGCGTCGATGGCGCCGGACCACGGCCCCTTCAGCGGAGGCACCGTCGCGCTCGTGCGCGGGAGTGGCTTCGCCGAGGGTGTCGAGGTGACCGTCGGGGGCCGGGCCGTGCAGCCGGCCGACACGGAGCTCGTCGACGGCAACACCGTCGCCGTCGTGGTGCCGCCGGGTGACGTCGGACCCGCCGACGTGGTGGTCACGGTGGACGGCCAGGAGGCCGTGCTCCCCGGCGGCTTCTTCTACGACAGCTTCTTCGTGACGCCCACGCGCGCGGCGACCGGTGGTGGTGCACTCGTCGAGATCATCGGCACGGGGCTCGCCTTCGCGGAGGGCGACGTCGTGCTCTTCGGCGGCGTGCCCTGCTCGGACCTCGAGGTGGTGAGCGAGGGCCTCATGCGTTGCGCCGTGCCTCCGGGCACGCCCGGCGTGGTCGACGTGACGCTGCTCCGTCCCGACGGGACCTCCATCGAGCTCGAGAACGCCTTCACTTACATCGACACGTCGGACCCGCGAAACGGCGGCCTCGGCGGCGGTGACTTCGAGGGGACGATCAACATCAGCGTCATCGACGCCGGCTCGGGCGCGCCGGGGGACGAGGCCTTCGTGATCCTCGGCGAGGACCTCGCCACGCCCTTCCAGGGGCTCACCGGGCCCACCGGGCAGATCAGCTTCAGCAGCCCGGACATCGTGGCGCCGGTCACCGTGCACGCCGCGAAGGAGTGCTACGCGAAGACGTCCTTCGTGAGCTTCGACGCCCGCGACGTCACGATCTTCCTCATCTTCAACTGCCCGCCCCCTCCCGGACCTCCGCCCCCCGGCGGCCCCGGCCGGAACGGCAGCTTCGTAAGCGGTCAGCTCGTCTGGGACGGCCCGAACGAGTTCGGACCGAACCCCTGGGACAACATCCCGGAGCCGCGTGACGGCTGGACCCGCCGCGCCTTCGTGACGGCCACCGAGCCCTGCTCGGGCACGGCGAACAACTGCCTCAACGTCGACCCGACCATCGGCGGCGGCGACGTGACCGTCTGCGAGACGCCCCGCGACGGGCCCAACCCCGCCGTGCCCTTCGATCCCGTCTGCGAGACCGGAGACGCAGGCTACGAGTACCGCATCTTCGTCGCGCCGCGCGCCATGGCCGTCTACGCCATCGCCGGTCTCCAGAACATGGAGACGCTCGAGTTCATCCCCTACGTCATGGGCGTCGCGCGCAACGTGCTCGCCGGCCCCGGCGAAGAGGTCACGGACGTCAACGTCCAGATGGACATCCCCCTCGATCACTTCATCGACGTGCGCCTCGACGGTCTCCCGGAGCCCGTGGACGCCGGCCGGCCCGACCGCTTCGTGACGCTCACCGAGCTCGACCTCGGGGGCGAGGGCCTCATCGTGAAGCGCTTCCCGATTCTCACGCCGGGCGCCTTCGGGCCCGTCCCGCTCAACGTCGCCTTCGCTGGCGACCTCGACATCGTGCGCTCCCGCCGCGCCGAGCGGCCCTTCCGCTTCCTCGCGACCCCGGCGCTCCTCGGAAACCTCGCGGATGGCCGCTTCCGTATCCAGTCCACCTGGGCGACGGGCGCGGGCGAAGGCTTCCCCGAGACGAACGTCGTCCGCACCGGCGTCCGCGCGGTCGACACCGAGGTGGTCGTGGACGACTTCCTCGGCATCCCCGAGGCCGACACGCCGCCCGTCGGCGGCACCATCCCGGACGACCGGATCCTCCGCTGGACCCTCACCGACGCCGACGTGGAGCCGGAGTTCCACCTCATCATCCTCGCCGATCGGACGGGCAACGAGCTCTGGCGCATGTTCGTCCCCGGCGCGCAGCGCGAGGTGCTCCTCCCGGACCTCGCGGCCATCCCGGACATCGACGACGTCCCCGAGGGCGGGCTCCTCTGGGCCGTCTTCGCCATCTCGATTCCCGGCTTCGACTTCGACACCGTGAGCTACGGGGACCTGGCCCAGCGCCGCTGGGAGGCCTGGTCCGTGAACCAGTTCGTCATCAACCGCTGAGTCCCCTCGCGGCGCTCGAAGCGGGCTTCGGCTGCGCCGGGGCCCGCTTCCTTATTGCTTTCGTTCTTCCGAGACCTTCATGCGCACGACCCGGCTCCTTCCCCTCGCGCTCGGCCTGCTCGCCTCCGCGTGCGGCGACAACACCACCGGTTTCGAACCGACCGATTTCGGGCCCGGCGGCGACGACGGGGGCATCGACTTCATCTGCATCGAGGCGGACGACCAGGCGTGCGACGGGAACACCTTCCTGACGTGTGAGACGAGCGGCGAGTTCCTGCGCCGCGTCGACACCGACTGCACCGAGGTGTTCCCGAGCGGCACCTGCATCGACGAGATTGGCTGCGTCCTCTGCCGGCCCGGCGACGAGGAGACGGGTCTCCCGCCGGAGCGCACCTGCTGCTCGGCGGCGCTGGCCGCGCAGGGGCTCTGCGAGCCGGGCGAGCGCGTCATCGAATGCGGGGAGGACGGCGCCAGCTACGTGGAGATCGAGGAGTGTGACTCCGACAACGGCTTCGTCTGTCAGGACGCGCAATGCGTGAGCCTCTGCGCCGAAGCCATCCGTGAGCGGAGCTACCAGGGCTGCGAGTTCTTCACCGCGGACCTCGACAACGCGGCGCCGCTCGGCTCGACGCTCGACGCGAGCTTCCAGCAGTACGCGGTGGTCATCTCGAACCCGAGCCCGCTCCCGGCGGACGTCGAGGTCAGCGTCAACGACGCGGGCTACGGCGAAGACCCCGTCCTCCGCGTCGTCGAGACGCGCACGGTGCCGCCGGGCGCCGTGGAGGTGCTCGAGCTCGACCGGCGAGAGGTCGATGGCTCGTCGAGCCGCCAGCGCTGCCTGACCTCGGACCCGCAGTGCCCGGGCAACGAGGAATGCTCCCCCTTCGCCGGCGGTCTCGCCGGGGAGTGCCGGCTTCCGAGCGACAACAACCGCTGCAGCTTTGCCGGCCAGCGCGGCCGGGGCTTCGACGCGGACACTGGCCTCTTCACCGAGTGCCGCTTCGGCCAGGAGTGCGTCAACTTCGGCGACCCCGACGAGCCCGACCTGCGCTGCGTCTCCACGGGCCGCAACGACGGCACGGGCTCGGCGCTCACGAGCCAGGGCTACCGCATCACGTCGGACATCCCCATCATCGCCTACCAGTTCAACCCGCTCACGAACGCCGAGGTTTTCTCGAACGACGCCTCGCTCCTGATGCCGACCTCCGCGCTCGGGCTCAGCTACACGGTGGTCGGGTGGCCGCAGACCATCGCGGATGCGGACTGCACGCCCGGCGATACCTTCTGCGAAGACACGGACTTCCTCTCGGGCCGCAAGGACGAGGACCTGCGCTCGACGCTGACCATCATCGGCACGCAGGACGGGACCACCGTGGATCTCACGCTGGGCAGCCAGGCCCGGCAGGTGCTGCCGCTCCCGGGTGAGCCGACGCTTGGTCGCGGCGACCTGCTGACGGTCACCCTGAACGCCCACGACGTGCTCAACCTGGAGACGGATCTCCTGAACGCCGACTTCACGGGCTCGCGCATCGTGGCGACGGCGCCGGTGACCGTCTTCACCGGGAGTGAGGCGAGCGACGCGCCGCGCTTCAACGTCTATCAGAACCGGCTCTGCTGCGCGGACCACCTGGAAGAGCAGCTCTTCAGCGACCGGACCCTGGGCTCCCGCTTCTTCATCGCGCGCATGCCGCCGCGGACGCGGGCCCTGAACGAGGCGTTCGTGAACCCCGTGGACAGCGTGCCCGAGGTCAACGAGGTCGAGTACATCCGCGTCGTCGCGGCCGGTGAGGGCATGACGACCGTCGACACGACGCTCTTCGGCACCGTCGACGAGTCGTTCACGCTCCAGCAGGGCCAGAACCGCATCCTCCCCGTGGAGCGCGACTTCACGCTCACGAGCCGTGACCGCCAGCCCCTCGCGGTGCTCCAGGTGCTGCCTTCGCAGCAGGCCGTGGGCATCAGCTCGGAGCTCAACGGGACCCAGCTCCCCGGGGGCGATCCCGCCATCCTCGCCGTGCCGCCGACGGAGCAGTTCCGGCAGGACTACGTCTTCCTCACGCCGAGCCTCTACGCCTTCGACTTCGTCGTGGTCACCGGACCGGCCACGGCGGAGATCCTCCTCGACGGCGTCGACGTGCGCGACGAGTCCCTGGGCTGCGAGCGTGCGAACGCCGACGGCGTTCCGCGCATGATGGACGACCCGCCCGACGACGAGGTCATCTACCGCTGCCAGCTCTCCTTCCCGGACGTCGTCGCGACGTGCCAGGGCACCGACGAGTGCGACGCCGACGTCTTCGATGGGCTGCAGCAGGACGGCGTGCACACGGTGACGTCGACGGAGCCGGTCGGCGTGATCGTCTACGGCTTCGATGCGTTCGTGAGCTACGCCTACGCGGCGGGGCTCAACCTCGAAGAGCTTCCGCGCTGAGGCGGGACGGCTCCGCCGCGCCGCTCAACGAAAGTCGTGGGACCCGGAGCCACCGGCGCCTGGGACCTTGCGCACCGGCGTGAAGCGCCGGGCGATGACGTTCACGACGTCGTGGCGCACCTCGAGGAGGCCCTCGATGAGGAGCACGGGGTTCTTCGTGATGACGTCGGCCTCGCGCTCGAAGAGGTCCGGACGGATGACGACGTTGGCCATCCCCGTCTCGTCTTCGAGGGAAAGAAAGACGAAGCCCTTCGCCGTCGCAGGCCGCTGCCGCGAGTTCACGAGGCCCACGATCCGCACCGGGCCCGGACGCCGGTGGCTCAGCTCGGCCAGGGCGGGAATGCCCGCGCGGCGGCGGCGGCGCGCGAGGAAGGCGATGGGATGCGCTTCGGCCGAGGCGCCCACCGTCGCGTAATCCTCGAGCACGCGCGCGGCGGCGCGCGGGGGCGTGAGCGGAGCGGGTCGCGGGTCGTCGGCCACCGCGTCGAGCGGGCCGCCGCGTAGCCGTCCTGCCGCCCGGGCCTGCCAGAGCGCCTGGCGCCGGTCGCCGGCGAGGTCGTCGAGAGCGCC
>CALCTH010000657.1 GCA_937893795.1 uncultured Myxococcales bacterium | reverse complement strand
TCGAGCGCTGGGCCCGCACGCGGGCTGCCGTGCCGCGAGAGCTGCTCGACGGGGCGATCACGCGCGGCGCCGAGGGCTTCGGTCCCGAGGCGCGGGCGCGGCTGCACGCGCTCTTTTCGCATCTCCTCGCGTCCCGGGTTCTCGCCGTCACCCGCGGCCGGAGCACGGGCGCCGTGGCCCTGAACCGCTTCTTCCACGCGCGAGCTGCCGCGAGGTCCGACGCGCCCCGGGGTCGCTGGCTCCCCGGGGAGCCCGTGCTCGTCACGCGCAACGACTATGAGCGGGGCCTCTACAACGGTGACCAGGGCGTGATCCTCGACGTGCGCCCGGTCGCGGGGGAGGCGCCCCGCCGCGCGGCGCTCTTCCCGCGGGCCGAGGGGTTCGTGGCCTTCCCCCTGGGCGGGATCCTGGCGCAGCTCGAGCTCGCCTACGCGACGCCCGTGCACAAGGCGCAGGGCAGCGAGCACGAGTCCGTCTTGCTCGTGCTGCCGGACGCGCCCTTGCCCCTGCTCACGCGCGAGCTGCTCTACACCGGCGTGACCCGGGCGCGCCGCGGCGCGCTGGTGCTGGGTGACGTCGCCGTCCTCCGTGCCGGGGTGGCTCGCCGGGCCCTCCGCGCGAGCGGGCTCCGCGCTCAGCTGGCGTCCGTCTCGTCCGCGGGCGCGTAGGCGGGGCACTCGAGGACGGGCAGCGGCGGGTACTTCGGCCGCGTGGGCGCGCGACAAAGATAGAAGACCGAGCCCTTCGCGCTCGTCACCACCCGCACGTGGGTGCATCGGAGGCAAAGGCCGACGGTACGCTCCAGGCCAGGCGGGCGGCTCACGCCCTCCCGCATGCAGACGGGGCGTCGCGGCGTCCAGTCGAACGTCCCGAAGCAGGGGCTGTGTGTCCCTGGTGTTTCGAGGGGGCGTCTGTTACTTACACAGGTGGAGGTTACGCTTCGATGCTTACTCTCTCGGGGTCTCGCGTCCGCTCCGCGTCGCCGGCACGGGGCGGGCGCCTCCTGCTCCTTCCCCTTCTCTTCGGCGTCGCGTGCGGCGATTCGGTCGCTCCCGGCGATCCGGACGGTAGCTCCTCGATGGATATGGGCCCGGCGGGCCCCGTGGCGGTACCCGACGCGGTGAGCGTCGAGACGATGGCCCCGGGCGAGGTCGTCGCGGGCTCCCCCATCCTGGCGAGCTGCACGATTCTCAACGCCGAGGGGGAGGCCTTCAGCGCCATGGGGCGCACGCCGCGCTTTCGCATCGTGCCGGAGAGCTCGGTCGACGTCGTGGGCGCCGAGCTCGTCGCCCGCATCGCCGGGGAGGTCGAGGTCGGCTGCACCTTCCCGGACCTCATGATCGGCGCCCCGACGCCGGCGCGGGTCCGCATCGTCCCCGGGCCCGCCGCCGAGCTCGAGACGCGCCTCGACCGCACCTTGATCACCGCGGGTGAGACGGTGAGCGCGACCTGCGAGGCCTTCGATGCCTTCGGCAACCGCACCTCGGCGGAGGGGTCCAGCCTCCGCGTCACGCCGGACGACGCGGGGACGCGTGCCGAGGGCCTCACGGCGACGCTCACGCGCGCGGGTACCTATCTCGGCGCGTGCGACCGGGGCGGCGCGGTCGGCCTCGGCGTGCCCTTCGAGGTGCGCCCCGGCCTCCCCGCCAGCCTCGTCCTCGCCGTGGCGCCGAGCCGGGCCGTCTACGGCCTCGGTGAGGTCATGGACCTCGAAGCTCTCGTGACGGATGCCTTCGGCAACGAGGTGCCGGGCGTCCCGCTCCGCATCGAGGCGGGGGCCGGTGAGCTCTTCGGCCGGCGGGGCGTGCGCTTCCTCGAGGAGGGCACCTTCACGGTGGCGGTCCTCGTCGAGGGGCCCACCGCGGACGACGTCGTGCTGCGCGAGGAAGTCGAGGTCGTCGTCAACGGCAAGGGGCCCGCGATCCGCTGCGACGCCCCCGTCGATGGGGGCGTCCTCGACGCGGCGCCGGGGACCACGGTGACGCTCCGGGGCCGCGTGAGCGACGCCGCGGGCGTGGCGTCCGTGAGCGTCGAGGGAACGCCGGCGACGCTCGGCCCGGAGGGCACCTTCGAGGCGCCCGTGACCGTGCGCTACGGGATGAACTTCGTGCGCGTGATCGGGGTCGATGGCCTGGGCGAGGAGTCCGCCGAGACCTGCACCTTCCTGGCGACGAACCGCTGGGAGGACCCGGAGGCGATCCTCGACGACGTGCTCACGCTCGCGCTCACCGACGAGGGCATCGACGACGGCGACCGGGCCGGCGCGCCCAACTCCCTCGCCGACCTGCTCGCGTCCGTGCTCGACGGACCTTCGCTGGCGGCTCTCCTCGACACGGCGCTGACGGCGGCGAACCCGCTCAAGGCGAGCTCCTGCGACGCCCGGGTCTTCCGCATCTGCGTCTTCCGCTCGTCGGTCAGCTACACGCCGGGCAGCACGCGCGCGACGACCGGACCCATCCGCGTCTCCCTCGTGCCGGGCGGGCTGCGGGTGCAGGGCGAGTTCCGGGACGTCGAGGTGGGTCTCCGCATCGGCGGTACGGTGTCGACCTCGGGCACGCTCGGCTTCAGCCGCGTCCGCCTCGACGCGACCTTCGATGCCGAGGTCGCCTCTGGCGTGCTTCAGGTGCGGCCTCGCTCCACGGCCGTCGGCCTCGATGGCCTCGACCTCGACTTCAGCGGCCTCGTCGGGGTCCTCGCGAGCGTGCTCGACTTCCTGGCCGGCGGGCTCATCGAGGGCCTCCTCGAAGGCGTGCTCGAGGGCCTGGTCTCCACGGCGATCGCGCCGCTCCTCGACGGGTTCCTCGGCGGCCTCGACTTCTCCGAGCTCCTGAACTTCGAGATCCCGCGCATCGGCGCCCCCGGCACCGTGTCGCTCAGCGGCGGCGGCGCCATCTCGTCCGTGGACATCACCGAGGAGCGCCTCCGCCTCGGCATCGGCACGCGCGTGAGCGCCCCCGCCGCGGTGGCGCTGCCCCTCCCAGGCGTGCCCCTTCCGCCGCCTCCCGGCGCCTCGCTCCTGGCCGAGCCCGACACGGAGGGCTCCCTCGCGGCCGCCATCCACCCCGCGCTGCTCAACCAGCTGCTCTTCGCCGTGTGGCGAGGCGGGCTGCTCGAGGGGAGCCTGGACGTCGCGAGCCTCGGCGACGGCGACGGCGGCGGCGGTGGCGACGGCCCGCTCGACGGAGCGTCCATCGGTTTCCGCGGCGGCTTGCCCCCCGTCGCCGACCTGACCGAGGAGGGCGCGCTCCTGGTCGAGCTCGGCGCCCTCGACGTGAGCTTGGCGTTGCCGGGGCTGCTCACCGAGCCTCTCGCGCTGCGCGTGGGTGGACGCCTCTCCGCCACCCCACGGCTCACGGACGGCGTGCTCGACATCGGCGACCCGGTGGTCGAGGAGCTGGTCTTCTCGAGCGGGGACATCGTGCTCGACGCGGCGACCCGCGACGGCGTCGAGGCGGCGCTTGCTCGCCTGCTCTCCGCGCTGGTCCTCGACCAGCTCCTCGCCCTGATCCCGGCGCTCGAGATCCCGGCCTTCCCGCTGCCGGCGGCGGGCCCCGGCGCTCCCGGCTTCCCGCCCGGCAGCTCGCTCGGGGTCGGCACGCCCGCCCTCGACGTCGTGCCGCCCCACCTGATCCTCTCCGGCGACCTGGAGGTGCTCTGATGCGTCGCGCTCGGCCAACGGAGCTCTCACACGGATGCGGCGCGTCCGCGGCCTCCTTCGCCCTGGCCCTCGGCCTCTTCGGCTGCGGTGGCGGGGACGGCGTAGTCCCCGAGTCGGACCGCGGGAACTACGTCGGGCCCCCGCCCGTGAGCCTCGACGCCACCATCACGCCGGGGCGGGCCTTCTATCAGACCGGCCAGAACGTCCGGGTACGGGCCGAGGTCCTGGACGCGGCAGGCAACCCGCTCGACGGCGTGCCGCTCACCTTCCGCGCCGCGCCGGCCGCGTCCACGATGGCGGGCGAGGATCCGGACCGCTTCATTCTCGAGGCCGAGGGCAGCGTCACCCTCGAGGCCTGCACCGCCATCACGGGCCAGGAGCCGCTCTGCGACGCGGTGCAGATCCTCGTCGACGACGGCAGCCCCGTGCTCGAGGTGAGCTCGCCGCGGCCGGGCGCGCAGCTCGGCGGCGAGGGCATCACCACCCTCGAGGTGAGCGGTAGCGTGGCCGACGACTCGGTCTCCGTGAGCGTCGCCGGCATGCCCGCCACCGTCGACGCCATGGGTCGCTTCCGCGCCGAGGTGGAGCCGCGCCTCGGCGTGAACCACCTTGTCGTGTCGGCGAGCGATGGGCTGAGCGACCCCGCCGTGGTCGAGCTCGACGTGCTCTTCGCCGAGCGTTACCTGCCGGCCACCGAAGACGGCCGTCCCGCGCTGCGCACCGACGGCGACCTCGCCCTCCAGCTCGGGCAGGCGCTGCTCGACGACGGGATGCCCTTTGATCCGGAAGCCTCACCCCTCGTGACCGAGGACCTCGCCGACCTCGCCGAGCTGGTGCTCGCGGAGGCCGATCTCGCGGCGCTCCTCCCGGACCCGCTGCTCGACGCGGGTCCGGAGCTCCAGCTCTCGGCCACGAGCGTTCGCGCCCTGGAGGCCGAGGTGGACCTGGCGCTGGTCGAGGAGGGCGTGGAGGTCTTCCTTCGGCTGCCGCGGGTCGCGCTCGAGACCACCGGAGCCATCGGCTTCGGGGGCTTCATGCTCGATCTGAGCGGAGGCATGGATCTCTCCGCGTCGCTCGTGGCGCGCGTGCGCGTTCGCCGCGAGAACGCCGAGATGCCCCTCGAGGTCTCCCTCGAAGGCCTCGGCGTCTCCCTCGAGGCCGTGGAGGGGCGCTTCGACTCCGAGGACGCCAACGCGCTCGTCGCCCTCGCGGAGAGCGGGCTCGCCCGGGCGCTCGAAGACGCGCTCACGGCCGCGGTCGAGGACGTCGCCGCAGAGCTCTTGCTCGGCCTCGTCACGGAGCTCCTCGGCACGGTCGAGGGTCTGCTCACCGGCGTCATGCTCACGCTCGAGGTCGAGGGCCTCCCGGCCACGGACGTCCTGGTGGATGGCGAGCTCGGGCCGCCCTTCGTCGAGGCCGGCCGCCGCATGCAGCTGCCCCTCGACCTCTTCCTCCGCACCGCGTCGCCCATCGCCTTCCCGGACAGCCCGGGTGCCGCGGACTTCGGTGGCGTGGCCGCCGACCCCTTCGTCGCGGGCCGGCCGCTTCAGCTCGGCGCGCGGCTGGCCACGGTGAACCAGGCGCTGCACGTGCTCTGGAACTCCGGGCTCCTCGACGTCGACGTGACCACCTTCCTGCCGGAGACGATCTCGGGGCTGCTCAGCCGCGGGCGCCTGGTCGCGCGTATGCCGCCCGTGGTGCGGGTGCCGCGCGGCGCCGAGACCGGCGACCTGATCGTGTCCCTGGGCCAGGCCGAGCTCGAGCTCGAGTCCCTCGGCGACACGACCCGCTACGGGCTCGGGGTCGACGTCGGGGCACGCCTCGTGCCCGAGGAGGGTGGCCTCGGCCTCGTGCTCGACAGCACGCCGCGCGTGCGCGCGTGGCAGATCTCGACGGAGGGCATAGGTCCAACGCACGGCCACGAAGGCCCGGCGCTCGCCGACCTCTTCGTGAGCCAGCTCTGGGGCACGCTCACGGGACTCGTCGCCGATCTGCGCATCGAGGTGCCCGCCATCGCGCTTCCCCTCGAGGGCCTCGCGCCGGAGCTCGCGGGCTTCGCGCTCGAGGTCGGTCTCGACGAGGGTCTCGAGACCCGAGGCGGGAGCATCGTGCTCCCCGCGACCCTTCGCGGGGCCTTCGCCCCCGAAGAAGCGGGGCCGTAGACGGCGGACGGCGGCTCAGCTCTCGTCCGCGCGGGCGTCGTCCACGGCGTCGCGGAGGTCGTCCGCGTCCACGCCGCCCACGAAGACCTTCGCCACCCGACCGGCGGGGTCGATGACCACCGTCGGCGGCAGCATGCTCACCTTGTACTGCGCGGCGACGGAGGGCTCGGCGTAGCCCTGCGGGTAGTCCATGCCGAGGCGCGCCGCGGAGGCCAGCGAGCGCCGCTCGACGGCGAGGCCCAGCAGCACGTCCCCGCGTTCCTCGAGCTCGCGCGCGACGGTGCGGAGCGCCGGGGCCTCGGCGCGGCAGGGCGCGCACCAATCGGCCCAGAAGTTGAGCACCACGACCTTGCCTCGCTGCGCCGCGAGGTCGAACTCGGCGTCCGCGGGCGCTTCCGCGTCGCCCGCGGGCGCTTCCGCGTCGCCCGTGGCGGCCCCGACGAGGGCGATGCGGAAGGCCGGCGCGGGCTCGCCGGTGGGCATCGCCTCCCCCAGCAGCGCGAGCCCGACCACGTAGATGCCGCCGGCGGCGACGATCCAGGGAACCACGCGGAGCCAGCGATCGGCGCGGCTGGGCGCCGCCGGGACATCGTCGGGGAGGGGGGTCATGGAGCGCGGAAGCGTCTTGTCCACGCGCAGGTTACGTCGTCGGGGGCCAAAGCGTTACCCGGCGGGACCAACGAAGGGGTATCGCCCGGCTTCCTGTTTGGATAGCTTTCGGCCGAGGGCGGAGCATGCGGTGGGTCCTGGCAATGGGAATGGTGGTCGTCACGGCATGGCCCGTGGCGGCGCAGTCGCAGCGTGAGGTGCTCGAGGCCGCGCGCGAGGCGATGGAAGAAGGTCAGGCGGCCTACCTGGCGGAGAACTACGCCTCGGCAGCCACGAAGTTCCTCGAGGCGTACGAGCTGCGGCCCTTCGCGGCGTTCCTCTACAACGCGGGCATCAGCTACGAGCGGCAGGGCGACTTCGACCAGGCCCTCGGGCTCTACCGGCGCTACCTCGACGCCGCGCCGGACGCTTCCGATGCGGCCGCCGTGCGCGACCGCGTGCGGCGTATCGACGAGTTCCAGGCCCAGATCGTCGCCGAGCAGGCGGCGGAGGCCCAGGCGGTCGAGGCGGCGGCGGCGGCGGAAGCGGCTCAGGCCGCCGTGGCCGAGGCGACGGAGAACGTCGACCCGCAGAACCCGGACGCGCCGCCCGACACGGCCGAGGCCG
>CALCTH010000656.1 GCA_937893795.1 uncultured Myxococcales bacterium | reverse complement strand
GCGCTCGCCGTGTCGCGCTGCGAGGAGCACGAGGGGCACGTCCTCCAGGGCGAGGCGGAGCGCGGACGCCTCATCGAGGACGCGGGCGACCAGGGCGTCATAGGGTGCGGCCTCGTCGGCCTTGGCCGCCGCCTCCAGGGAGGTCAGGAGCGATTCGCGAAGCCGTGTGATGCCGCGCTGCACCACGCTGAGCACCGAGCGGTACGCGGCGTCGCGCCGGACGTCGTCGCGGCTCAGCGTGTGCTCCAGGCGCGGGTCCTGCACCTTGAAGGCCAGCCCGCGGAAGGCGCCCGAGCCCTCGTGGCTCTCGTGGAGCATGAGGCCCGCGTTGAAGAACCCCGCGTAGCGGTCCTCGCGGCGCTTCGGGAGCCCGAGCACCACGCGCGTCTTACCGGACCGCACCTTCACCGCCGCGTGCATGCCCTCGAGGCCTAGCGGCGCGTCGATGCGGACCTCGCGCTCCGTGAGTCCGCCGCCCGCGATACGGAGGTGAATGGGGATCCGCGCGTGACGGCACCAGCGGCGAAGGGAGGCTTCGGCCTGCGCGGCGACCTCCCCTGACGCGCGACCGGGGCCTACCTCGAGGGTGACGCTCGTCCCCGCCCGGGACCCGCCGGCGCTCTCGAAGAGCTCGAAGGTGTGGTCCGGGTGCAAATGCAGCGTGAGGCGCGTGCCCTCGCCGCGGCTCGTGCGAACCACGACGCGCACCGGCTCGAGGGCGAAGACGCTGATGAACCCGATACCGAACTTCCCGATGGCGTCTTCGCGGCCTTCCTTGCCGGATTTGAAGAGCACGAGCAGCTCGTTCTCGACCACCTCGCGGGTCATGCCGACGCCGTCGTCCCGGAGCGAGGCCTGGAAGCTCCCGTCGTCCTCGAAGAGCACCTGCGCGTGGAGCGCCGAGGCCCCGGCGTCGATGCCATTCTGAACGAGCTCGCGGAAGAAGGCGTAGGGATCGGCGAACTGCCGGACGAGGTCGTCGACGATGCCGTCGTCGGTGGTCTCCGGGGTGGCACCGCGCCGCGCGTCTCGATAGGGCGAGGCCATCGCCGGAGCCTACACCTCCCTGCGCTCGCTCGGTCCGTACGCCGAGGCCGGGCGGCGGGCCGGGGCCCGCCCTGCGACTATGCTCAGGCTGCCATGGAGCAGCTCTCCGGCCTCGATGCGAGCTTCCTCTACCTCGAGACGCCGCAGATGCATCTCCACGTCGCGCTCTGCGGCGTGCTCGACGCCTCGGCCGTCCCGAAGCAGGAGCGCTTCCAGGCCGTGCGGGACCACGTGGCGGCGCGGCTGCATCGGCTGCCCCCCTTCCGCCGGCGCCTCGTGGAGGTGCCTTTTCAGCTCGACCACCCCTACTGGCGCGACGATCCCGAGCTCGACCTCGACCAGCACATTCGCCGCGCGGAGCTCCCCGCGCCCGCCGACGCGGAAGCGCTCGGGGCCTTCGTCGGCCGCGTCGCGTCCACGCCGCTCCCGCGGCACCGCCCGCTCTGGGAGCTCTGGGTCGTCGAGGGCCTTCCCGGGGAGCGCATCGCCCTCGTCGCCAAGCTGCATCACTCCACCGTCGACGGGGCGGCGGGTGCCGACCTCCTCGTGAACCTCTTCTCCACCCGCCCCGACGCCCCGGCCCCGCCGGCCCCCGGCACGGCGCCCACCGAGGCCCTTCCGGACGACGCGGAGCGCCTTCGCCACGCCGTGACCCGCCGGCTCCGGCAGCCGCGCCGTGCGGCGGAGCTGGCCCGGCGCACGGCCGCGCGCCTCCGCGACATCGCGCTCCTGCGCCGCGCGCCGCAGCCGACCACCGCGGGCTTCACCCTCTCCGCGCCGCATACGCGCTTGAACGGCGCGCTCGGCCACGCGCGCCTCGCGGCCTTCTCCCGCGTGTCCCTCGCGACCCTCAAGTCGATCAAAAGCGCGGTCCCGGGCACCAAGCTCAACGATGTCATCCTCGCCGTCGTGGCCGGCGCCCTCCGCCGCTTCCTCGGCGGCCACGACGCGCTGCCTGGCGAGCCCCTCATCGCCCCCGTCCCCGTCTC
>CALCTH010000655.1 GCA_937893795.1 uncultured Myxococcales bacterium | reverse complement strand
GTGCGCCAGCAGCGCCGTTTGACGCAACTCCAAGCTCGCGGCCCGGCGGCGCCGTCTCCACGTTGCGCGGGAAGCCGGGCCAACCCTCGGGTGGCGGCGGCCCCGCCACGAGCGGCGCGGCTTCCCGCGCGGCGCGTTCGTCGGCGGCCGCGCCGGACCCCGTCGCGCAGGCAGCGAGGAGCATCACGGCGAGGGCGTGCGGGGCGCTTGCTCGGATCCAAGTCGGCTCCATTCAACCCGCAAGTACACCACGCGTATCGATATCTCGGCAGGTGACCGTGAGAAGCTCATCGGGCTCCTCAACGCGCGCCTCGCCGACCTCGCGGACCTTCAGACCCAGGCCAAGCAGGCCCACTGGAACGTCAAGGGACCGTCCTTCATCGCGCTGCACGAGCTCTTCGACTCCATCGCCGACTCCGTGGAGGACTACGTCGACCTCGTCGCGGAGCGCGTCACGGTGCTCGGGGGCGTAGCGCGCGGCACCGCCCGCATGGCCGCGGCCGGCTCGCCCCTCGCCGCGTATCCGACGGGTGCCGTCGACGGCCGAGCGCACGTCGACGCGCTCGCGACCGCCGTCGCCACGGCGGGCACTCATGTACGCGCCGCCATCGGCGAGGCCGACGCGATCGGCGACGCGGGAACGGAGGACCTCTTCACCGAAGTGAGCCGGGGCCTCGACAAGCACCTCTGGTTCCTCGAGGCGCACCTGCAGAGCGAGCGCTGAGGCACGGGTGCTCGGGCAGCGGCCGCATGATAGGCCGTGGCATGCCGGCGGCGCCGGCAGGAGCCTTCATGATGCCTTCGCTTCTTCCCCCGCCTCGTCTGCTTCTCCTCGTCGCCGCGAGCCTCGCGCTCGCCTGTGGAGGAGAGGAGGAGCCCGCCTCGGCGGCCGAGCCCGCCCCGGCCACGGCCCCACCCGCGTCGCCGACCCCCGTCGTCGCTGCCGAGGCCCAGGCCGAGGTGGAGGAGGAAGAGGACATCGTGCAGGCCCGCGCCCTCGAGGCCGGCGCCGACTTCGCCGACGCCGTGCAGGCCGCCACCGCCGCCATCGAAGCCGCGGCCCAGGAGGTCGACGGCGACGCGCCTTGCGCGCAGGCGTGGACGGGAATCCAGCGCATGGTGGCCGTCGCTCGCCAGCTCAACCCTCAGCGCGGGGAAGAGGCCCAGCGCGAGATGCCTTCGCTGCAGGAGTTCATGCGTCTCTGCGAGGAGCTGCCCCAGCCCGTGCAGCGCTGCCTCGTCATGAGCCACGCCCTGCAGAACCAGGCGGAGTGCTCGCGCTACGAGTCCCAGCTCCGCGCCCTGCAGGAGGCGGCCCGCGGCGGCTGAGCAACCGCCTCGTGCCGCGGCGCGGCCGACGCCGCCCGAAAGCCGACCATCACCAAGCCGCCCATCGTCTCGGCCGCCTTCGGGTACGCCTTCGCCGCGTCGTTCACCTCGGCGCTGGCCTTCCACGTCCACACCCACCTGCCGGGCTATCTGCAGGGACTCGGCGCGCGCGAGGCGACCATTGGCGCCATCATGGCGGTCGCCCATGGCGTGGGGCTGGCGTCCCGCCCGGTGCTCGCGCCGGCGATGGATCGACGGGGGCGGCGGGCCGTGCTCCGCGTGGGCAGCGTGCTTCACGTTCTCGCCGCCGGTCTCTATCTGACGGTGAGCACCCTCGGCCCGTGGGTCGTCACCGTACGCGCGCTCCACGGGCTCGCCATGGCCCTCCTCTTTTCCGCCTACTTCACGGTGGCCGCGGACCTGGTGCCGGCCACGCGACGTACCGAGGGGCTCTCGCTCTTCGGCGTGAGCGGCATCCTCCCGGTGGGGCTCGGGCCGTGGGTTGGCGACGTGGTTCTCGGGGCCGGCGGCTTCGAAGAGCTCTTCGGGCTCAGCGCGGGGCTCGCGGTGCTGAGTGCGATCTTCGCGCTGGCGATTCCCGAGACGGCACCGCCACGCCGCGCGAGCGAGCGGCCGAGCATGGTCCAGACGCTACGTCGCCCCCGGCTGCGGCCGCTCTGGATGGTGGGCGTGATCTTCGCGGCGGGCCTCTCGGCCTACTTCACCTTTCTGAAGACCTTCGTGGGCACCCTGGGTCTCACCGACATCGGCACCTTCTTCATGCCCTACGCGCTGACGGCTGTCGGCCTGCGCCTGCTCTTCGGGTGGGTCCCCGATCGCTTCGGTCCTCGGCGGGCGCTCTTCCCCGCCATGGCCGTCTTCCTGGCGGGCATGGTGGTCCTGGCCGGCGCACGCTCCGAGGCCGCCCTCGCCCTCGCGGGCGTGCTCTGCGGCATCGGCCACGGCTACACCTTTCCCATCCTCAGCGCCCTCATCGTGTCGCGCACGCCCGACGCGGAGCGGGGCGCGGCGGTGACGCTCTTCACGGCACTCTTCGACGCCGGCCCGCTCGTCGCCGCGCCGCTGCTCGGGCTCCTGGCCGACGCCCGCGGGCACGCGGCGATGTACGTGGTGATGGCCGGCGTGGGTGCCGCGGGGGTGCTGGCCTTCGCGCTGTTGGACCGGGAAAGGGATGACGCACGCGGCGCGGAGAGCCAGCGCGCGTGACGGGACACCCACCGGTGCGATAGAGGACGGCGATGCGCTGGGACGGCCACGCCACGGAGGTACCCGCCGACGTGCGGCGAGGAACGCTCGAGCGCGCACGCGCGCTGCGTGCCGACCGAGGGCGCACCTGGATGCTGGCGGCCGGGATCGGCGCACCCCGGCTCTGGCAACGGGCGGCTGCCGCGGCCCTCGAGGGAGGCGTGCGCGCGCACCAGGACGCCGAGAGCATGGCCCCGGTCCCGCGTCTCGACGCCACCCTCGACGGGGCCCGGGCGGGACTGCACGCAGCCGTGGACGTCCTCGTCGAGCGGCGGCTCCCCGATTGCGCGTTCCTCGTGCTCACGCTCGCCGGCGGCGAGCTCCATGTGGCGAGCGTGGGCAACCTCCGCGCCTACCATCGGCGCAAGGGGCAGCCCAAGCGTCTGACGCCGAGGGAGCAAGACCCGAACGCGGGGCTTCTCGCGGGGACGCCGACCACCGTGTCCGCTGCCTTGGATCCCGGCGACCTGGTCCTCGCGGGCACCAGCACGGCGTTCTCCAGCTCGGCCGTTGGCCGTGTGGCGACGGTGCTCCAGACCGACCCTGCCACGCCCCCCTCGGTGCTCGCCAGCCTGCTCGTGGAGCCGGCGCGCCAAGCGGGCGCGGGGGCCGCCGCTCTCGCGCTCAAGGTGCGCTGAGCATGCCAGCACCGCTCACGAACTGGGCGGTGGCCGAGCTCTTCTTCGAGTTCGGCGGCGTCCTCCTGCTCCTGCTCTTCGCCCTCTGGGAGAACGGCCGGGCGGAGAAACGTCTCCGGGAACGGCGAGCGCGCGAGGCCGCGGAGACGGGAAGGGACACGGACACGCGAACGGACGCGGACACGGAAACGGAAACGGAAGCGGAAACGGAAACGGAAACGGAAACGGAAACGGAAACGGAAACGGAAACGGAAA
>CALCTH010000654.1 GCA_937893795.1 uncultured Myxococcales bacterium | reverse complement strand
CTGCTAGGGGACCACCCGTCGGAGCGCCTGCGTATCGACCAGACGAGCCAGATTTCTTCCGTGAGGTCGCAGCAAGACTAGAGAGCGCTCTAGTCATCTCGAAGAGACTCACATTGGTCCGCCATGAAGAAACCTTCACAAGCGGAAAGCGGAATGAGCCCGCTGGGACAAACCCACGCGCTATCCTCGCACGTGGAGGGTTGTTCGATATCGCTGCAGCAGACCCGATCTAACGGAACACCCGGAAAGAACGCAACGCGCTCTACACACATCGGCGCGCGATCGACGCATCCCCTCGGATCTCCTCCCGAGTCTCCGAAGTCTCCTGGAGGGTTCCTACGGCTTGCGCAGCCCGCCGTGGCCGAAAGCAGACCGGCAACGAAGACCGTGCGCAAGGCGGCGGGCAAGGGGCGGCGCCGAGGACGACACATCACGACGAGCACTCTCCGACGCTCGTTGCCGTAGCCAGGCCGGCGCACGCCGCGTCCCAGGCAGTAACGCAGGAGCCAGGGCCCAATCACACACTCGGGTGTGTAGCTGGCCACACGGCGCTTCGGCGCTGCGAGTTAGGCCAATGAAGTTATTGGCATCCCCGAGCCGCTTCGAAGGGGTGACCTCCAGCTTGGGATTCTCTTCGGCTCTCATCTGATTCCGAGCACTGGGGCCCATGGCGGCTACGTGCCGGTGTGCCGTGGTGGTATCCGCTCGGCGGCGGGATCGGATGCGGGGGGCCGCGAGCCGGGACCGCCACCATCGTGCGGGTTCGACGGCCGTCCCGCGCCGGGCGCCAAACTCCGATTGACAATCGGAAGCTGAATCGGGTTGCCTGAGGAGGCCATGGCTGGCCGCGACCACCTTCCTCCGATCGGCGCGCTCGAGCTCGAGGTGCTCGAGCACCTCTGGGCGACCGGGGAGGCCGACGTGCACGAGACCCACGCTGCTCTGCACCAGCCCGGCGGGAGGAGCGTCAACACCGTGGGGTCGGCGCTCGAACGCCTCCACCGGAAGGGCCTCGTCTCCCGCCAGAAGGTCTCGCACCGCTACCGCTACACGCCGGCGATTCGGCGAGAGGCCTTTCAGGCGCGCCGCATGGTCGACGCGATCGGTGGCGCGCAAGCGCTCGCCGACCTGGGATTGCTCGCGGCGTTCGTCGACGCCGTCGCCGAGACCGATGAGAGCTCTCTCGAGGACCTCGAGAACCTCATCGCGAAGCGAAGGCGGCATATACCGTGATGGGTATGGCACTCCATCTCGTCGTCGTCTTCGGCAGCACGGCGCTGGCCACGTCGCTCGTCGTCGGCGTCGCTGCGCGCTGCTGGCGCGAGCGAGCATCGCGGTGGACCCCCCTCGCGCAGTCGCGAGTCTCCATCGCCGCCCTGTCCGCCCCACTCTTCCTCGCGCTTCTGCTCGTCGGCGCCGTGGCGCTTCCGCATGCGTGGTTCGGCCTCCCTGACCACTGCCTCGACCATCCCGGACACCTCCATCTCTGCATCGTTCACGGCGCCCCCTTCCCCTCGGTCGCCATCGCCATCGCCGGCGGCGGCCTCATCTTCTTCCTCGGCGGTCGGCTCGCCCTGTCGGTGAGCGCCGCCCTTCGAGGCGCCGTGACGGGCCATCGCATCGTCTCCCTCGCGCGTCGGGAAGGGGACGTCTGGGTCTTGCCCGGCGAGACGCCCGAGGCCTTCACCGTCGGCCTCCTGCGGCCCGCCGTCGTCGTGAGCGCACCCGTGCGCGCCGCGGACGAGCGCTGGCGCGCGGTGTTCGCGCATGAACGGGCTCACGCGGCGGGGCGCCATCCTCTCCTTCGTGTCATCGCGAGAGTGCTCGGCGCTTTCCATTGGCCCGCCGTTTCGCGACGCCTCACGGCCTCGCTTCACGATGCGCAGGAGCTCTGGGCGGACGCGGAGGCCGCGCGCGCCCTCGGCTCACCGGTCGACGTGGCCGAGACTCTCGTCGACTGGATGCGCTGGCGCCGCGCCAGCCCCTCGGGTGCCGTCACCTTCGAGGCCGACCCGCTCGGGACACGCGTGCGCCGGCTCCTCGACGACACACCCCCGGCAGCGGGACTCTCGCTCGGCGCCATCGCGCTGACGGCCTGCGCCGCCTTCGTGCTCGTGGCGAGCGCGGCGCCTGGTCTGCATCACACCGTCGAGACGGCGCTCGGGCTGCTCCAGAACTGAGGTACGCCCTTGTTCTCTCGCCTCGACGCTATCGTGCGGAAAACTCCGATAGCTGCTCGGAGCTTTGTCGCGGCGTGCGCGTTCCTGGCCATCGTGCCGACGGCGAACGCGCAGTCGTGGACTGAAGCCGAGGTCGCATCGCGGACGCGGGCAGGCGCCCCCTTGGTGTTGGCGGCACGCGCTCACGCGGCGCGCGCGGAGGCTCGGCTCCGCGGCGCGGGCCTGCCGGAGAACCCCTTCCTCGACTGGGAGCGCCAGGAGGCCTTCGCGCCGAACGCGCAGAGTCAGGACGTCGTGCGCCTCCACGTTCCGTTGGATCTCTCGGGGCGCCGCCGGACCGAGCGGCTCCTCGCGGAGCTCGCGGGCGCCGACGCCAACGCGGAAGCGGCGCGGGTGGGACTCGAGCTCGTCGCAGACGCCCTCTCGCACTTCTACCGCGCGCTGGCCGTGGAACGACGCCTCGCGATCTTGCGTCAGGGACAAGAGTCCCTCGACCAGGCCGAGCGCGTGCTCGCTCGCCGGCAGAACGCGGGAGACGCCTCGGGCTACGAACGCTCTCGGCTGGCGCTCGAGCGGGAGCTCGCCCGGGGCCAACTCGAGGAGACAGCGGCAGCGCAGGCGATCCTCCTCGCCGAGCTCGCCGCCCGAGTGGGGGCTCGGGAGGCGCCGGCTTCCGTACACGGCACCTTCGACGTCCCCGCTCCGGCGTCGCTCGATACGCTGCTGACCCAGGCGCAGGCGCAGCATCCGGTGTTGCGAGAGGTGGAGGCACGCCGCGCTGTCGCGCAGCGTGCCGAGCGCGCCGCGCGCTCCGCATGGGTCCCGCCCCTCGAGATCTTTGGTGGATACAACGTGCAAACCGGTCCACGAACCGGTCGCGGCTACGCCGTGGGACTGGTCCTCGACGTGCCCGTCTTCGACCGCGGCCAGGGCGCCCAAGCCCGCGCTTCCGCCGAGCTGGCGCCCCGCGCGGACTACGAGAACGCGCTCGCGTGGTCCTTGCGTTCGATGGTCGCGGCAGCGCGGACGCGCCTCATGGCCGCGCGAAGGGAGCGAGATCGCTTTTCCGCCGCCGCCGATCACCACGCCGACGTGCTCCTTCGCGCCGCGGCCGCCGGCTACCGCGAGGGAGAGCGCAGCCTGGTCGAGCTTCTGGATGCGCGCCGCGCGGCGTTGGAGGTAGCCCACCGAAAGCTCGCGCTGGACGTCGCGACCCGGCTCGCCGACATCGAGCTTCGAAGGGCGACGGGGGATCTATGAGGCTCCTGCTTCCGATCGCGCTTCTCGTGTGCGTCGGGTGCCACGAGCACCCGCACCACGACCACGCGCACGGCGACGACCACGAGCACGGCGACGACCACGAGCACGGCGACGACCACGAGCACGGCGACCACGAGCACGGCGACCACGACGGCACCGCGGTCAGCATCCTGGTGTGGAGCGACGACGGGCTCGAGCTCTTCGCCGAGCATTCCCCGGCCGTGGTCGGCCGCGAGCTCTCGTTCCTCGCGCACATCACGAAGCTCGAGGACTTCTCGGCCGTGGAGGCGGAGGCCGTTCGCCTCACGCTCACGGGCCCCGACGCGCTGGACGTCACCGCGCCGATGCTCCGTTCGGGCATCTACCGGCTCGAGGTCGCCCCGCGTGTCGCGGGCACCTACCAAGCAACGCTCTCGGTCGGCGACCTGGGAGTCGTGGGTCCCTTCGCCCTCGAGATACACCCGACCGAGAGCGACGCCGCCCACGCCGCCCCGGAGGACGAGACCGACGAGATTGCCTTCTTGAAGGAGCAGCAGTGGCGCGTTCCCTTTGCCACGGCGTTCGCCGAGAGCGCTCGCGTGCGCCCATCGGTCGAGGTGAGCGGCCAGCTCACCGCGCCACCGGGCGGGGTGGCTCAGCTTCATGCCCCCGTCGCCGGACGCATCGTCGCGCCACCGGGGGGCTTTCCCGCGCTCGGGACGCCCCTCGCGGCGAATACGCTTCTCGCCACGCTCGCCCCCACCCCGGGCTCCCCCGAGGAGTCGACGCGCGCCCGGCTCGCAGTGGTCGAGGCCGAAGCGCGCGTCGAGGCGAGCCACGTAGAAGTCGCCCGGGCGGAGCGACTCCTCGCCGACGAGGCCATCCCCGGTCGGCGCCTCGACGAAGCGCGGCGCGAGCTCACCGTCGCGGAAGCTGGGCTGGAGGCCGCGCGCCGAACCCAGTCGCTCTACGCCGCTGCCCAGCGGGGCCGGGGCCAGGGTTCCTGGCGGGTCACGAGCCCCATCGCCGGCGTGCTCGACGCGGTGGACGTCTCGCCGGGCGAGGCCGTCGACGCGGGCGAGCACCTCTTCCGCGTCGTCGACACGCGGGTGCTCTGGGTGACGGCCTCGCTTCCGGAGGCCTGGGCCGAGGACTTCGTGCCCGACGCCAACGCCTCGTTTCAGCTTCTCGGGGGTGAGCGTTGGCTCCCCATCGACCTCTCGGGCGATGCGTCCCTCGTCCACGCGTCGCGCACCGTCGACGCGGTCAGCCGGACCGTCCGCGTCGTCTATGCGCTCGGCGCACCCGAGCCCGCGCTGCGCGTGGGGGCAGCGGTCAGGGTGCTCGTAGCCACGGGCGAACCGGTCGAGTCCGTGACCGTCCCCCGAAGCGCCATCGTCGAGATCGAAGGCCGGCAAGTGGTCTACGTGCAGAGGAACGGGGAGTCGTTCGAGGAGCGCGCCGTTCGGCTCGGCCCCTACGAGCGCGACCTCGTCGCCATCGTTGCGGGGCTCGAGAGTGGCGAGCGGGTGGTGACGCGGGGCGCGCACCTGGTGCGGCTCGCGGGGAGCAGCGGCGCGGTGGGCCATGGCCACGTGCATTGAGGCGTCGCGCACATGATCGACGCGATTCTCCGCGCTTCCCTCGGCCATCGGGCGGTCGTGCTGGTCCTTTCCGCGCTGCTCCTCGCGGTGGGCACGTACCGGCTACGCGGCATGCGCGTCGACGTCTTTCCCGACCTCAGCGCGCCGCGCGTCACGCTCGTGACGGAGGCGGCGGGGCTCGCGCCGACGGAGGTGGAGCAGCTCATCACCTTCCCTCTGGAGACCACCGTCCAGGGCATCGCCGGCACGCGACGCGTTCGCTCGGCCTCGGCCGCCGGCATCTCCATCGTATGGGTCGAGTTCGACTGGGACACGCCGGGGCCTCTGGCTCGGCAGCGGGTGATGGAGCGCCTGCCCGAGGCGGCAGCGCGGCTGCCACCGGAAGCCGAAGCGCCTGTCCTCGCGCCGCCATCGTCGGTCATGGGCGAGATCGCCTTCGTGGCGCTCACGAGCGAGGCCCTCGCGCCCATGGAGCTTCGGCGCATCGCCGAGCGCGACGTGCGCCGGCGCCTGCTCGCGGTCCCGGGCGTATCCCAGGTGGTCGCGCTCGGCGGCGAGGAGCGCCAGTACCAGATCCTCCTCGACCCCCAGCGACTGCGGCGCTTCGGTTTGACGGGCACGGAAGTGGCCCGCGCGATCGAACACGGCAGCCGGAACGCACCCGGTGGCTACGTGGTCGAAGCAGGCCAGGAGTCCGTCGTGCGTGTGCTGGGTCGCGCGCGGGGCGAGGCGGAGCTCGCCGCGATTCGCATCGCCTCGCGGGACGGCGTTCCCGTGCGGGTCGACGACGTCGCCACCGTGAGCGTGGGTCCCGCGCACCGCCGCGGCGCGGGCAGCTTCAACGCCCGCCCGGCGGTCGTGCTGAGCATCGTGCGCCAGCCCGAGGCGGACACGCTGGCGACGACCCGGCGCGTCGACGAAGCGCTCGACGCTCTGGAGGCCGGGCTCGGGGCGCGCGGCGTCACGCTCGAGCGAGCGCTCCTCCGCCAGTCCGCCTTCATCGAGACCGCGCTCGCCAACCTCTACGAGGTGCTTCGGGACGGCGCCTTTCTGGTCGCGCTGATCCTGGTGCTCTTCCTCTGGCACCCAGGCGCGACGGTGGTGAGCGTGTTGGCGCTGCCGCTTTCGATGCTGAGTGCGACGTTGGCGCTCGAAGCTCTCGGCTTGAGCCTCGACACCATGACGCTCGGAGGGCTGGCCATCGCCATCGGCGAGCTCGTCGACGATGCGATCATCGACGTCGAGAACATCGCGCGGCGGCTACGAGAACGCGCTGCGGAGCCGGCAAGCGAGCGACGTCCCGTGCTCACGACGGTGCTGGAGGCCTCCCGCGAGATCCGGGCGTCCATCGTGAGCGCGACGGCCGTACTGTTGCTCGTCTTCACGCCGCTGCTCTTTCTCGGCGGCATCGAAGGTCGCCTCCTCCGTCCTTTGGCGCTCGCGTACCTGGTGGCCATTCTCGCGTCGCTGGCCGTGGCAATCACGGTCACGCCCGTGCTCGCTTCGTATCTCTTGCCGCGTCGTGGCGGCGACGACGCGCCCGCACAGCCGCCGCTCCAGCGCTGGCTGCTCCGCGCATACACGCCGCTGCTGCGGGCGTCCTTGGTCGCGCCGGGGCGGGTGGCGAGCGCGGCGCTGCTCTTCGTGGGGGCAGGCCTCTTCGCCCTCGCCGGGACCGGGCGGGCGTTCCTCCCGAGCTTCAACGAAGGGAGCCTGAACCTCGCGATGGTGCTCCTCCCGGGGACCGCGCTCGAGGAGAGCGACGCCCTCGGACGGCTCGCCGAAGAGGCGCTCCTCGCCGATCCCGCCGTGCTCTCGACGACGCGGCGGACCGGGCGCGCCGAGCGCAACGAGCACGTGCAAGGCCCCGAAGCGAGCGAGATGGACGTGCTCTTGCGTCCCGAGGACCCGCGCGACCGCGAGACGCTGCTCCGCGACCTCCGCGAACGGCTGAGCGTGGTGCCCGGCGCGAGCTTCACCTTCGGGCAGCCACTCTCGCACCGCATCGACCACATGCTCTCGGGGCAACGGACGGCGCTGGCGGTGCGGGTCGTCGGCGAGGATCTCGACGCGGCACGGCGCACCGCACGCCGGGTCGAAGCCGCGCTCGAGGGTGTGCCCGGACTCGTGGACGTACAGGTGGAGCCGCTCGTCGATACGCCGCAGCTCGTCGTCGATGTCGATGGGGCCGCGGCGGCGCAGCACGGGCTCTCGCGGGGCGAAGCGGCGGCAGCAGTCGGGCTTGCGCTTTGGGGACGCGAGGTGGGGCGGGTCTTCGAGGACGGCACCGCCACGGCCGTCGTCGCCCGCTACGAGGACGCCGCCCGCGCGAACCAAGACCAGCTCCGAGGCTTACGGGTGCCGACGCCCGCAGGCGCATCCGTACCGCTTTCGGCCCTCGCCGACGTCCGTCGCGACCGGGCTCCCAACTACGTGCTCCGAGAGAACGCGCGCCGTCGTGTCGCGGTGACGGCCAACGTGGCGGGCCGGGATTTGCGCAGCGTCGTTCAAGACATGCGGGCGGCCGTGGCGACGTCGGTAGAGGTGCCGGCGGGCCTGCGCATCGAGTACGCCGGCCAGTTCGAGCAGGAGGAGGCGGCGACCCGGCGCCTGACGCTGCTCGGGCTGCTCGTCGTGCTCGGCATCGTGCTGATCGTGGGCGGCACGCTGCGCAGCCTGCGCCGCACGGCCATCGTGCTCAGCAACCTGCCTCTCGCGCTGGCGGGAGGGGTCGTGGGCGTCTACCTGGCGGGCGGCGTGATGAACGTGGCGACGACCATCGGCTTCATCACGCTCTTTGGCATCGCGACGCGCAACGGGATCCTGCTCGCCACGCGCACCGCGGATCTCGAGGCGAAAGGGCACGCCCGGGAAGAGGCGGTCGACGTCGCCGCGCGTGAACGGCTGGCGCCGATTCTGATGACGGCGCTCACCGCTGCGCTCGGGCTGCTACCCCTCGCCATCGCGCTGGGCCAGCCCGGGGCCGAGATCCAGGCACCGATGGCGCTGGTCATCGTGACGGGCCTGACGAGCTCGACGGCGCTGAACATGGTGGTCGTACCGGCGCTGCTCGCGCGGTGGGGCGGAGCCCCGTCCCGCTGAGGAGTGGAGCCGACACATCGGCGTGAGCGCCCTAATCGTCTCGAAGAGACTCGCATTGGTCCTCCATGAAGAGGCCTTCACAGGCGGAAAGCATGATGAAGCCGCTGGGACAAGCCCACGCGCCCTCCTCGCACGTTGAAGGTTGCTCAGCATCGCTGCAGCAAACCCGATCAAACGGAACACCTGGAAAGAACACGACGCGCTCGACGCACATTGGCGCGCGACCGAGGCACCCCCCCGGATCTGTTCCCGAGTCTCCGAGATCTCCTGGAGGGTGCCCACGGCTTTGGCAGCCCATCGCAGACAGCAGACCGACAGCGAAGCAAACCGTTCGCAACGCGGCGGGCAAAGAACGGCACCGAGAACGACACATCACGACGAGCACCCTCCGACGCTCGTTGCCGTAGCCAGGCCGGCGCACGCTGCGTCCCGGGCAGCATGGCAGCAGCCAGGGTCCAAACCACACACTCGGGTCTTTGGATGGCGGCACGGCGACTTCGGCCCGCGAGCTAAGCGCTTCAAATCAATGGCACCCCCGACACGATTCGAACGTGTGACCTTCAGCTTAGGAAGCCGCTGCTCTATCCAGCTGAGCTACGGGGGCAGGAGGCGGAGGCGTAGCACGCTCCGTCGGGGGGCGGGAGCAGGGCGGCGCGGCGAGCAGGCTGCGGCTCAGGGCTGGGCGCGGAAGCGCCATTCGCAGGTGCCCTCGGCCGTGGTGCCTTCGAGGAGCACGGCGAGGCGGCCGCCTTCGCGGGTGGCCTGGCCGGCGACCGTCGCTTCCGCGCGCGCGTCTCCGGCGACGCAGTCGCAGTGGGTGCGTGGGTCCACGTGGAGGCGCTCGCCGCTCACGTCGGCCTCGGCCGCGCAGCCCGGGAGCTCCAGGCGGTAGCGGCGCTCGCCCGCCTTCGCGATGAGGAGCTCGGCGTTGTCCGCACCGCCGCCCTGGGTGCGCAGCTCGCCCTCCACCGTGAAGCGGGCGCTCGCCGAGAGCTGGCCGCGGTAGGCGCCCTCCCAGCCCAGCGCCTCGTCGCCGCTGCAGGCCGTCGCCAGGAGCAGAGCGCACGCAAGCCCACCAGGTAGCGCCGCCCTCCCCCGCCTCGTCCCGCCGCGCATCAGTAGGTGAGCAGCGAGTGCACGGCGTGGGGGGCGAGCTTCTCGCGGCCCTTCAGGAAGCCGAGCTCGATCACGAAGGCGAAGCCGACCACCTCGGCGCCGAGCTGCGTCACCAGATCCGCCGTGGCCTTGGCCGTCCCCCCCGTCGCGATGAGGTCGTCGACGATGAGCGCCTTCTCGCCCGGCTTCAGCGCATCGGCGTGCATCTCCAGCGCGTCGGTCCCGTACTCGAGCGCGTACTCCACCCGGATCGACTCCGCCGGGAGCTTATCGGGCTTGCGCGCCGGCACGAAGGGCAGCCGCAACCGCGCCGCCAGCGCCGCGCCGAAGATGAAGCCCCGGCTCTCCATGCCCACGATGGCCTCGGCTCCGCTCTTCGCCGCCCGCTCACCCAGCAGATCCAGCGTGGTCGTGAAGCCGCCGGGGTGCGCCAGGAGCGGCGTGATGTCCTTGAAGAGGATCCCGGGCTTCGGGAAGTCCGGCACGTCGCGGATGAGGCTCCGCAGGAGATCGTGGCGCTCGTCGCTCATGGCTCGGACCTAGCACGAGGCGCGGGCCGCAGGGGCCGCGTTGCCCCGTCCGCTCTACTCCGCGGCGTGGGGGCGCGGGCCCGCCACGAAGCTCGCCAGGCCGAAGTGGTCCCCGCGCGTCGCCTCGAGCGTGAGCGGGGTGACGCTCACCATGCCCGCTTCGATGGCGTCCGTGTCCGAGCCGTCGAGGGGCACGTGCTTCGGCGCGCCCGGCAGGCCGATCCAGAAGTACTCGCGGCCGCGCGGATCCCGGCGCACGTCGACGCCCTCCGAGTAGTGCCGGCGACCGAGGCGCGTCGCGCGAACGCCCGCGAAGGGCCGATCGCCCACCGAGGGGCGCGGGAAGTTCACGTTGAGCAGCACCGGCTGGCCCTCGGGCGGCACCGCCTCGAGCGTGCGCTTCGCGAGGTCGCTCGCGAGCCGGGCGCAGGGCGCCACGGGGCCCGCACCGCCCACCATGGAGAACGCCAGCGCCGGGACGCCGCGGAGCGCGCCCTCCCGCGCCGCCGCCACCGTGCCCGAGTAGTAGACGTCGGAGCCCAGGTTCGGTCCGTGGTTCATGCCGCTCACCACCAGGTCCGGCCGCCGCGGGAGCAGGTCCTCGCGATAGAGCGCGCAGTAGACGCAATCGGCCGGGGTGCCGTCGATGGCGTGCACGTCGTCGCCCATCACCTCGTGGCGGAGCGGGTGGTGCAGGCTGATGGAGTGGCTCTGGCCGCTCTGCTCGTGCTTGGGCGCCACCACCACCACGTCGGCCCAGCTGCGCAGCGCCTCGACCATGCCTCGCAGCCCCGGTGCGTCGTAGCCGTCGTCGTTCGAGGCGAGTAGTAGCGGCCTGCTCATGCGTCCACCCTCCAGCACGGGCTCCCGGACGCCAAGCCCCATCGCGTGACGGCCCTTCGAAAACGCGGCGCCTCGGAAGGCACCGCCGGAAAAAACGAAGCCTGAAGCCGATCGAACGACTTCAGGCTTCCGCCGGTCGGGGCGACTGGATTCGAACCAGCGACCCCCACACCCCCAGTATGGTGCGCTACCAGACTGCGCAACGCCCCGGCCGAGGCCGGGACGAGGACCGGGAGGGGGGCGCAGGCCCAAGCCGACGCCGCGGGGGGAGCAAGGCCTTTTCGCGGCCGTCCGGCGCGCGCCGAAAGGTCAGCCTTCGCCCGCGGAGCCCGAGGGATCGCCGCCCTCGCCGTCCGCCGCCATGGCCTCGCGCTTCAGCCGCTCCTTGTGGGGGTTGAGCGCGTTCTTGAGCACCTGGCTCGGCTTGAAGGTGAGCACGCGGCGGGCGCTGATGGGGATCGGCGCCCCCGTCTGCGGGTTCCGCCCGGTGCGCTCCTTCTTCTCGCGGACGACGAAGTTCCCGAAGCCGGAGATCTTGATCTTGTCTCCCTCGGCCAGGTTCTCCTTCATCGTGTCGAAGACCGCCTCCACCAGCTCGGCGGCCTCCTTCTTCGAGAAGCCCCCGACCTTCTCGTAGATGGCATCGATGATCTCGGCCTTCGTCATCGAGGTCCCCTGCCCCTTCCCTAAGCGACTCGACATCCGCGCCCGCGGGCGCTCTGAGTGGGGAACTAATAACCACGATTGGCGACGGATATCAATCGGTTGGAGCGTTTCACGCCGTGACGGCGCTCGCTCCCCCGTCCGTCAGCGCAGCGTGGCCCCGAGGGCGCTCTCGGCGGCCTTGCGCACCTTGGCGTGGGCCTTGTCGACGCGCTTGTCCGTGAGCGTGCCGTCCGCGTCGCGGTAGGTGACGCGGAAGGCGAGGCTCTTCCGCCCCTCGGGGACGTTGTCGCCGCGGTAGAGGTCGAAGAGCGCCACGTCCTCGACGAGCGCGCCGCCCGCCTCGGCCAGGGACGCCGCGACGGCGCCGGCCTCGAGGCCGTCGTCGACGAGCATCGCCACGTCCCGGGTCACCGCTGGGAAGCGCGCGAGCGCCGGCGCCTGGGGCACGCCCGCCGCCTCGAAGGCCGCGAAGAGCGCGGTCACGTCGAGGTCCGCGTACTGGAGCCGCACGCCCTCGAGCTCGAAGGCATCGGCCACCTCCGGGTGCAGCTCTCCGGCGGTCCCCACGACGCGGCCGGCCAGCTGCACGGTGGCCTGGCGCTTCGGGTGCAGCCACGGGGCGTCCGGCGCGCCGGCTTTCAGCGTGGGCACGAGGCCCCCGGGCGCGAGCACGGCCTCGAGAAAGCCCTTGAGGTCGTAGAAGTCGCGTTCGCGCTCGGCGCCGATCCAGCCGCCGGTCCGGCCGGCCAAGAGCAGCCCGAGGCGCGGCTGCTCCTCGGGGAGCCGGTCTCCCGTCGGCGCGAAGACGCGGCCGAGCTCGAAGAGCAGCGCCTCCGGGGCCTGGCGCCGGAGCGCCTGCCGCGCTGCGGCCACGAGGCCGGGCAAGAGCGAGGTCCGCATCACGGAGCGCTCTTCGCTGAGCGGGTTCGCGAGGGCCACGGTGTCGAGTGGCGCGCGCGCCGCCCTGAGCTCGGCCGGCGACACGAAGCTGTAGCTCACGGCCTCGAAGAGCCCCGCCGCCGCCGCCTGCTCACGGAGGGCCCGCTCAAAGCGGATGCGCGGCGCCGTGCCCGTGGCCGAGGGGCGCACGCGGGGCACGGCCGTCGGCACGTGCTCGTAGCCGTGGATGCGCGCGACCTCCTCGATGAGGTCCACCTCGCGGCTCAGATCCGGCCGCCAGCTGGGCGCCGTGACGGTCACCGCCGCGTCGTCCTCGCTGACGAGGGTCGCGCCGAGCGCCGCGAGCACGCGGGCCGGCACGTCCTTCGGGACCGCGTAGCCGAGCAGCGCGTCGAGGCGATCCCGGCGGAGCGTGATGCGCGGCGCCTCGTGCGGCTGGGCCACCACGTCGAGGGCCTCGGCCAGGGCCACGCCGCCGCCGAGCTCGGCCATGAGCTGCGCGGCCCGGGCGAGCACCGCGGGCACCGCGTTCGGGTCCACGCCGCGCTCGAAGCGGTGGCTCGCGTCCGTGTGCAGCCCCGTCCGCCGGCTCGTGCGGCGCACGGAGCGCGGGTCGAAGTAGGCGCACTCGATGGCCACGTGGCGCGTGGCGTCCTCGATCTCGCTGTTGGCGCCGCCCATCACGCCCGCGAGCGCCACGGGGCCTTCGCCGTCGCAGATGAGCAGGTCGTCGGGGGTGAGCTCCCGTGTCTCGCCGTCGAGCGTCTCGAGGGTCTCGCCCGCGGTGGCCAGGCGCACCTCCTCCCTCTCCTCCTCACTCTCGCCTCTGGCGCCGCGCTCGCGCAGTCGGCCCCCGCCGACGCGGCGGCCGTGCAGGACTCGACGGCCGCGCCAGAGGCCGCGCGCACCGCGACGCCGTTCCCGCCTCTGGCGGCGCCGCTCGCGTCCCCCCCCCGCGCGGCGTCTTTCGCCCCCTCCTCCCCCCCCCCCGCCGGCGTCGTCCTCGAGGGCGACCTCGCGGCCGCCTTCGGCCCAGCCGAGCGCGACCCGCGCGTCGCTGGGCGGCACGGCGCCTTCGGCGCGGAGCGGCGGCGCCGGCGGCGTGGGCGGCGCGAAGGGGACGCCGTAGATGGCGCAGAGGTCCCGGGCGCTGCCGAGGTGGCCCAGGCAGTCGGGCCTGTTGGGCGTGAGGCCGATCTCGAAGACCGCGTCGCCGACCGGGAGCGCGTCCGCCAGCGGCGTCCCGGGCGTGGGCGCATTGGTGGCGCCGAAGACGAAGATGCCCTCGCCGCCGGCGCCGATGCCGAGCTCGCTCTCCGAGCAGATCATGCCGCGGCTCGGCCCGCCGCCGATGGCGCGCTCGCTGATGACGAAGGGCGCGCCCTCCTCCGTCGGGAGCGCGGCGCCGAGCTGGGCGAAGAGCACGCGGCCGCCCGGGTCCGGCACGTTGGGCGCGCCGCACACGATCTCGTCCTCGGCGCTCCCGTCGAAGAGCGTCACGAGGCGCAGCTTGTCGCGCTTCGGGTGCGGGCGGATGGCACGCACCTCGGCGACGACGACCTTCTCCGGCGCCGGGAAGCGATGGATGGCCTCCACCTCGAGACCGACGGCCGTGAGCTTCTCGGCCATCTCCTCGGGAGACGCGCCAATGCCCGTCAGCTCCTTCAACCACTCGTAGCTCGCGCGCATCGCTCGGCCTCAGAAGCTCGACAGGAAGCGCACGTCGTTCTCGAAGAGCGCTTTGATGTTGGGGACGCCGTACTTGACCATCGCCATGCGGTCGATGCCCATGCCGAAGGCGAAGCCGGTCCACTTCTCGGGGTCGTAGCCGACGTGCTCGAAGACGACGGGGTGCACCATTCCGCAGCCGCCGATCTCCATCCACTCGCCGCCGGGGCGGCGCGCGTCGACCTCGGCGCCGGGCTCGACGAAGGGGAAGTAGCTCGGGCGGAGCCGCACCTCGACGACCTCGCCGAAGAGCCGGCTCAAGAAGACCTGGAGCGCGCCCTGGAGGTCGGCCATGGACACGTTCTCGTCGACGAGCAGGCCCTCGAGCTGGTGGAACATGGGCGAGTGCGTGGCGTCGTCGTCGCGGCGGTAGACCACGCCCGGGCCCACCACGGCGAGCGGCGGCTCGCGGCGGCTCATCTCGCGGATCTGAATCGTCGAGGTGTGCGTCCGGAGCAGCGTGCGCGGGTCCACGTTCCCGTCCGCGCCCTTCACGAAGAAGGTGTCCTGCATGTCCGTGGCCGGGTGATCCGGCGGGAAGCCGAGCTTGTCGAAGCAGTTCTCGTGCGTGTCGATCTCCGGCCCGTCGGCGATGTCGAAGCCGAGGCTCGTGAACACGTCCATGAGCTCGTGCTTGATGCGCGTGATGGGGTGGAGGCGCCCGGGGAGCGGACGGCGGCCGGGAAGCGTCACGTCGAGGGCCGGGCCCGTGAGCTCCGCCTCGCGCGCGGCCGCCGCGAGCGCCTCGAGCTGCCCGTCGAAGAGCTCCTTGATGGCGTTCTTCACGGCGTTCGAGCGCTGGCCGAGGTCCTTCCGCCGGTCGCCCGGCACGCTCTTCATCAGCTTGAGGAGCTTCGTGAGGCGCCCTTCGGGTCCGACGAGCTTGGCGTTCGCCGCGCGCAGCGAAGGCTCGTCCGCGGCGCCCGAAAGCACCTCCCGGTAGCTGGCCTCGACCTCGTCGAGGCCGTCCTCGAAAGCCTTCAGGGCATCCGACATGGCCCGGGGCTTACCGCCAAGGCGCCGGCGAGGCCACCGCCCAGCAGGCGGCCGGGGTGCGCCAATGCCAAGGCGGGCGGGGTACGTTGACGCGCCGCGGCTCAGCCGGCGCAGAGATCGCCGGCGCGCAGGACCTGAGTGGTGAGGCCCGACTCCCCATCAACGGCCACGTTGCCGGCGGTGTCCTCGGGCTCGGCCTCCGTCGTGAGGGTGACCGCATGCGTCGGGCCGACGCCGGGCCACTCGAAGAGCCTGCGGCCACCGAGGAGCACGAGGCGAAGTCCACTGGCTTCGCGCCGCGCCGCGCCCCGAACGGTCCCGCTCGACACCGGACTGCCGGTGCAGCGGACGACCTCCCAGCCTCGCCCATCGAGGGTCAGGCGCCCCAGCGGCACTCCCTCGGACTCGAGGGTGAACTCGGCGTCGACAGGATTCGGGCGGGCTTCCCCGCAGTTGAAGGGTGCTTCGCCGACGAGCGAGGCAAGCTCGGGAAAGGCCGCGCTCAGCGCGTTGCCCATGGCGAGCGCTTGCTCGCGTGCCGGGCCCTCGCACCACAGGTTCACCGTGCCGACGACGCGGGCCGCGTCTGCGCGTACGTCGAGCACCCGTCCGTCGCCGTCCTCCACGTTGCACGGCGGCTGGCCCGCCATCGCGAGCACGTGCCTACGCGCCTCCGCGTAGAGCGCCTCGACGTCTTCCGCGTCGACGTCGAGCGCGTAGAAACCGGGTCGCTCCACGCAGCCCGCTCCGTAGTAGCTCGCCCGCACGGTGCCGAAGCTACGCGTGAGCTGCACGTCGTAGTCTGGGCAGTCGCCGAAACAGGGCGTGAAGCGGTAGCTGAGGGTCAGGCTCTCGGGCGCGAGGGACAACAACGAGTCCTCGGGCGCGGGGGCGACCGACGAGTCTTCGCAGAGCATCGAGCCCGCCGCCGGCTCGCTCGAGGTGCACGCCGTCAGCGGCCAGGTCAGCGCGAGAACGGCGACGACGCGACCGTAGAAGGGCATGCGGCCAGGCTAGCAACCGCCCGACGGAACGAAGAAAGCGGCGGGTCCGAGGACCGCGCCGCTTCCGTTCATCGCGTCGCCGCGCTCAGCGCTTGACCGTGTCGACGACGGCCTTGAAGCCGCCGGGATCGCTGAGCGCCAGGTCGGCGAGGATTTTTCGGTCGAGGCCCACGTCCGCCGACTTGAGGAGATGCTGGAACTTCGAGTAGCTGAGGCCGTGGCTGCGGGAGGCCGCGTTGATGCGGGCAATCCACAGCTTGCGGTACTCACGCTTCCGCTCCTTACGGTGGCGGTAGGCGTCTTCCCAGCCGTTGTGCACCTGCTCGATGGCGGTGCGGAAAAGGCGGCTCCGGGCCCCGTAGTTGCCCCGGGCAGCCTTCAGGATCTTGTTACGACGACGGCGGGCCTTGAAGCCCCTTCTTGCGCGCGGCATGTCTCTTCGCTCCTCAGAACTTGTAGACGATGAGCCGGGCGACGTTGTCGAAGTCGCAGGGCTTGACCATGGAGTTCTTGCGGAGGCCGCGAAGGCGCCCGGGACGCTTGTCGCCGCGCATCATGCGGTGCTGCTTGCCCGCCGTGGCGCGGCGGATGCGCCCGCTGCCCGTGACCTTGAAGCGCTTATGAGCGGCGCGCTTCGTCTTCATCTTGTTCTTCATGGACTCGTCTCTTGGGCGAAGGCCGGGAGGGCCCGGCGTCGCGCTCGGGCACCAGCAATGGCGCGGTCCCGAGCGAGGGTCGCGGAACGTGACACGCCGAAGCCGGCGGTCAAGCGGCGGTGCCTATTTGCCGCGGGCGCCCCAACCCCCGGCGGGGATCCGCTAGCCCGCGGATTCGGCCTGCTCGGCCGGGGCTTCGGGCTCGGGGCGGGCGGGCTTGGGCTGGGGCTTCACGCGGGGCGCGAGGAGCGCCGTCATGGTCCGGCCCTCCATGCGGCCGGCCATCTCCACCAGCGCCAGGTCCTCGACCTCGTCGATGATGATGTCGATCTGGCGCTTGGCCGTCTCGGGGTGGGTGATCTCCCGGCCGCGGAAGCGGACCGTCAGCTTCACCTTGTTCCCCTCTTCGAGGAAGCGACGCACGTGCTTCACCTTGAAGGCGATGTCGTGGTCGTCGGTCTTCGGGCGAAGCTTGATCTCCTTGAGGGCGATCTGCGACTGGCGCTTCTTCGCCTCGTTCTGCTTCTTCTTCTCCTCGTACTTGAACCTCCCGAAGTCCATGATCTTGCAGACCGGAGGCTGCGCCTTCGGGTTCACCTCCACGAGGTCGAGCTCTTGCTCGCGCGCGATGCGCTTCGCCTCGAAGGTCTGCATGACGCCCAGCATCTTCCCGTCGGCGTCGATCACGCGGACTTCGGGAATCCGGATGCGGTCGTTGACGCGCGGTCCAAAGCTGCGTTGACGGTCACGGGGGTCGAAACGGCGGCGGCTGGCGATCGTGCTGGCTCCTGGCTTGGGCGTGCTTGGCCCGGGAAGGTGCCCCAAGACCGACGAAGCTCGGCGTGGGGCGGTGCTCGGATGAGCGATGACTCGGAAGAAGAAGAGTCGCCCGAGGTCCCCTCACGTGACGTGAACGGTCCCGGGACTTGGATCTATAGGCCGTGATCGGGGGCGTGAGCTACCCGCCTGGGCGCTTTTTCGCGTGCGGTGGGGTGTTCGAAATGGCGTGTTCGAAATGGGGTGTTCGAAACGCGGGCCCGCTCAGCCCCGCAGCGAGGGCGGCGCGTTCTCCGCCGCGAGACGCGCCTCGACGTCGTCGAGGGAGAGAAAGCCGAGGTCCTTGTTCTCGTCGCGGCTCCTCAGCGCCAGGCCACGGCCCTCGCGCTCCTTCTCGCCGATGACGCCGATGTAGGGGACCCGCATGAGCCGGCCCTGGCGGATCTTCGCGCCGAGGCGCTCGCCGCTCGTATCCGCCTCGACGCGGTAGCCCTTCTCGCGCAGCAGCCCACGCACCTCGTGGGCGTAGCCGTCGAAGTCGTTCGACACGGTCACGAGGCGGAGCTGCTCCGGCGCGAGCCACGTCGGGAAGTTCCCGCCCACGTGCTCGACAAGCACGCCGAAGAAGCGCTCGAGGGAGCCGAGGATGGCGCGGTGGAGCAGCACCGGCCGGTGCACGGCGTTGTCGGCGCCCACGTAGGTGAGGTCGAAGCGCTCCGGCAGGTTGAAGTCCGCCTGCATGGTCCCGAGCTGCCAGCTCCGGCCGATGGCGTCCTTCAGATGGAACTCGATCTTGGGCCCGTAGAAGGCGCCCTCGCCGTCGGCGGTCTCGAAGGGGATGCCCTGCTCCTCGACGGCGCCGATGAGCGCCGCCTCGGACCGGTCCCAGACCTCGTCCGCGCCGATGCGCTTGTCCGGGCGCGTCGCGATGAGGATGCGCGCGTCCTCGAAGCCGAAGTCCCTGTACACCTGGAAGACGAGCTCGTTGAACTGCTGGATCTCGCCCTTGAGCTGCTCCGGCGTGCAGAAGATGTGGCCGTCGTCCTGGGCGAAGGTGCGGACGCGCGTGATGCCCTGCACGACGCCACTCCGCTCGTAGCGATGAAGGCGACCGAAGTCCGCCATGCGAATGGGGAGCTCCCGGTAGGAGTGCCGCTTCATGCCGAAGAAGAGGCAGTGCCCGGGGCAGTTCATGGGCTTCACGCCGAAGCGCAGGTGCTCCTGGAGGACCCGCTCGCCCTCCTCCGCGCTCTCCGGGGGCTTCTTGGCCAGCGCCTCGGCCGCGTTCTCGAGGTTCTCCTTGGAGCCCGCGAGGAACATCGACTCGTAGTACGCCGGCAGGTGCCCGGACGTCTCGAAGAGCGCCTTGTCGAAGATCTGCGGCGTGATGACTTCCTGGTAGCCGTAGCGCCGGTAGAGCTCGCGGACGTAGTCCGTCAGCCGGTTGTAGACGCTCGCGCCGCGCTCGGTGAAGAAGGGCGAAGCCGGCGCCAGCGGGTGGAAGGCGAAGAGCTCGAGCTCCTTGCCGAGCTTCCGGTGGTCGCGCTTCTTCGCCTCTTCGAGCTGCTTGAGGTGCCGCTTGAGGAGCTTCGGGTTCGCGAAGGCGGTCCCGTAGATGCGCTGGAGCATCGGGTTCCGCTCGTCGCCGCGCCAGTAGGCGCCGGCCACGTGCGTGAGCTTGAAGGCCTTGAGGAAGCGCGTGCTCGGGACGTGCGGGCCCTCGCAGAGATCTACCCAGTCGCCGTGCGTGTAGATGCTGATCTCGCCTTGGAGGCGCCCGAGGTGCTCGAGCTTGAAGGTCTCGCCCATCTGGGTGAGCAGCTCGGAGGCCTCGTCACGGCTCACGACCTTGCGCACGAAGGGCGAGTCAGCCTGGACGATCTTGCCCATCTCCTCTTCGATGGCGCGGAGGTCCTCCTCGCTGAACGAGCCGTCGGGGCGGTCGTAGTCGTAGTAGAAACCGCCATCGATGGCGGGACCGAAGGCGACCTTCGTGCCCGGGAAGAGGCGCTGCACGGCGTCGGCCATCACGTGAGCCGTCGAGTGCCGGATGATGGCGAGCGCGTCTTCCTCGTGGGCGCGCACGGGCCGCAGGGTCTCCGGATCCGTGTCCGCGGGAAGCGGGGTGTGCAGGTCGAAGAGGCGCTCGCCGACCTTCACGGCGACGACGTTCTTCTCGACCTCACCTCGGCCTTCGAGGAGCTCACGTCCGGTCTTCGCGTCCATCACACCGCGTCCATCCCACCGAGGTTCCTTGGGCCCCGCCGCCGCGAGGCCAGCGCACGCTCTCCCGGAGACGAAAAAGCCCGCCTCAGCGCCAGGCCGTGGCGGGCTACTTAGTAGGCACGGGCGGGATTGAACCGCCGACCCCTACCGTGTCAAGGTAGTGCTCTCCCACTGAGCTACGTGCCTGAGGGGAGCGCTGTGGTAGCCGCGGGTCCTGGTGCTGTCAACCAGCGCTGGGGGCGCCGCACGGCGACGCGATGACCCAGCCAGCCCCCCCTCCGAAAGCCGCAGACGCCGTGCCTGCGCCCACCTTTCAAGACGTGCTCCGCGCGCGCCCCGTCGTGCGCCGGCACCTCCGGCCGACGCCGCTCTATCGCTACCCGCTGCTGAGCGCGCGCCTGGGCTTCGACGCCTTCGTGAAGCACGAAAACCACCTGCCCATCGGCGCCTTCAAGGTGCGGGGCGGCGTGAACCTCTTCGCCAACCTGAGCGACGCCCAGCGGCGCCGCGGCGTCATCACGGCCACCCGCGGCAGCCACGGGCTCTCCATGGCCTGGGCCGCGCGCCACTTCGGCTCGCGCGCCGTCATCTACGTGCCCAAGGGCAACAACCCCGAGAAGAACGCCATCATGGAGGCCATGGGGGCGGAGCTTCACGTCCACGGCCGGGACTTCGACGAGGCCCGGGCCGAGGCGGAGGCGCGGGCCTCGAACGACGACCTCCGCTACGTGCACGTGGCGAACGAGCCCCATCTCATCGCGGGCTACGGCACCTACGCCATGGAGATCGCCGAGGAGCTCCCGGAGCTCGACGCCATCCTCGTGCCCGTCGGCGGCGGCAGCGGCCTCGCCGGCGTCGTGCTCGCCCTACGCACGCTCCGGCCGCAGGCCCGCATCATCGCCGTGCAGGCCGCGCGCGCGAACGCCTTCGCCCGTTCGATGCAGGAGGGCGCGCTCGTGGAGGTCGAGAGCGCCGACACCTTCGCCGACGGCCTCGCCACCCGCTGCACCTTCGCCGTGCCCTTCGCCGTCGTGCGCGAGCAGGTCGACCAGGTGGTCGAGGTGAGCGAGGACGAGCTGCGCGAGGGCGTCCGCATGGCCCTCGAGACCACGCACAACGTGGCCGAGGGAGCCGCCGCCGCCGCCTACGCCGCCGCCAAGAAGCTGCGCCGCGAGCTCGCCGGCCAGCGCGTGGCGCTGGTGCATACGGGCCAGAACATCGACCGCGACACGCTCCGCTGGTCCCTCGGGCTCTACGACGCCTGAGCCCCGCCACCGGCGGGGGTGCTTTGCCCCGCTACGCCCGCGCTGATAGTGCACCCCCGATGTCGGACACGGACACCGGCGGCGGACCGGAGGACGAGGCGCGGGACCCCCTCGCGCGCCCGCTCCCCTCGGTGAACATGCCGCTCCTCCGGGGCCAGCTGCGCGCCGCGCGGCAGCGCCGGCAGGCGGTGCTCGGCGCCCTTGGCACCCTCGGCCTCCTCGCCGCGCTGGTCCTGCTCGTCCGCGCGCTCGCGCCGCTCTTTTCCGGCGATGACGCCGAGCCGCTCGCGACGGCCGCCCCCGAGGCCGACGCCGGCGAGGCGGACGAGGCGGTCCCGGGCTTCGAGGACGACGAGCTCGGCGCCATCGACGACGAGGCGCTGCTGGCCATGGCCGCGCAAGCCGGCGGCGCGGACGTGGACGACGCGACGCCGGAGGTAGCGGAGCCCGAGGGGCCACCGCCGAGCGGCGTGGCACCCGTCACCCCGGGCGCCGTCGCGCGCTTCGAGGGCACCTTCGGCCAGGCGCTCGGCTTCCGGCCCGCGCTGCTCTCGGCCGGGCTCACGGAGATGGAGTGCGTCGCCATCGAGCGCGTCGTCGAGGACGAGCTCGACTTCCGGCGCTGCCGCCCGAACGACGCGATCCTGCACGAGCGGGACGCCGAGGGGGAGCTGCTGCGCTTCGAGTACCACGACGAGCCGACGAGCTACGTCGTTGTCACACGGGGCGAGCGCCTGGGCGAGCTCCTGGTGGAGCGCATCGAGCGCCCCGTGGCGACGAGCCAGGTCGTCCGGAGCGGCACCGTGCGCACCTCCCTCGGCGACGCCGTGGCCGCGGCGGGGCTCGGCCGGGACGTGGTGGGCATCTTCGTCGAGGTCTTCGAGGGGCGCATCCGCTTCAGCTCCCAGGCCCGCGCCGGCGACCGCTTCGCCGTGGTGATCGACGAGGAGCGCCTCGACGGGCGCTTCCTTCGCTGGGGCCAGGTGCGCGCCCTCGCCTACGCCGGCGAGCGCGCCGGTGAGCACCGCGCCTTCTGGTTCCAGGGCCGCGGCCAGCGCCGCGGCGACTGGCACGACCCGGACGGGCGCTCGATGAGCGGCGGCTGGCTCCGCGTGCCCTGCCGCTACGACCGCATCAGCTCGCCCTTCGACCCGCGGCGCATGCACCCCATCCTCCGCCGCGTGGTGCCCCACAACGGGACCGACTTCGCGGCGTCGACGGGCACGCCGGTCTGGGCCGCCGCCGACGGCACCGTGAGCTGGGCCGGGGCAAAGGGCCCGAACGGCAACCTCGTCTCCATCCGCCACGAGGGCGGCTATGAGAGCCACTACGCCCACCTCCACCGCATCCAGCGGGGCATTCGCCCGGGCGTCGAGGTGGAGCAACGCCAGCTCATCGGCACGGTGGGCTCCACCGGCCGGTCGACGGGTCCGCATCTCCACTTCGGGCTCAAGCGCGGCGGCCGCTTCGTGAACCCCATGGACGCCATCAACGGCCCGGGGCGCATGCTGACGGCCCGCCACCTCGGGACCTTCCGCCGTGAGGCCCGCGCGCTCGGGGCGCGCCTCGACGAGACGATGACGGCTCCGGCCCCCGCGGCCACCGAAGAGACGAGCGCCGAGGCGACGACGAGTGAAGAGTGACGGGACCATGGGCGGCTTGGACCAACGCGACGCGCGACGCTGGGCGGCGGCGAGCCTGGGCCTGGGAGCGCTGATCCTCTGCGGAGGCCTCGGCGCCTACGGCATTTGGGACCCGTGGGAGCTCGACGCCGCCGAGCTGGCGCGAAAGCCCGAAGGCCCCCTCGGAGCCCCGCCACTCGCGGGCTGGCTGGTCGGCGCGAGCCTCGGCCTCTTCGGCGTTCACGAGTGGGCCGGCCGCCTCCCCGGCGCGCTGGCGGGCGTCGCGGCCCTCGCGGCGGCCTTCGCGCTCGCTCGGCGCGTCACGGACGCCAAGGGCGCCGCGTACGCCGTGGCCATCGCCGTGAGCACGCCGCTCCTCGTACTCCACGCGCGGCACATGTTCGGCGAGGCGCCGATGCTCGCCGCCACGGGCCTGCTCGGCTGGAGCGCGGCGGAGCTCTCCTTCCAGGCGCCCCGGGGCCGGAGGCTCGGGGGACAAAGGCGCGCCAAGAAGGAGGGGGAAGAGGAGGAGAACCAGAAAGGGAGAGGACAACGAAAGAAAACAAAAAAACAAAGGG
>CALCTH010000653.1 GCA_937893795.1 uncultured Myxococcales bacterium | reverse complement strand
CCCTCCCTTCCCTCCCTCTCTCCCCTCCGTGCTCCCCCCTCCTTCCCTCCTCCCCGCCGCCTCTGTTCCCCCCCCTCCCCCCCTGCTGCGTGTTGGCCTGCGCAACCCTCGCCAGACCCCGCGCGACCTCCCCTGCCCCGAGGCGCGCCCAAGCCCCCGCGTCCCGGAGCGCCGAGCTCAGTAGGAGAGGATCTGAAGAACCCCGCCGCTGAGCACGGCCGCGTCCGCGGGGGCATCCGGATCCGTGATGTCGACGAGCGACGACGTGGCGAAGCCCGGGGAGGCGAAGCCGAAGTAGATCCGGTCATTCACGGTCAGGATGCGGGTTACCCCCGTGACCACCGGCAGGTTGTCCAGAAGCGTCGCCGGCGCGCTCCCCCCGAGGTCCTCGAGGAGGTAGGTCCGCCAGGACTCGGCGAGCTGCACCTCGAAGTCGGCGGCGCCGTCCTCGATGGGAAGGACGGACTCATCGTAGCCCGTGAGGAGCAGCGTGCCCGGCGTGGGCCCGGGGCTGACGATGCCCGTCGGGTTCACCCCCGTGAGCTCGTTCAGGTCCCGCAGGAAGCCGTCGTCGAACTCCCCCGTGGTGACGTCGACGCGCACCAGGCAGGGCGCGTAGGTCTCGGGGAGCCCGAGGCGGAACGACACGGCGGGCCGCACGCCGGCGCCCAGGTAGAGGAACCCGTCGCCACCGTCGGCGCTCGTGAAGCTGCCGCCGCAGCTCCGGGTCTCGTCGACGGTGACCGCGTCGGTGGCGGGGTCGATGAGCGCGACGCGGAGACGCTGGTTGTTCCCGTTCACGGCGTCCCCGTAGGCCGCGACCAGGACGACGCGGCCGGCGCGCTCCTCGACGATGATGCCGATGCCCTCTCCCTCGGGCGGCTCGAGACCCTCGAGGGAGAGCTCGCCTTCGATGAGGAGCGTGCTGGGGTTCCAGACGACGACGGTCAGCATCGCGCCATCGACGTAGTAGGCCTTGGTCTCGGAGAGGAGGGCGATGGACCCGCCCGCGTCGACGCCGACTCCCGCGAAGCTGATGGTGCCGTCCTCCGTGAAGGACGCGTCAGCGCCGATCGTGTAGCGCGTCACCTGCGCGGTCTCGCCGCCGGCGACGTAGAGCGTCCGGCCTTGGTTGGCGCAGGAGATTCCGCCGCCGAGCTCGAGCGCTCGACTCAGGTCGACGTCGCTCCCGGCCGCCAGGCTATCGGTCAGCCCCGCGAAGCCCGTGAGACCGTCGGGCGTCACCGTGATTCCACAGACGATGAAGCCTGCGGGCCCGGGACCCGCGTCCGGGCTCGCCCCGTCCACCGTGCCCGCGTCGGTATCGCCCGAGGCGTCGTCGCCGCAGCCGGCGATCAGAAGCGCGGCCACCGAGAGCCAGCAGAAAAGGGAGGACGAGATACGGTACGGCGAGAGCATGGGGTCCTTACTGAAATCGATTTGCGATTTCGGTAGCAGAAGCCCGTCCGAGGGCCAGCCGCGATCGTGTGGTCGCGACGCCGACTGGACGATGCGGCGTCCTTGGGACCGAGCGTCCGTGCGGCCTCACGGCAGGCCGGGGAGCCCGACGCCGGTGCTCGCGGCGCCGAAGACGCCTGAGGCCCCCGATGACGGCTCCACGTCGTGCCCGGCGTCGAAGCGCCGGTCGACGCCACGAAGGAGATCGCCGACGATCTCGGGCCGAACCTGCAGCTGGTCCATGAAACGCTGCCGCGGGAGCGGCATGACCATCGTCGGCGTCACTGCCTTCACGGTGCGTGGGTGGCTGGCCGGAGCAACGAGCGCGCGCGCCCCGAAGACCTCGCCGGCGCCGAGGACCACGGGTGTCGGGGAAGACGTGAGCGCCAGGACCTGCCCTTCGACGACGAGCAACGCGCCGTCCGCCGGCTCGCCAGCCCGAACGATGACCTCTCCGGGCCCGTAGAGCCGCCGTTCGAGCGCCTCCAGCCAGAGACCCGGGCGTTGGCGGCGACAGAAGGCCATGTAGTCGGGTGCCATCGCGTCGATGCTCATGGCTACGGGAATCGAGGGAAGGCCCTCGGGGCTTCGGAACTCCGGGCCGACGGGCCGGAACCCCATGCGCTCCACCAGGGCCAGAGCCGGAGGGTTCACGACGCCGCAGAGGTGGGTGCGCTCGTGCAGCACAGCCCAGAGCATGCTGAGACGAAGCAGGTTGAGAATGATGCGCGGGTCGTCTCGGTGGGACCGGAGGACGCACATCCTTCCGTAGGATGCGAGGCGAGCACTCTCGGAAAGCGACGTCCTGAAGTCCCAGAAGTCGTCGGCCGGGAGCCCGCCTTCTCCGTCGCGCGTCACACGCACCCCGCCGACGACTTGCCCGTGGACCTTTGCGCAGAGATTCGTGGTGGTGGGGAGCGCGTCGTAGAGGTCGACGATGGCTCCTGATGCGTGGCTGGGGAGGAAGGCCTCCTCTACTGCGAAGACCTGGTGGCGGGTCACGAAGAGCGCGCGCAGTTCCTCGGGCTCGCGCGCAGGCTGAATGCTGAGGACCATGTCGGGGCCTAGAGATCCGGCCCGGCCACATAGCCGGTGTAGGCGGACTCGAGCGCTTCGAACTCGAGTTGCACGATACGCAAGATCTCCTGCTGCTGACGCTCGGTGCGCACCCGGTCCTTCATGACCCGGAGCGTGCCGGCCCAATGGCCCTCCCCCGCGTGAGCGTGGCCCGCGTCGATGTCGATGTGGCTACCGAGGAAGCGTGTGCCCCGCTCAGGTTCGGCGTAGCCCCAGCCGCGCATGCAGCTCCGAATAGCCTCGATGGTCTGCACCGGCATGAACGCCGACGCTCCTTCGATCGCGATGGGCACGCCCAGGAATACGACCGGATCCCGCCGGAACGAGACGAGCGCCTCCTGCACGAAGTTGAATTTCATGATGGGCGCATCGGGCACCATGAGGCGCTGCACGAAGTCGACGTCCGCGCCGAGGTAGGCGAGGTCCTCCTCGATCCACACCTCGTGGTTCACCTCGCCACCCAGGTGGTGCGCGTAGTGAGCTCGAAGGGCGAGGTCCTCGCAGGCACCCACGGCGAGACCAAGGATACGCGTCGTGTAGCGAACGAACTGGTGATGGTTGGCCAGGGAGCGGACGTATTGCGCGCGGGTGAGGGTTCCGCTGCGGGCTGCGGCCCAGAAGGGACCCTCCGCAAAGCGCGAAGCACCGGCAACGGCCGCTTCGCGAATCTCTTCGGTGAAGCCCTCGCCGCGGACGCCCGCGCGCTGCTCTTCGGTGAGCACGTCGAAGCAGCGCAGCATCGCGTCGTCCAAACGCCCGTGAACGGCGAGCTCGTTGCGGTCCGGGCCCTGGGTCCCGGCGCGGCGCCTCGCGCCCCGGATCTGGTCGCGACCGAGGAGGCGCGCGAGCGTCGCGTCGCCTTCGTCGACGAAGCTCACGTAGTGCGCATGACCCGACGCGCGCCCGCGCCGCATCGCGAGGTAGAGCTCGAGGGCGGACGCCGCGAGCGCACGTGGCGATGCTGGGATGCACCCCGTCAGGTCGACGCACCCCTCGAGGCGGGCCGGATCCACTCCGGCTGACGCGGCAAACCCGCGGATGTCGTCAAAGGGCGTCTCGAGTATCACGTTTCGTGCACCGAGGGCGGATGAGTGAGGTTCCATGGCGCTTGCGTATCACCGCCCGGCGCTCACGACCGTTGCGCCCTACGCGCCCCGCCCGTGGGCCGCCCGGAGGCCGGGTCGGTGCGCGACGCGTCGACATGGCGCCGCGTGCGCTCGGCTACTCCGGCGTTTCCCGCGAGGGCTCCGGCGGGCTCCGCCCAAAGCGTTCTTCGCCCAGCTCGACGACACGCTCGGCGGTCCCCGTCGCGCCCGTGATCTGGAGCAGGAAGGTCCGGGAGCGGCCGCTCGTGCGTTCGAAGTCGCTGATACGCTCCTCCGGCGAGATCGCGAGCCCCGTCGCCTGGCCGCGGCCGAAGAGCGCCGCGAAGGACACCGCGAGCTCGATGGGCGAATAGAGGACGCCGAGGGCCGTGGTGAAGCCGAAGCGATGAATGCGGGGACGCGCCACGGCCTGCTCTCTCGCCGCAACGCGCGGCGCCGACGAGAGATCGGTCAGCACACCGACGCTGACCTCGAGATACTCCCGTGCGACGATGTGCGTCGCGACGGCGACGTTGCCGACGTAGCTGCGCTCCGTCGTGGGGCTCAGGAGCGGAGCGATGGTCTCGAGGGGCAGCGTCAGGCGCTCCGCCTCCTTCAGGAGCGGACGGTCCGCTACCGCTCCGACGACGCCCACGTCCAGGGAGAAGCGCACCATGTCGGAGTGCGTGTGTGCGACGCCTACGCGCAGCTCCCACGGAATCGGCATGCGCGCCGGTACGCCGCTCGCCTGGACGAAGTCGAAGCTGGCGGTCGGAGGGTCGGTGGTCCCGTCGATGTCGTTGGCCTGATAGGTGACGTCCGCCGTGGCCTTCAGCGGTACCCCCGGCGTCTGCAACATCGCGCCGAGCCGCCAGCGGCGTGAGGGCCGGACCATCACACCGAGGCGGAGAACGAAGTGGTACGCACGAAGCCGTACGGCGGTGTCCGCGGTGACGACCCTCGTGCCGGAGAGGAGCCCGGGCGCGAGCGGTGAGCCTCCGTAGAGGTTGAGGAGCTCATCGTGCGCGAGGCGCGTATCCGCCAGGAAGAGGCTGCCGCCGAGCTGGAAGCGCTCCGAGTGGCGGTAGCCGTAGCTCAGCCCCGACCACTGCGAGCGAAGGCTCTCGTCGACGAAGACCTGGTCCGTGAGGCCCGTGCGCGCGTTGTCCAGGGTGAGCCCCGCGCCGAAGGCCTCCGTATAGGCCCGGAAGCTGGCGGCCCCGAGGGTATGGGGGCGGAACCCCTGGGCGTCGGTACGCCCGAAGCGGATCGCGGACGCCGTGAAGTTCGGGACGGACGCGCTCTCCCGGAGGGTCAGGCGAGCCTGCCCGCTGGGGAGCACGACGAAGTCGTCGAGCACGCGCACGTCGCGGCGCCGAAACGTGAGGCCGCCGCTGATGCTCGCGCGCTCCCGTGAGGGCAGCCCGGCCGGGTTGTGGAACACCGCCGAGTTGTCGTCCGCAATGGCCGTGAAGGCCGTGGCCGAGCCCATGGCCCGGCTGCCGACGGTGAGCGGCTGGTAGTGAAGCGGCTGCGCGCCTGCGATGCCGGGAGAGAGGGGCGCGGCGACCGCGAGAAGAAGGAGGAGGCGCTTCACGTCACGTCCCGACCTAGGCGCGTGGGCCGCCGACGCCGGGGCGAGGCGTCCCGCGCGCCGGCGTCGATGCGACGCGTCAGGGCCGCTCGTCGAGGAAGTTGTAGCGGACGAAGTCCTTGAGAAAGTCCTTGCGGCCGCCAGGGTCCTTGCCGCGCGCGCGGCTGAGCGCCTCGAAGGTCGCGAGGCTGGCGGCGTGGGTCTCGTTCGCGTCCCAGGCAGAGGCGCGGCCGTGGTTCTTCTCGAAGTAGTGGCGCCGGCTCTCGAACCAGAAGCGCGGCATCGGCTTGTCCCGCTCCTTGTACCCGGTCGATACCGAGCCGATGTGCGTCACCTGGCTCTCGACCACGTAGAAGATGCGATGCCCCGCCGCGCGGATGCGCCGGCAGAGGTCCGTCTCTTCGAAGTAGAGGAAGAAGGTCTCGTCGAAGAGCCCGACCTCCTCGAGCACGCTGCGGCGAAGCAGCAGGGACGCGCCCGCGGTCCAGTCCACCTCCTGGGTGACCTCCGGACGCGGCAGGATGGAGATCTCCCGCTCCGGCAGCAGCTTCCGAAGCACGCCGAGGCGCAGCCCCCCGAGGAGCTCGCTCTCGACGCTCGGGAAGCGGAAGGCCGTGAAGTGCGGCTCGCCGCCGGGCCCGTGAAGCTGGCTCCCGGCGGCGCCGGCGTCGGGCGTCCCTTCGAGGAGCTCCACCAGCGCGGCGACGGCGTTCACCGCCGGCGTCGCGTCCGGGTTCAGGATGTACACGTAGTCCGGCGGGGTCGGGTCCGAGAGCGACTCGCGGATGGCGAAGTTGTTGCCCGCGCCGTAGCCGCCGTTGCGGCCGCTCGAGGAGACGCGCACGTCCTCCCAGCCGGCCTCGGCCACGCCCGCCTGGAGCTTCTCGAGGCTCCCGTCCTGCGAGTCGTTGTCGACGATGTGGACGCGGCTCCCGGGGTAGCGCGCCATGGCGGCCCGCGCGGCGCCTGCCGCTTGGAGCGCCAGCTCCGCGGTGCGGTAGTTCAGTACGACGCAGTCGATGGTCGGCATGGCTCGGCTCCGCTCACGGACTCGATCACTCGGCGGCGCGGTCCTGGCCGCGGCGCCCGCGCTGCTTGGCCTCGGCGGCCTCGATGACGGCGCGGATGCGGCGCGCGAGCACGCGGACGTTCGGCTCGAGGACCATCGAGTCGTGGTCGCCGGGGACCTCCTCGATCGAGACCTCGGTCACGTAGGGCGTCCAACCGTTGTCCTCGAGCAGGAGATCGCGGTCCTCGTTGAGGCGCCGCCCATCGCCCAGATCGTAGGTGACCGGGAGCGGCGGCCGGAAGAGGTGCACCATGCCCTCCCGGGGCTTCACCTCGTAGCGCCCGAGCGCCCGGTAGAAGGCGCGCTCGATGGCCTCGTCGTGGAACTTCTCCGGCGTGGTGTCCGGCTCCGCGTCCTCGAAGCGACGGCGGAGCTTGCCCATCTCCCAGGCCCAGCGGTTCTGCGCCCACTCCGCCACGAAGGCCGGGCCCTTCTGCTCGAGCTCGAAGCGCTTGATGAGGATCTTGTCCTTGAGCGTGAGCTCGGCCTGCTTCTGCGGCACCGGGGTGTCGAGCATGACCAGCAGCGCGACCTCTTCGCCGGCGGCCTCGAGCTGCAAGGCCATCTCGTAGGCCGTGATGCCGCCGCCGGAGAAGCCACCCAGGAAGTAGGGTCCGTGCGGCTGCACCGTGCGCAGCTCCGCGAGGTAGGCCTCGGCCATCTCCTCGAAGGTCTCGTGCGGCGCCTGGTCGCCGTAGAGGCCCCGGGCCTGGAGACCGTAGAAGCGCCGATCGGTGCCGATGAGGTGCGCGAGATGCCGCAGGTTCAGCACGTTGCCGAACATGCCCGCCACGAGGAAGAAGGGGGTCTTCGGGCCGCCATCGCCGGCGTGCATGGACACGAGGTGCGTGTAGCGGGTCTTCGGAGCCGCCGCGGCGCCCTCCCCCGCGCCCTCGCCCCGGTCGCCGATCGCTTCCTTGATGAGCGCCGCGCACTTCTCGATGGTCGGCGCCTCGAAGAGCGCGCTGATGGGGAACTCGACGCTGTAGGCCTTCTTGATGCGCGCGAAGAGACGCACCGCGATGAGCGAGTGCCCCCCGAGATCGAAGAAGCTGTCCTCCACGCCGACCTGGTCGACGCCGAGCAGGTCCTGCCAGAAGCCGCCGAGCGGCTTTTCGCCCTCGTCGCGCGGCGCGACGTAGTCGGCCGCCAGGTCCGGCCGCGCGAGCTTGAGGCCCGAATCGGCCGCGCCGCCGCCCGCCGTCTGCCCCGCCTGAAGCACGAGGCCCGGCAGGTCCATGGAGCTCACGAAGACCTCCGCTTGGCCGGTGCTGGCCAGCACGCGATCGAGGGCCGCGAGACCCTCCGCCGGGAGGATGCCGCGGGCGAGGTTGGCCGCGAGCTGCTGCTCCGCAGGGCTGAGCTCCCGCGCGCCCTCCTCGTCCCACTCGACCTCGCTCGCTGCGGGGCGGAGCGAGCCGAACTCGGCCTCCGTGCGCCGTAGACCCAGGCCGTCGACCTCGACGCAGACCTGCCCGGTCTCGTCGGCGAGCACGATGTCGAAGAACACGAAGTCCGCATCGGCGGTGGCTCGACCGCGCGTCCGCACCCAGCTCACGACGCTCGCCGGAAGGTCCCGGTAGACGCGGAATCGCTCGTAGGAGACAGGCACGTAGAGGCGCGCCGCCTCGTAGCCCTCGATGAGCTCCATCGCCCAGCCCGTCGCGATGTCGAGGAGCGCCGGGTGCAGCCCGTAGTCCGCGGTCTCGCCGGCGAAGGCGTCCTGCAGCGCGAGGCGCCCGACGGCCTCGCCCTCGCCGAAGGCGCCGCTCCGCAGCACGCGCCAGCGCGGGCCGAAGCGGAGATGCTCCTCCTGCTTGGTGCGGATGCCCTTCGGGTCGGGCGAAAGCTCCGGCCCCGTGCAGCGTGCCTCGAGGGCCGCCACGTCGAGCGCCTCCGCCTCCGGCAGCGGCCGGAGCGAGAGCTGCGCCTGGGCGCAGAGCACCGTGCCCCGGCGCTCGCCGTCGACCACGCCACCGCGGATCTCCGCGGCGTAGCCCCGGCTCGAGGGCCGGAGCTTCACGAAGAGGTCCCGCGTCTCTCCGTCGTCCACGGCGAAGGGACGCAGGAAGAAGAGGTCCTCGACCTCGAAGGGCCCGTCCTCGCCGCTGGCGCGGAGCGCCGCGCGGAGCAGCTCGAGGTAGCCGGTGCCCGGGACGAGCGCCTGACCCTTCAGCGTGCGGTGGCCGTCGAGGAGCCAGTGAGTCTTCGTGCTGAGCGAGCCGCGGAGCACGGACTCGCGGCGCGCATCGCGCACCCGCGCGTCGAGCACGGGATGGGCAGGCTGGCGACCGACCTTCTCGCCTACCGCGACGCCGTCGTCCGGGAGCATGGCCTCGGCGGCCATGCCGACCTCGTTCCAGATGCCCCAGTGGAGCGAGAGCACGCGCGTCGACTCGCCCTGCCTGCTCTGCGCGTAGGCGTCGAGAAAGGCGTTGGCGGCCACGTAGTCGACCTGACCCGCCGGCGCCGTGGCCGTGGAGGTGGAGCTGAAGAGCACCAGGAAGTCGAGCTCGCCCGGCTCGAAGAGCGTGTCGAGCACGCGTGTGCCCTGGATCTTCGGCTCGAAGACGCGCTCGACGCTCTCGAGGGTCTTGAGCGCGAGGAGATCGTCGTCGACGACGCCGGCCGCGTGGAAGACGCCATCGATGCGCCCGAAGCGCTCCTTGGCGGCGGCCTTCACGCCCTCCATCTCCTCGACGTTGGTGACGTCCGCCGCGAGCACGAGCACCTCGCCGCCAGCCGCCTCGGCCGCGAGGAGGCGCCGCAGACGCTTGCTGATGCGGTCGTCGTCGCCATGCTGCGCGATCCACGTGTCCCACTGGTCCCGCGGCGGCAGCGCCTTGCGGCCCAGCAGCACGAGGCGCGCCTGCACCGAGGACGCGAGGTGCTCGGCGATGGTCAGGCCGAGGCCGCCGAGGCCGCCCGTCACCAGGTAGACGCCCTCCTCCTTCACGAGGCTCGTGCCGCCCTCGTCGAGGGGCGACGCCGCGAAGGTCTGGCGGAGACGACGGCCCTCGCGCAGGGCTACCACCTCATTGGCGCCGGGCGCGCGGAGCTCGTCCTCGAGCTGGTCCGCGAGCCCGTCGAGGGCCGCCTCCGCGCGCTTCTTGCCGCCGAGCGGATCGAGGATGGCGGCCCGGAGCGACCCGCCGAAGAGGCGCTCGCTCTTCGTCGGCAGGCGCACGTCGAGGAGCCGCGCCGTCGCGCCCTCGAGCTCGCGGGAGAGCACCTTCACGGGGCCCAGCGCCGTGGCCTTCTGCGGATAGGCGAGCCCCTCGTTCGCCGCCTGGAGTGCGCCGTTGGCGACGACGTCGATGTGGAAGGGGGACGCCACGCTCTCGTCGGCGAGGGACTGCGCGAGAAAGAGCAGGGACCAGAAGCCGCGCTCGAGATGGTGGTGGAAGAGGCTCGAGCCCGGCCGGAAGGTCTCCTCGGCGTCGAGGAGCCAGAGGTGGGCGATGCGGTCCGGCGTGGTGCCGCTGGCCACCAGGTCCTGCATGAGCGAGGCGTAGCCCTCGCGGCCACGCTCGGGGCTGAGCGTGAACTCCAGGTCGTCGCCCTCGTCGCGGCGCACGTAGGCGTCACCCTCGTAGACCGCGACGACCTTGTGGCCGCGCGCACGGAGCCGCTCGCGGAGGCGCTGACCGACGCCACCGTGGTCCATGAAGAGCAGGTAGGTGTGGTTCCCAGGAGCAGCCTCCGGGTCCGCGGCGCTCGGCTGCCAGCGCGGCACGAAGCCGAAGTCGGTAACGTCCTCGAGCTTCTCGAGCTCGGCGGCCGTCGTGGCGGCCACGGGCTCCGCGGGCTCGATGAAGTAGGGCTTGTGGTCCCAGGCGTAGGTCGGCAGCACCACGCGCTGGCGCTCCTCGCCTTCCCACATGCCCTCCCAGTCGATGCTGCCGCCGCTCGCCCAGACGCGACCGACGCAGGTCGTGAAGAAGACGTCGTCGCCGACCTCCTCCTTCGGATGCCGGAGCGCGGGGAAGGAGGCGTGGCCGCCGCTCATGAAGGTGCGGTTCTGCCGCGCGAGGGAGCTCAGCGTGCGCCCCGGGCCGGCCTCGACGAGCACCTGCCGGCCTTCGCCGAGGAGCGTCTCGACGCACTCGGCGTAGCGCACCGTGCTCCGGAGATGCTTCACCCAATAGTCCGGGCTCGTCGCCTCGGCGTCCGTGAGCCAGGTGCCGCTGATGTTCGAGACGATGGGCTTTTCGGGCTTCTTCAGCGTGATGCGCCGGAGGTAGGCGCCGAAGTCCTCGAGGATGGGGTCGAGGAGCCGCGAGTGCGCGGCCGTGGTGATGGGGAGGCGCCGCGTGTCGATCTCCTCGTCCTTCTCCAGCTCCGCCTGGAACGCCGCGATGGCCGCGACCGGCCCGCTGACGACGCAGCTCTCCGGGCCGTTGACGACGGCGAGGTCGAGCTCCGGCGGGAGTCGCCGCTCCACCTCGGCGGCGGGCAGCGTGATCATGATCATCGCGCCGGCCTCCGTGCGGGCGAGGAGCTGCCCGCGGAGCACGACGAGGCCGAGGCAGTCCTCGAAGCTCATCACGCCCGCAAGATGCGCCGCCGTGTTCTGGCCGAGGCTGTGGCCGAGGTAGGCGTCGGGCACGACGCCGCGCGACTCGAGGAGACGCGCCATGGCCACGCTCACGAGGAAGATGAGCGGGAGCTGGCGCTCCATGCGCGTGAGCTCCTCCGTCGCCGCGTCGACGTCCGCGCCCTCCGCCGGGAAGAGCAGGTCCCGAAGATCGAGGTCGTGCGCGCTCTTCAGCCGGCTCAGCCCGCGGTCGATGACCTCCTTGAAGACCGGCTCCGTCGCGTAAAGATCCTGACCCATGCGGGCGTAGTGCGCGCCACCGCCCGGGAGCAGGAAGGCGAGCTTCGGGTCGTCGGTGCTGGCCGTATGCGTCGGGACCCGGTTCGGGTCCCCGTCCTTCAGGACCGCGGCCGCCTCGGCCTTGCTGCGCGCCGCCACGACGCGCCGCTCGGCGAACTCACGGCGTCCGTGGCGCAGCGTCCAGGCGACGTCGGCGAGGTGGAGCTCCTCGTCGTCCGCGCGCTCCTCGAGGAAGGCGCCGAGGCGCTCGCAGGCGCCTCCGACCGCCGAGCGCGTACGCGCCGAGAGCGCCAGGAGCTGCACCGGTCGCTTGGCCTCGTCGGGGAGCGGTCGCCCTGGCGGCTCCTGGAGCACGAGGTGCGCGTTCGTGCCGCCGACGCCGAGTGAGTTCACGGCGGCGCGACGCGGGTGCGCGGCCGGGGCGGGCCAGTCCGCCAGCTCGCTCGCCACGGTGAAGGGCGAGCTCGCGAAGTCGATGGTGGGGTTCGGCTTCTCGAAGTTGAGCGTCGGCGGGATCTGCGCGTTCTCGAGCGCGAGCGTGGCCTTGATGAGGCTCGCCACGCCAGCCGCCGTATCGAGGTGGCCGATGTTGGTCTTGATGGAGCCGAGCTTGCAGAAGCCGGTGTCCTGGGTTCGCGTGCGGAAGGCCTGCGTGAGCGCTTCGACCTCGATGGGGTCGCCGAGATAGGTGCCCGTGCCGTGGCACTCGATGTAGTCGACGGTGCGAGGGTCGACGTCGCAGAGCCCGTAGGCCTCGACCATGCAGCGGCTCTGGCCGTCCACGCTCGGCGCCAGGTAGTTCACCTTGGTCGCGCCGTCGTTGTTGATCGCCGTGCCGCGAATCACGGCGTGAATGACGTCGCCGTCCTCGAGGGCATCCTCCATGCGCCGGAGCACGACGACGCCCGCACCCGACCCGAAGACCGTGCCCTGGGCGCGGTGGTCGAAGGCGTGGCAGTGGCCCGTCGGGGAGAGAACCTCGCCCTCCTGGTAGAGGTAGCCGCGGTCCTGCGGCAGCTCGATGGTCACGCCGCCGGCGAGGGCCATGTCGCATTCGCGGCTGAGCAGACTCTGCACCGCCATGTGCGCGGCGACGAGCGAGGTCGAGCAGGCCGTCTGAACGTTGACCGAAGGCCCGTGCAGGTTGAGCAGGTAGCTCACGCGCGTGGCGAGGAAGTCCTTGTCGTTGCCCGTGTGGCGCAGAAGGAACATGCCGACGTCGTCGACGAGCCCCTGGTTCGAGCAGACGTTGAAGTAGAAGTAGCTGCCCATGCCGCAACCGGCGAAGACGCCGATGGGCCCGTCGAAGCGCTCGGGCGGATGACCGGCGCGTTCGAGGGCCTCCCACGACACCTCGAGGAAGTGCCGGTGCTGCGGGTCCATGATGGCCGACTCCTTCGGGCTGAACCCGAAGAACTCGCCGTCGAAGAGCGGCACGCCTTCGAGGGGCGAGCCGGCGCGGACGTAGTTGGGCTGGCGAAGGCGACCGGCCGACTCACCGGCGGCGAGTAGCTCCTCGTCCGTGTAGGTCCGGATGGCCTCCTTGCCCGCGACGAGGTTCCGCCAGAGCTCCTCGGGGCTCCAGGCACCCGGAAGTCGCGAGGCCATGCCCACGATGGCGATGTCACCGTCGAAGATCTCGTATTCGTCCGTCATGGCTGGAACTTTCCGGCGATTACGTAGTGGACCGGAGCACGGGGGCAAGCCGGCGTCATCAGGGGCGCAGAGACTGCGGGTGGCGGGGAATCGGCCGCGGATGCGGGTTCCCGAGGTGGGGACGCCCGATCTAGCCCTGGCGTGGGCCGGGGGGGAAGTCTAGACCGCTTCGCCGTGGCAAAGGTGATCGTCGTGGGGGCCGGTGTGGGAGGCCTCGCATGCGCCATCGAGCTTGCCGCCCGCGGCGACACCGTGGAGGTCTTCGAACGGCACGGGCAGGCCGGCGGGAAGATCCGCACGCAGGAGGTCGACGGCGCGCGGATCAACGCCGGGCCGACGGTGCTCACGCTGCCCTGGGTCTTCGAGGAGCTCTTCGCGAGCGCGGGCGAAGACTTCCGGGCCGCGGTGCCCATCGAGCGCGCGGAGGTCGTAGCGCGCCACGCCTGGAGCGACGGGACGACGCTCGACCTCTACGACGATGCGGCGCGGAGCGAGGAGGCCATCGGGTCGCTCTTCGGGGCGGCCGACGCGAAGGCCTTCCGTGAGTTCCAGAGGGACACGAAGCGCATGTTCGACATCTCGGACACGTACTTCCTCCGCGACCAGCGCATGACCGTGGGCGGCATCGTCCGGCGCTTCGGTGGCGCCGGGCTGGCGACGCTCGCGTCCCTCGAGAGCCACCGGACCATGTGGCAGGCGCTGGTTCGCCGCTTTCGCTCTCCGCGGCTCCGCCAGCTCTTCGGCCGCTACGCGACGTACGTGGGCTCGTCGCCCTTCGAGGCGCCGGGGACGCTGAACCTGATCACCTACGCCGAGTCGCAGGGCGTCTTCCGGGCCGAGGGCGGGCTGCGCGGCGTGGTCACCGCCATGGAGGCGCTCGCGACGAAGCTCGGCGTGCGCGTTCATTATGGCGCGCACGTGGAGTCCATCGTGGTGAAGGGTGGACGCGCGCGCGGCGTACGCACCGCGGAGGGCGAGCACGCGGCCGACGCCGTCACCTTCAACGGGGACGTCTCGGCGCTGGGGTCCGGGTTGCTCGGTCCGGCGAGCAAGCGCGCGGCGCGCTCGACGCCGAAGAACCTCCGCTCGCTCTCGGCCTTCACCATCACGCTTCGCGGCGAGGCGCGCGGCCCGAAGCTGCTCCACCACAACGTCTTCTTCGGCGACGACTACCCCGGTGAGTTCCGGGCGCTCATGGGCGAAGAGCGCGTGCCCGACGATCCGACGGTGTACGTGTGCGCGCAGGACCGCGCGGACGGCCCGGGGGAGGGCGGGCTCGAGCGTTTCCTGGTGGTGGTGAACGCACCGCCGACGGGCGATCGACCGCAGCGCTGGGGCCGCGCCGCAAAGGACGCGGCGCGCTCCGCGACGGAGACGGCGCTCGCGCGCGCCGGACTGAGCTTTCGCGAGACGGCCCGCCTCGAGACGACGCCGCTCGAGTTCGAGGCGCTCTCCCCGGGCGCCGGTGGCTCCCTCTACGGGCCTCGCTCGAAGGGACCGCGCGCCGTGCTCGCGCGGGCGGCCGCGACGACGAAGATCCGCGGCCTCTATCTCGCCGGCGGGAGCGTGCATCCCGGCGCCGGCGTGCCCATGGCCGCACAGAGCGGTCGCCTGGCGGCGACGAAGATCCTCGCCGACCGGTAGCGGCGAGTGGCTCAGCTCGGAGGCTGGGGGATGTCGTCCTCCGGCTCGTAGGTCTCCTTGTCGTGCGCGTGGCCGATGGCCTCCTGCACCTCTTCGGCCAGGGCCTCGAGCTCGACGATGACCTTCTGGTGGTGGACGTCGCGCACGGCCTTGGCGTCGATGACGGCGTCGCCGTGGCCTTCGATGAACACGACCAGGTAGCTGGAGTGAATGTCGCGGACCGTGCCGAAGTTCGTGGCGCCGTCCTCCACGAACACGTCCCAGCCCACCTCGATGGCAACTCGCTTCGTCATCCCGTCTCCCACGCGCCCCGAGGCGCCGACCCCAGGAATACCACGGCACCTGACGCTTGAATGGCGTCCGGCGCGCCCTCTACCGTCGCGTGGATGCAACGCCACGCGCTCTTCGGTCTCTTTGTACTCGCCGCGTGCGGCGGTGGTGGTCCCGGGACCGCGGTGGACCCCGATGCCGGTTCGCCGGGCGACGGCGGCACGGACGACGGGAGCGCCGGGGACGGCTTCGTCCCCGACGGGGCGCCCCGCGATGAAGGCGCGGACGATGGCGGCGAGGACGCCGGGACCGACGCCGGCAACCCCATCGTGGTCGTCGACGACGTCGCAGAGACCGTCGCGGGGCTCTTCGTGGACGTGGACGTGCTGCCCAACGACACGCCGATGGAAGGGCTCACCATCGTCGCCGTCGGCACGCCGACGGAGGGAAGCGCCGAGCTCCGGGAGGACGGGACCCTCCGCTACACGGCGCCCGAGGGCTTCGCGGGCGAGGCCACCTTCAGCTACGAGGTCGAGGACGCGGAGGGCAACCGCGGCATGGGCACCGTGACGGTGACGGTCATGCCGCGTTCGCCCTGCGCTCCCGAGCCCGGCTTCACCAAGACCTGGACCGCGCCGGCCTCCGCCGCGGACCCGGGGTTGATGGGCGCGACGGGCTCGGACCGCGCCGCGCGCTGGGAGGTCGCGACGAACTGGACGCCGGAGGGCGTGCCGGCGGCGACCGACGACGTCTTCGTTTGCGCCGAAGCGCCGGTCTTCCCCACGGTGAACTTCGCGCATGCCGTGCGTGACCTGGTGATCGAGGCGCAGACGCAGGTGGCGATTCCCGACCGGCGTTCCTTCCTCGTGAACCGCTCCTTCGCGGGCCTGGTGACCGGCGACGGGCAGGTCGTCATGCAGGGCGAGGCAGGCATGCTCGAGGGCTCGGTCCCCGAGCTCTACGTGGACGCGGACAAGACGCTCAGCGGTGACCTCCGCGCGACCTTCGCGCTCGTCCGCGGCTGCCCACGCGGCGCCTGCTTCGGCGAGACCACCACGCTGACGGTGGGCCCGCACACCTTCGAAGCGGACCAGCTCTTCACGGGCCCCTTCGGCGGCGACATCAACCTGCGCGGGTGGCTCGACATGAGCGACGCCGGCGGGCGCCTCGTCGTCCACGAGCTGCTCGCGCTGCAGAGCGACCGGGCGAGCACGCTGAACGCCGGCGAGCTCCACGCCTCCGGACGGGTCGCCCTGGAGGCCGGCGCGTTCGCCATGGGTCCAGGCTTCCGGGTGTTTCTCGAGGGCACGGCGCCGCAGGCCATGCTCGTCGAAGGCACGGTCCGGAACGTCACCTTCGACAACCCGACGGAGGTGAGCCTCGAGGGCGGCTTCGGCCAGGACCACGACGGCGACATCCGGCTCCTGCAGGGCGAGGTGAACGGGGCGTCGGTGCGCCTCCGCGGCACGCTGACCATCGCCCCCGGCGCGACCTGGGCGCCCAACGACACGAGCATCTTCGACACGACGGGCCCGCTGCCCGGGGCCATCGGCCGCACGCTCGTCGTGCAGTCGGGCACGCACGTGCTGGCGGAGCCTCTCGAGGTGGGTGCCGACCTCCTCTTCAACTCGCCCGGCTCGATGACCCTGAGCGGCAACGACCTGACCGTGCGCGGCAACCTGGACATGCGTCGGTCCCCGGCCACCGGTCCGTCGACCTTCACGATGGTCGACGAGCTGGTGAGGGTGGACGGCAGCCTGCTGCTCAGCGATCCCGCGGGGAGCTTCGTGTGCCCGGGCGGCCGCATCGACCTGGGCGGCAGCCTGGAGACCGTCGGACGCGCCATGGACTGCGGCGCGGCTCATACGTTGGCCTTCGTCGGGACCACGCTCCAGCGGGCGAGCGTGCGCTGCGACTTCACCAACTGCGCCACGCTCGCGGCCGTGCAGGACCGCCCCTACGGCGCGATCGAGGTGACGGCCGGCGCCGTGGTGGAGCTTCTTGGCGCCACCTTCACCGCGGACGGCGGGCTGACGGTCGCCGACGGCGGCGCGCTGACCTTCGTCAACTCCGGGGTCGCCGTCGGTGCCATCGCCATCGACGGGGCGCTCACGCTGAACGACGGCGTCGTGCTCGTCTCCGAGAGCGCCTTCAGCGCATCGGCGACGGCGGAGCTGACCACGGGCACCGACGCGCGCATCGACATCGAGGGTTCGTGCTCCGTCGACCCCGGCGCCACCGTGACCGGCGGGTTCGCCTGCCCCTGACACGTTGCCTGGAGGGCGCTCTCAGGGAACGACGAACCACACGCGGCGCGCATCGAGCGGGCTGCCGTCGCCGGTGACCTCCAGCTCGAGCGGGAAGGCGCGCGGGCCCTCCCCCGCCGGAAGCTCGTCCGGCCGGCGGGCCACGAGGTCCCAGCAGACGGACGTCCCCGGCGGGAGCTCCGGGAAGGTGTCGGGGTCTCCGTCGAGGTCGCCGTCCTCGACGAGGGCCACCGCGGTGCACTCACCGACGCCGCTCGTTTGCGTGACGAGCGAGGCGACGAAGGCCGTCGCGTCCACGCCGTCGTCCTCGGCATCGGTGGCGCTCGAGGTCACCCGGAGCGGCTCGGCGAAGAGCATCTCCGCGACGGCGTCGGCCGCGGCGCTCACCGCTTCGGCACCCTCGCCGTCGAGCACGCGGGGGGTCAGACCGTCGGCGCGGAACGCGCCCAGGGCCGCGGCGAGGGCTTCCATGTCCGCGCGCTCCTCCGGGGCGCCCTCCCCCGTATAGATCCCCGCGAAACGAATGCCGGCATCGGTCATGGCTACGGCGGCCTCTTCGAGGGTTCCGTCGTCCGAGTCTTCGCTGGTGAACACGAGGGCCAGGCGAAGCGCGGCCGCGCGGAAGCCAGGGCAGCCGACGGGCGGGGTGCAGCCCGTCCCGCAGGTCCCGTCGGCCATGCAGGTCACCGCCTCGAAGAAGTCCTCCCGGCTGATGGAGTCCTCGGAGACGATGCTCCCCATCGTGTCCCGGGCCTCCGCCGGATCCGGCTGAAGCGAGAGCAGGTGGTTGTAGGGGTTGTGGTACTGCCCGACGCCACTCTGGAGGCCGACCACGCAGCGGCCCGTCGCTGGCTCTTCGCCGTCCGCACAGACGAGGTCGCCGAGGAGGCCGACGCCGCCGGCGCTCATGGCGTCGATGGTGTCCTGCATGCCTCCGGATTTGTCGAAGAGGAAGTAGACGTCCGCCTCGCGCACGTGAGTCTGGAAAGAGAGCGTCAGGGCACTCGCCTCGCCTTCGGGCGGGACGAGGGCGACCACGTCTCCCGGCGCTCCCGGCGTGTCGCCAGCGTCGAGGGGGTCGCTTCCGATGGCGACCTCGACCAGATCGGTGACGCCGTCGCCGTCCGAATCCGAGTCGCTGCGCGAGGTCCCGGCGCTGGCCTCCTGCGCGTCGGCGAGGCCGTCTCCATCGGAGTCGAGGTCGCGGAAGTCGGGCACGCCGTCGCCATCCGTATCCGCGGGCGGCGTGGCGGGGTCGGCGTCGCCGGCCTCCACGGCGTCCGAGAAACCGTCGCCGTCGGAGTCCCCGTCCTCGAAGTCCGGCGTCCCGTCGCCATCCGTGTCGACGTTCGTCCCGGCGCCTTCGTCGACGTCCGCGATGAAGTCCCCGTCCGTATCGCGCAGGCCCACCGAGCCACCGCCGCAGGCGGCCATCAGCCCCACGAGGAAGATCAGCGCGGGGCCCCGAGAGGACGCCGACACCCGAACACGGTAGCGCGCGTTTCGCGAAACGCGGAGGCCCTAGCGTTACGAGCCCGACGTACCCTGGAAGCTCGGCGACCGGCGCCGCGTAGGGAGCTTCATGGCACGAGCACGCACCTTCGCGGCCCTGGTGGCCTCGACACTCCTGGCCACGGCCTGCAGTGGCGACTCCGGCATGCCCGGAGACGCCGGCCCCCTCGACGGCGGAAGCGACGGGGGCGGCATCGTCGGCGGCGTCACTCCGCTGGGTGGTCCCTTCGTCGACGTGAAGGCCGTCGTGCGCGCGGACGACGGCGCGCTCTACCTGGCGGGCTTCGCCGAAGGGCGGCAGGAGATCACGGCCGAGGCGCGGCGCGACCGGGACTTCGGCCTGCTGCGCGTGACGCCGGACGGCGCATTGGACACGAGCTTCGGCGAGGACGGGCTGGCGCGTGTCGACTTCGGCGGGCCCATCGACGTCTTTCCCTCGGGAGCCGACGACGGCGCCTACGACCTCGCGCTCGTCCCCGACGGCATCGTCGTGGTGGGCCTGGTGGGTGCCTTCCGCGCGCCTCATACCGGCATGGCGCGCCTCGACCTCGACGGGAACCTCGACGCGAGCTTCGGAGACGGGGGCCTCGCGACGCGCGATTGGGGACGGGACAGCTTCGGCACGGACGTGACGGTGGCCGGTGACGGCTCGCTCTTCGTGGGCGCCACCTACGACAACGGCGGCGAGAGGACCCAGGACGTGGCGATGCTCCGCTTCGCCAGCGACGGCACCCTCGACGCGGGCTACGGACGTGGCGACGACGCGCCGGGCGTCGTTCTCCATCGCGGACGCGAGGACGAAGCCATCGACGTGCACGCCATCGACGGTGCGCGCTGGGTGCTGGGCGGTCCCTTCTTCCGCGTCACGCGCATCCTGCCGAGCGGCGACCAGGACCCCGACTTCGGGGACGCGGGCTGGTTCGAGCTCGACGACGGCGTGGAGTCCTTCGGCTACGCGATGGCAGCGACGCCGGGCGGCGGCGCGTTGATCGTCGGGGTCCGCGAGGCGCCCGAGGGCAACCGAGGCATCTTCCGCTTCGTGCGCCTCGACGCCTCCGGTCGCCTCGACGCCGCCTTCGGCGTGGTCGACGTGGACCCGGAAATCGACATGGGTCTCCTTCCGGCGTCCATCGGCGCCGCCCGCGGCCTCGTGCTGGACGACGCGGGGGGCTTCCTGGTCTACGCCGACGCGACCTTCACGCCGGGGCTCTTCCGCTTCGACGCGAGCGGCGCCCCGGACCCGAGCTGGGGCGAGGACGGCACGGTGCTCCTCGAGGGCGCCGGCGTGCTGCCGCTCGCCTTCTCCCAAACCGGACGCCCCACGGCCCACCACATGGTGCGCGTGAACGACCGCGTGGTCGTCGCCGACAGCCTGATCCCGACGGAAGGCGACCCCTTCGTCTGGGTGGACGAGTACGCGCTCTAGCAGCCTCGGGCATCGCCCCGTCGAAGTTGGAAGGGCGTTGTTCGCGGGCGCGTGGCCGTGAAAGGGTCTCGGCTTCCGCGTCGGTGGATCGGCGGGGAGGGAGACGCCGTGACTGACGAATACCGCATCGAGCCTGGATCCAAAGTCGACCTCCGGAAGCTGCCGACCCGGGATGACGCCCTCTTCGACGGCGACAAGGAGGAAGGGCTCGCACGCCTGGACGCGCTCGGCCGGGAGATCGCCGAGCGCCAGCGGCGCCTCTTCGCCGAGGACCGGCATCGGGTGCTCATCGTGCTCCAGGGCATGGACACCTCGGGCAAGAGCTCGACCATCCGCGACGTCTTTCGCTACACGAACGCGCTCGGGCTGCACGCCGTGTCCTTCGGCAAGCCCTCCGAGGAGGAGCTCGAGCGCGACTACCTCTGGCGCATTCACGCGCACACGCCGCGCCGGGGCGAGATCGCCATTTTCGACCGGAGCCACTACGAGGACGTGACCGTCGTGCGCGTGCTCGACCTCGTGCCGAAGAAGGTCTGGAAGCGCCGCTTCGATCACATCCGCCGCTTCGAGGAGATGCTCGCCGACGAGGGCACGACCATCGTGAAGCTCTTCCTGCACATCTCGAAGGACGAGCAGGCCGAGCAGCTCCGGGAACGCATCGAGGACCCGTCGGTGCGCTGGAAGTTCAACCCGAACGACCTGACGGCCCGCGCGGCCTGGGACGACTACCGGGAGGTCTGGGAGGACGCCATCGGCGAGACCTCCACCAAGGACGCACCCTGGTACGTGGTGCCCGCGGACCGCCGCTGGTACCGCAAGCTCGCCGTGGCCACGATCCTGCGCGACACGCTCGGCGCGCTCGACCCGACGTACCCGAAGGTCGACGAGGACCTCACGCCCTACCTCGAGCAGCTCTGAGGGGCGCGCGGAGGTCAGCGGCCCGGATCACGGGAGCGCCCCCAGGGGGCATTCTCGATCCGCGTACGGGGCGGTATACTCGCCGAGCGAGGCCGTGGGCCTCGTGCCTTACGCACCCTCACGCGCGTTCTTTCCATGACCTCACTTCTTTGCTTCCGCGCGCGGCCCGCCACGGCCGTCGCACTCCTGGCCTTTGCCCTCACCGCCGCCGCCGCGCCCCGCTTGGCGTCGGCGCAGTGTACCTTCGTTCCGCCGACCGCGTCGTTCACGCCGGGGGCGTACCGTTGCACCGATGGCGCCGGTTACCTCTGGGACATCCAGGGCGACCGTGGGGACATCAACGAAGGCACGCGCGACGCCTACGACGGCTTCGGCAACGTCTGCGTCACGACCAATCTCGCGCTGACGACCCAGTGCAACACCGTCACGGAGACCTTCTCGGTTCCGGCCGCGTCCGCGATGACGCTCACGACCGTGACGGGGGGATCGGAGATCACGCTCACCTCCGATTCCCTGGGCCCGATGTTTCCGCGGACGCTTCAGGTCACGCGCCGGGTCTTCGTGCCGCACGGCGGAACCGCGGGCTATCTCCGCTATCTCGACGTGATCGAAAACCGGGGCGCCACACCCGTCACCATCAAGGTGCGGGCGGGCACGACGGACACCTCCGGCACCCTCGGGTGCGACGGCAGTTGCCGCGTCGTCGAGACCGACTCCGGCCGCACGACGCTCGGGGCCGGTCAGCTCTGGTTCGTCAACGACGACGCCAGCCTCACCGGCGGTGACCCGGCCATCGCCATGGTCATGGACAACCTGGGCAAGGACGCGGTCTCTACGATGGGAAGGGGCTTCGGCAGTTTCGCGACGAGTGACTCGTACTACTGGGAGTACGAGCCCGTCACGATTCCCGCGGGCGGCCGGGCGGCCTACCTGCACTTCCAGGTGCAGCGCGACACGCCGGCCGACGCGGCCACCGTCGCGCGCACGCTGATGAGCCCCACCGCCGCGGATCTCGCGGGCATCGATCTGGCGCTCCAGCGCGACATCCGGAACTTCCAGCTGGCGCCTCCGCCGAACTGCGGCGACGGCATCCTTCAGACCGCCGAGGGCGAGGTCTGCGACGACGGCAACACCATCAGTGAGGACGCCTGCACGCGCTTCTGCCTGCCCAACGTGTGTGGCGACTCCTTCGTCGACCCGGCCGCCGAGGAGTGTGACGACGGCAACCGGGTCGACGAAGACGACTGCACCAACGCCTGCGACCTCGCCGTCTGCGGCGACGGCATCGTCGCGACCTTCGAGGAGTGCGACGAGGGCGCGCTGAACTCGGACACGGACCCCGACGCCTGCCGCGCGACGATCGGCGGTGGCTGCGTGGCCGCGTTCTGCACGGACGGCGTGCTCGACGGCGACGAGGCCTGCGACGACGGCAACGACGTCGACGACGACGCCTGCTCGAATGCGTGCATCATCGCCTTCTGCGGCGACGGGCTCGTGCAGCCGACGCTCGGCGAGGAGTGCGACGACGGAAACTCCATCGACGGAGACGCCTGTACCGCCGCTTGTCTCGACGCGACCTGCGGTGACGGGATCCTCCACATCGGCATCGAGGAGTGCGACGACGGCAACGACGACGACGGCGACAGCTGCACCAACGCATGCACGGCCGCGACCTGCGGCGACGGCATCATCTCCGGCGTCGAGGAATGCGACGACGGCGCGGCCAACAGCGACACCGCCCCCGACGCCTGCCGCACCACCTGCAACGACGCGGGCTGCGGCGACGACGTGCTCGACACCGGCGAGGCCTGCGACGACGGCAACGTCGACGCGGACGACGCCTGCAACCCCATCTGCCAGACCTCCACCTGCGGCGATGGCTTCGTCTATGCGTCCGGCGGCGAGACCTGCGACGACGGCGACACCAACGGCGCCATCGTGGGCGGCTGCAACGTCGACTGCTCGGGCCTCGTACCCGAGCCGCCGGACATGGGCCCGATGGACATGGGACCGCCGCCGGCTCCCGACATGGGCACGATGACCGCCGACATGGGCGGCGGCACG
>CALCTH010000652.1 GCA_937893795.1 uncultured Myxococcales bacterium | reverse complement strand
CGGCGCACGACGCCGCGCCGGCCTTCGATGCGCTCGCCCTCGCGCGCGCGCACCACGTCCTGCGCGCGGTCGCCGGCCGGGACCGCGAGGCCCTGGGCGTGACCCTGGCGCTGGCGCTCGTCCCCTTCGCGGCGGAGCGTCGAGGTGCATGGCTCCGCCTCGAAGGTGCCGCCGAGCTCGCCGCGGAGCTCGAAGAGCCGCTCGACGACGACGGGGCCCTCGTGCTGGCGCCGCCCCTCGATGTCGACCCGGAGGAGCTCAGCGTCGTCAAGGAGGCCGTCGCGACGCTTCGCGAGCGAGGCGCTTCATGAGCGAGCATCCCTTCTTCTTCACCTGGCAGGCCCAGCGCGGCGCCGCGCCGCTCGTCCTCGAGCGCGCGGAGGGCGTCTGGCTCCACACGCCCGAGGGGCGCGTGCTCGACCTCGGGTCCCTCACCTACCAGTCGAACCTGGGCCACGGGAATCCGCGCGTCGTCGAGGCCGTTCGCCGCCAGGCTGCGGAGCTTTGCGAGAGCACGCCGAGCGCCGGCTACCCGGCCAAGGGCGAGCTCGCGCGCGCGCTCCTCGACCGGGCTCCGCCGGGTTTCAGCAAGGTCTTCTTCTGCCTCGGCGGGAGCGACGCGAACGAGAACGCGCTCAAGATCGCGCGCCTCGTCACGGGCCGCTACAAGGCCCTCGCCCGCTACCGGAGCTACCACGGCGCGACCCTCGGCGCGGCGGCGCTCAGCGGCGACTGGCGGCGCGCGCCCATCGAGCCCGGGCCCCCGGGCATGATCCACGTGCTCGACCTCGACGAGTCCCTCGGCGACGCCCGCACGCAGATCCCGCGCGTCCTCGCCCTGGAGGAGAACGTCGGCGCGGTCTTTCTCGAGCCCGTCGTCGGCGCCAACGGCGTGCTCATCCCGCCGCCGGGCTATTTCGCCGAGGTGCGCGCGGCCTGCGACGCCCACGGGGCGCTCCTGGTCTGCGACGAGGTGCTCACGGGCTTCGGGCGCACGGGCCGCTTCTTCGCCCTCGAGCATCAGGGCGTGACGCCGGACCTCATCACCTGCGGCAAGGCCATCACCGCGGGCTACGGCGTGCTCGGTGCCGTCCTCGTGCACGAGCGCGTCGCCCGGGTCTTCCAGGACCAGGTGCTCGTGGCCGGCCTCACGCATTACGCGCACCCGCTCGGTGTCGCCGCGGCGCGGGAAGCCCTCGCGGTCTACGCCGACGAGGGCCTCCCGGAGCGCGCAGCGGGCCTGGAAGGCACGCTCCGCGCGGGGCTCGAAGCGCTCATGGAGGCGCACGGCGCCGCCACCGGCGAGCGGACCCTCGGTCTCCTGGCGGCGCTCGACCTCGACCTCGACGACCAGGGCCGCGCGCGCTTCGCCGCCGCGCTCCGTGAGGAAGGCGTGCACGCGCACCTCAAGGGCCCGCGGCAGCTGCGCCGGCCGGGGGCGGCGCTGGTGCTGAGCCCGCCGCTCACGATCAGCGAGGCCGAGCTCGCCGAGGGCTTCGCCCGCATTGACCGCGCCCTCGGCGCCGTCGCCCGGGCGTGAGCGCGGCGTTTCAGCGCGGGCCCAAGGTGCGCGCCACGACGGCGGCCAGCTCCTTGGGCGTGAAGGGCTTGGCCAAAAACGGGATGTCCCGGGACGCCTCGAGGGTCTCCTCCGAGTAGCCGGAGACCTGCACGATGGGCAGGCCCGGCACGCGGTCCCGGAGCGCGAGGGCCAGCTCGCCACCGGTTCCGTCGGGCAGCACCATGTCCGTGACGGCGAGGTCCGGTGCCTCCTCGTCCACGAGGCGGAGCGCTTCGGCCACCGTCGCGGCGCCCCGCACGTCGTAGCCGCGGCGCCGGAGGTGCCGGACCATCACGCGGCGCACGCCGTCCTCGTCTTCGACCACGAGGAGCGAGCCCGAGGCCTTCGTCGGCACCGGAGGCGGCGGCCGCGAGGAGGGCACGACCTCGACGTCCGGGCGTACCGGCAGCAGCAGCGTGGCCCGGGTGCCCCGGCCGGGCTCGCTCTCGAGGAGCAGCCCGCCGCCCGCTTGGGACACGATGCCGAGGGCGGCCGAGAGCCCGAGTCCCGTGCCGCGGTCCGGACCCTTGGTGGTGAAGAAGGGGTCGAAGGCCTTGGCCAGGACCTCCGGCGCCATGCCCGTCCCCTCGTCCGCGACCACGAGGGCCGCGTAGTCCCCGGCCGCGAGCCCGGCCTGCGCGGCCTCTGCCTCGCCGATGCGCCGCGTCTCCGTGTGGAGGAGCATCGCGCCGCCCTGGGGCATGGCGTCGCGGGCGTTCACCACGAGGTTGAGCACCACCTGCTCGATCTGGCCCTTGTCCGCGAGCACCGGCTCGCTCGCCTCTCCGGTGCGCTCCACGCGGATGGTGGGGCCGGTGAGGCCCCCGATGATGCGCTCGAGGTCGTCGACGAGGCGCGAGAGCAGGAAGGGGTCCGCCTGCATACGCTGCCGCCGCGCGTACGAAAGGAGCTGCCGCGTGAGGCGCCGAGCGCGCATCGCCGCCCCACGGATCGGCGCGAGCTGGGCGACGGCCTCCTCGAGCGTGGCAGCCTCGTCGCCGAGCTCGACGTGGGAGAGGATGGCCGTGAGGAGATTGTTGAAGTCGTGCGCGACGCCTCCGGCCAGCCGTCCCAGCGACTCGACGCGCGCCGCGAGCGCCATCTGATCCGCGGCGCGCCGCCGGTCCGAGATGTCGGCGCAGATGCCGCTGATGGACTCGAGCCGCCCGTCGCGCCGTCGGCGGGCGACGGCGTGCTCGACGAAGGTCCGCTCGACGCCGTCCGTCCCCAGCACGCGGAACTCGTGCGTCACGGCGTCGAGGCGGCCCTCCAGCATGCTGCGGTAGTTGGCCCGGTAGTGCTCCCGGTCGTCGGGGTGCACCAGGAGCGCCGTCTGGTCGACGGTGTGCTCCGGCCGGGGCGCCGGCACCCCGAGAATCGGGCCCGCGTCGCCGCGGATGGCGAGCCCCGTCTCCTTCGACCACTCCCAGGCGAACATGCGCGCCGCGTGGAGGGCCAGCTCGAGCTGCGTGGAGCGCTCGTCCTCGCGGCGCGCCTGCGTGAGCGCGTCGAGCTCGGCGACGAGGCGCGGCCCGAGCAGGGTCATGACGACCTCGGCCGTCGCCGCGCCCGTGAGCGTCCCCCGGCTGCCCAAGACCAGGGTGCCCACGAGCTCCCCGCCGACGCGACGCAGGGGCACGCCCACGTAGCCGTCGATGCCGTGCTCCGCGAGGCACTCGTCGTCGGGGAAGTCCTCGCGGGCCCCGTCCACGACGCACACGGACCGGCCCTCGTCGCTCACGATGGCGCAGGGGCTGCCGCGGAGCGCGTACTCGAAGGTCGCGGCGCGGCGACCCTCGCTCACCACCCAGCGCGCGCGGGCCACGTCGGGCTTGTCCCGGCGGCGGATGCCGATCATCGCGAGCTGGGCGCCGAAGAGCGCCTCGAGCCCCGCGAGCAGCGCGACGATCGCCTCTTCGCCCTGCAGCGGCGCCGTCTCCTCGAGGAGCGCCCGGAGGCCTTCGAGGGCGTGCTCTCCGTCACTCGGCGGGGCGGGCATCATGGCAATTATGGGTTTACGGACGCGGGCGGCACTTCTTGGCGCTGCGCGGGGGCCGGGGCCGTGCCATGAGGCGCCGGTGAGGAGGTGGGGATGAAGGGCGTGCGCGCGCTCGGCGAGGGCTTTTGGAACCTTCGGGGCTCCTTTCGCGTGGGGCCCGTCGACGTGGGAACCCACGCATCGCTGGTGCGGCTCGCGTCGGGCCGCTTCGTGCTGCTCGACGCCATCGACTTCACGGACGTCCAGCGCCGCTTCCTCGCCGAGACGACGGAGAACGGCGCCGCCCTCGAGGCCGTGCTGCATCTGCACCCCTTTCACACGGTCTTCGTGGAGTCCGCGGCGCGACGCTTTCCGAACGCGCGCCAGCACGGGACCTCGCGTCACCGGGCGCGGCTTCCGTCGGTGGCCTGGGAGCCGCTCGCTACCGAGGACCCGGAGCTTCACGCGCGCTACGCGGGCGACCTGGCCTTCTCGATCCCCCGCGGCGTGACCTTCGTGCCGGCCAACGAGAACCTGCACTTCGCGTCCGTCCTGGCGCTGCACCGGGCCTCGGGCGCGCTCCACGTGGACGACACCTTCAACATGCAGACCGCGCCGCGCTTCCTGCGCCGGGCCGGCGGCGTGCTGGTGACGCTCCACCCCACGCTTCCCTTCGTGCTCGAGCCGCGGCCCGAGGCCGTGCGGGAGTTCCGCGGCTGGGCCGACGAGGTGCTCGCGCTCGCGGCGGACGCGCGCCACCTCGCCGTGGCCCACGACGGGGTCTTCTCGCCGAGCGCCGGTGAGCCGAGCGTGCGCGAGCGGCTCGCGCGCGCTTCGCGCCGTGGAGCCCGTGCTGCGGGTGCATGCGCTGCGCCACGCCTGAGCCTTGCCCTCGGCGGGTCGCCGCGCGATGAGGGGGCCATGAGCAAGCTCCAGCCGGACGTGGAGGCGGCGCTCGACGGCCTCGAAGACGGTGCCACCATCGCCGTCGGCGGCTTCGGCCTGAGCGGGAACCCCGAGGCCCTCATCGAGGCCGTGCGCCGGCGGGCGCCGAAGAACCTGACGCTCGTGAGCAACAACGCGGGGGCCATGGGTCGTGGCCTCGCCACCTGGCTCGAAGACGACCTCGTGGCGAAGATCATCTGCACCTACGTGGGCACGAACCAGGATCTCCACGCGCGCATGGCCGCGGGCTCCATCGACGTGACCATCGTGCCGCAGGGCACCTTCGTGGAGCGCATGCGCGCGGCCGGGGCCGGGCTCGCGGGCTTCTACACGCCGACGGGCGTCGGGACCGTGGTGGCCGAGGGCAAGGAGACGCGGGACTTCGGCGGGCGCACCTACGTGCTCGAGGAGGCACTCCCCGTCGACGTGGCGCTCGTGCGCTGCCGGGTCGCGGACCCCTTCGGGAACCTCCGCTTCTACCGGACGAGCCGGAACTTCCAGCCGGCCATGGCCATGGCGGCGAAGGTGGCCATCGCCGAGGCCGAGACCGTGGTGCCCCTCGGCGGCCTCGATCCCGACGACGTGCACCTGAGCGGGGCCTTCGTCCAGCGCGTGGTTCACGTGCCGGAGCACGAGGACGTCATCGAGTTTCGCACGGTGCGGGCGCGGCCCGAGGAGCGGGCCTGATGCCCTGGACGCGCGACGAGATCGCGGCGAAGGCCGCGTGCGAGGTGCCGGACGGCGCCGTGGTGAACCTGGGCATCGGCGTGCCGACGCTGGTGGCGGACCACCTGCCAACCGGCAAGCCCGTGTGGCTTCAGAGCGAGAACGGGCTCCTCGGCATGGGTCCCTTCCCCTACGCGGGTGACGAGGACGCTCAGCTCATCAATGCCGGCAAGCAGACGGTCACGGTGCTGCCCGGCGGCGCGACCTTCGACTCGGCGACCAGCTTCGCGATGATTCGCGGCGGTCACGTCGACCTCGCCATCCTCGGGGCGATGCAGGTCGCCATGAACGGCGACCTGGCGAACTGGTCGATCCCCGGCGGCAAGACCATGGGCATCGGCGGCGCGATGGACCTCGCCGCCGGCGCCCGCCGCATCATCGTGCTCACGGACCACGTGACGAAGAAGGGCCTCCCGAAGCTCGTGGCCGCGTGCTCGTTCCCGCTCACGGCGGCGGGCGTCGTCGACCGCGTGATGACCGATCTCGCCGTACTCGACTGCGCCGGCGAGGGCTTCCGGGTCGTCGAGCGCGCGCCCGGCGTCAGCCTCGACGAGGTCCGCGAGAAAACCGCCGCCCCGCTCCTCGATTGAGAGCCCGCGGAGCCCGTCAGGGGTTTCCCTCGATGGGGTAGACGATCTCCAGTCGCTCCCGCCGAAAGACGGGAAACCTCAGCTGCGCGATGGTGGCTTCGAGGCAGTCGAGGCCTTGCGGAGGGGGCGGAGGAGTCGCGCTGACGAGGCGACCGCGGCCTTTGGGGCCGTCGATGTGGATGCGCATGAGGGTCATTCCGGTCGGTGCGCAGCCGACGAGGAGCGGCGCCGCCGGCGAGAGGGTGGCCTCGATCTGCCAGCGCGCCGGCAGCGAGGGAAGGGGAACGGCGAGCGCGGGCGTGCCCCCCAGGCTGCGGATCCTCTGCCCGATGATCGATCGGTCGGGATGCTCGACGAGGAGCGCCTGGAGCCAAACCAGCGCCTCGGCCTCCTTGCCGATCGCGGCGAGCAACTGGCCCACACGCAGTCCCGTCATCGTCGTGTCGGCACCATCGCGAGTGGCGTGAGCGTGCGCCGCGCGCGCATGGCGTAGCGCGGTCTCGTGCTGGCCCAGCCGATGAGCAGCGCTGGCCATGGCCATCCGAACCTGGAGGTCGTCGACGCCTCGTTTCACGAGCTCGTCGAGCAGCTCGAGGGCCCGGGCGTACTCGCCCTCGACGTAGCGCCTGCGCATCTCGGGCATCACCCGATCCCGAAGCGTCGCCTGCTGCTCGCGTAGCTCCTGCAGGGCAGCGCTAACCGTCGAGGTTGGCGTTGGCGCGTCCCGAGTCTCGACGCCCGACGCAGTGCTGGCGTGCGCGCAGCCCGCACCCCACACCGCCATCAGGACCCAGTGCACCGCACGCATGGCAAGAGCGTACCCCTCGTGGTTTCGAGCGTCAGGGTCCCCGGCCGGAGGTCGCTACGCGCCGTCTCGGATCCGGGACTCGCCCCGCGGCTCGCGTGACCCGACATCGTTGCCATGACCGATCGCGTCGCGCTGGTGCAGGGGGGGAACCGAGGGATCGGGCTGGCGTTCGTGCGGCAGCTTCTCGCGGATCCCGGCTTCGATCGGGTCATCGCGACCTGCCGGAACCCCTCGGGCGCCGAGGCGCTGCGCGCGCTCGCGGCGGACCCTTCGCTCGAGCTGCGGCGCCTCGACGTCACCGACGAGGCCAGCATCGCCGCCGCGGCCGAAGGGGTGGAGGCCCTGCACCTGCTGCTCAACGTGAGCGGCATCCTCCATCGCGGTGACGCCGTGCAGCCGGAGAAGAAGCTCGCGCAGCTCGACCCGGCCGCCATGGCCGAGGTCTTCGCCATCAACGCCTTCGGACCGGCGCTCGTCGCGAAGCACTTCGCCCGGGCGCTCACACGCCACAAGGAGCCCGCCGTGCTCGCCAACCTCTCGGCGCGTGTCGGGAGCGTCGGCGACAACCGCCTGGGCGGCTGGTACAGCTACCGCGCCTCGAAGGCCGCGCAGAACATGCTCACCAAGAACCTGAGCATCGAGATGACGCGCCGGAACCCCCAGCTCGTCGTGCTCGCGCTCCACCCGGGCACCGTCGACACGGGGCTCTCGAAGCCCTTCCAGCGCGGCGTTCCCGAAGGGAAGCGCTTCGACGCGGAGCGCGCCGCGCGCCAGCTCCTCGCGATCTGCCGGGACGCGACGCCGGACGACAACGGCTGCTTCTACGACTGGGCCGGAAAGCCGGTGCCCTGGTAGCCCCTCACAGCATGACCGGGCCGCCCTTTTCCAGGGCGCGCTGGTAGGCCGGGCGGGCGTGGAGGCGGGCCAGGTAGGCGTCGATGTTCGGCGTCTCGGTGCCGCCCCGCGTCGCGAGCGCCTCGAGCGGGTAGCTCATCTGGATGTCCGCCGCGCTGAAGTCGCCGGCGAGGTAGTCGCCCTTCGCGACCTCCGCCTCGAGGAAGGCCGAGTGCTTCGTGAGCTCCGGCCCGAAGAAGGTCGCCTGGACCTTGCCCACGATGCCCTTGGCGATGGGCTTCACGAAGAAGGGGAGCGGCGCCGTCCGGATCTTTTCGAAGATCAGCTTCACCAGGAGCGGGGGCATCAGCGAGCCCTCCGCGTAGTGGAGGAAGTAGCGGTAGCGGCGGAGCGACGCCGGGTCCGCGGGACGGAGCCGGCCTTCCCCGAGCTCCTCCACCAGCGTCTCGAGAATGGCGCCGGTCTCCGCGAGCGCCTCGCCGTCGACGACCACCGTGGGGGCCTTCCCGAGCGGGTGAATGGCCTCCAGGGCCTTCGGCGCCCGGATGGTCTTCGGGTCGCGAGCGTGACGCTCCATGGCGTACTCGAGCCCCAGCTCCTCGAGGAGCCAGAGCACGCGCGTGGAGCGGGAACGCTCCAGGTGATGCACGACGATGGTGGCCATGGCCCGGGAGCCTACCCGGAGTCGCGATGCCTCGCCTCAGCCGTTCGTGGCGGGGAGCCCGAGCGGGAAGGCCGGCAGCCGGCCCTCGTCGAGGTAGGTGTAGATGGCCCAGCTTTGGAGCACCCGGCGCGTGTAGCGGCGCGTCTCGTCGTAGGGGATGGCCTCGACGTACTCATCGAAGGCCAGCGTTCCCGAGCTCCGCAGCCAGCGGTCCACGGCGCCCTCGCCCGCGTTGTAGCCGCCCGGCACGAGGCCCGGGTGTCCGGCGTAGCGGTCGCGCAGGAAACGCAGGTAGCGCGCGCCGATGGCCAGGTTCACCTCGGGGCGCTTCAGCGTGCGGGGGGTGATGGGCACGCCGAGCCCTTCCCCGAAGCGTCGCGCCGTCGGCAGGATCACCTGCACCAGCCCGTAGGCGTGAGCCCAGGAGACGGCACGCGCGTCGAAGCTGCTCTCCTCGCGCGCCACCGCGCGCAGGAAGCTCGCGGGGACCTCCGCGGCGGCGGCGGCGTTTTCGATGAGCGGGGCGTAGGCCGACGGGTAGGCCAGGCGCCAGAGCGCACGCGCGCGGCCCCGGGGAAGCGCGCGGCGGAAGCCGGCGCTCAAGCGCCGCCGCACCAGGCGCGCGGCCGCGGGG
>CALCTH010000651.1 GCA_937893795.1 uncultured Myxococcales bacterium | reverse complement strand
AGGAACTCGCCGCGCGCCCGCTCCATGAAGAGCAGGTAGCGCACGTTGTGCAGGATGTTCAGCGCGTCGAGGTCGTCGAAGTAGACGCGCTGCACGGAGCGGAAGGGCATGTCCATGGGCGGGAGGTCCCTAGTCCCGGAGGTGTCCGGTGGAACACTTGTGGAAGGGCTGCCCTATGGACTGTGCAGGGCTCGCCTCTGCCGGTCACATGGGTGAGTCGAGGAGCTCGACCGGCGCATACATCTCGAAACTCTGGCTAGCCGCGACGGGTTTCAACGCCCGCCGAGCGAACCGGCAGTAGGGGACCGGCTCGAAGGAGAGCTCGTCACACACGTTGAGGTAGACGAGGAAGCGGTCCCTTCCCGCCTCGCGATCTACGAATGCACTCGGCCCCGCGAGCTCGAGAAGCGCTTCCACGGCGCGGCCTAGCGGCAAGTCCGCGCCCGGCGCCACGAGCACGCCCGCCGTTCCGATCACCATGTGCACCGGTGTGTCCAAGGAAGGAACGGCCGGAATGGGTACGTCGCCGAAGGAGGAAAGCAGATAGAGGCCGCCGGATGACTCTCCGGGCGGCGGTTCGAAGACCAGCTCTGGCTCCTCGGGGAGTACCTCGGGTACGCGAAGGGGATTCGGAAAATCCTCGAGCGACGGTGCGATCGAAACGAACGTCTCAACACGCGGATCGGAGCTGTTGCGGTACTGGATGGTGACGACTGTCTCGACGGGCAAGTCGGAAGCCGGGTGGTTCGATACCGGAAGCTCGCCCAGTAGCGACGGCAGCTCGACGAAGAACGAGCCATCCGCCTCCACCCGCTGTCTCGACCGGAAGAGCTCGTACGGGTTGGGGAACCCGGCCCCTACGGCAATCGGCAGCGAAAGCCCTCGTCGGGCGAACACGTTGCCGACCTCGACGCCGTCTCGTGGCTGCACTTCGAGCTCACTGAACGCGCACTCGGCCTGCACGACGCGTGGGTCCGTGATGTCGACGAAGAGCTCCTCGGCGAGTCGCTCGCCCTCCTCGAGGTCGAAGCGGTAAGGGCAGCGCTCAAACGGCGAGAAGGCACCCGGATCGATGAGGATCGTCTCGAGCCCGCTTCGCTCGACGAGGAGACGGTCGCGTGACGACCGCGCCCAGCCTCCTCCGTTGGCGAAGGGAAGCGTCGCGACTCGAAAGAGAGCGGGGAGGTTCTCGCGGAGACGGATCGGGTCGCGGGTCCAGCTCGGCATCATCACCCATGCCGGCTGCTCCTCGACCGTCGGCAGCAGCGCGAAGTCCTCCGAACGAAAGCCGGCGATGCCCGTCGGCGCGAAGCCCTCCGCGGCCATGTAGACGTCCACGCCGGCCCTGAGCTCGTCGGCGGTCAGCGTGACACTCGACCCGGTGAGTCGCCGCTCCCCGTCCGCCGTCGCCACGATCAACTCGGCGGAGAGCGCCGCCCGCTCGTGGTCCACGATGCGTAGGATGATGGGGTCGGGAACCGACGCATCGGAGCCGCCGTCGACGCCTCCTTCCGAGCCGCCGTCGCTGGCCACATCGGGCATGTCGCTCGGTCCGGCGGCGGTGGGGCTGCCTGGCTCTTCGGAGCAGGCCGTGATGAAGAGCGCAACACAAAGCAAAGGCAACGAGCGACGCATAGCGCCTGGCTAATGGACGTGGCTCGGGCGAGCAAGCGGGGCCGACAGGTGCCGCTCGAGCGAGCTACCTACGTGGGTACGCCCCAGCTTCCTTGGAGCTCCTGCCAGGCGTCTTCGAGCACCTTCGCCGCGCGCGCGAGAGCGGCTCCCT
>CALCTH010000650.1 GCA_937893795.1 uncultured Myxococcales bacterium | reverse complement strand
GGCGGCCGGGACGGCCGAAGCGCCGCTCGCCACCCTTCGCGAGGCGGCCCGCCGCGCGACGCCGGGGACGCGCGTGCGCGTCGCGGCCGGCGAGTATGGAATCACCCGGACCGACGTGCAGGGCGAGGCCGGGGCGCCCATCGCCTTCGTCGCCGACGGCGAGGTCGTGATCGCCGCCCGCGAGGGCACGGGGTGGTCCATGAGCGACGGGGCCTTCGTGGTCATCGAAGGGTTCACCATTCGCGACGCCGCCATCCACGGCATGAACCTCGACGACGGCGGGGACTACGCGACGCCCGCGCACCACATCGTGCTCCGGAACCTGACGATCCGCGACGCCGGCAGCGGCGGGAACAACGACTGCATCAAGATGAGCGGCGTCGACGACTTCTGGATCGAGGGCAGCGACGTCGCCGGCTGCGACCGGGGCGAAATCGTCGACATGGTGGGCTGCCACCGCGGCGTCATCCGAGGCAACACCTTCGCGGATGCCGTGCGCAACGGCGTGCAGACCAAGGGAGGCAGCGCCGACGTACGGATTCACGGTAACCGCTTCCGCCGCATCCCCGGGCGGGCCGTGAACGCCGGAGGCTCGACGGGGCTCGAGTTCTTCCGGCCCCTCGACGCGCCCTACGAGGCGGCGCGCATCGCCGTCGTGGCCAACGTCATCGAGGACGGCGGCGAAGAGAGTGGCGCCGCCGTGGCCTTCGTCGGCTGCGATGCGTGCCTGGCAGCCCACAACGTGATCCTCCGACCCCGCGGCTGGGTGGCCCGCATCCTCCAGGAGTCGACGCAGGACCGCTTCGTCCCCTCGCGCGACGGGCGCTTCGTGAACAACCTCGTCGTCCTCGACACGACGCAGCTCCGCTCCTTCCTCAACGTGGGCACGGGCACGGCGCCCGAGACCTTCGTCTTCGGTCACAACCTCTGGTTCGCCACGAACGAGGGTGCGAGCTGGGGCGGGCCCACGCTCGGTGGCGGCGTCCCGGCGGAAGAGGGCTCGCTCGTGCAGGTGGATCCCGCCCTCGACGCCGAGGCGCGCCCCGGCGCCGGCAACGCCGCCTACGGTGCGGGTCGGGCGCTCTCCGAGACCTTCCCGGACCTCGCGGGCCGATGCTACGCGACGCCGCCCTCCATCGGTGCCTTCGCCGCGCCCTGACGCCCGGGTTCGTGCCCCACCGGGGCCGAGCCGCCGAGGGTACCTGGTAGTCTCCCCCCGATCGCGGCCGGCGGGCCCCCTCGACGAGACCTCCCTGCGAATGGACGAAGCCAACGAAGCATGGCGCCGCTGGGCGCTGCCGCGCGCCATCGATACCGCGCTCGTGCTCGGCGTCGGCGTGGCTTGCGTGGCCCTCGTCGTGACGTTGAGGAGCGACCCGGCGGACCTGGCCTCGCCGCTCTTCCTCGCCATGAACGGCGTGTTCGTGGCGCTCGTGCTGCTGCGCATCGGCCGGCTTCCCCATCCGCTTCGCGCCGGCGGGTTCGTGCTGGGGATGCTGCTCCTCGGCGGACTCGCGGTCGCCAACTATGGCCTCTCGGCGGGCCCCATTCTCTGCCTCTTCCTCGCGTCGCTCGCCGCGGGGCTCTTCCTGCGCCGCGCGATGATCGGCGTGGTGCTCGGCGCATCGGTGGTCCTCGTCGTGGCCATCGGTCACGCGGTCGCCGCGGGGGTGCTCGAGCCCATCTCGTCGACCTTCGCGCCCGACGACGTCGGCTACTGGTACCGGGCCGCCATCCAGCTCGGGCTCATCGGCGGCATCATCGCCACCATGATCTCGCTGCTCCTCTCGGAGATGCAGCGGCGGGAGGAGCGTCGCGCGGAGGCCTTGCGCCTCGAGGCCCTCGGCCGCTTTGCCGGCGCGGTGGCGCACGACGTGAACAACGCGCTGCAGGTCGTCCTGGCCTGGTCGGAGCTGCTCGCGAAGAGCGAGGATCCGGAGGCGCGCCTCGCGGCCGAGCATCTCGCCGACAATGCCGGCCGCACGAAGGGGATCACGCGGCGCCTGCTGGGCGTGACCAAGGCTGACGACTGGTCGCCCCATCCGCTCGCCCTGGCGACGGAGGTTCGCCGCTGGCGCGACGCCATGGGTCGCCTGGTCCCGGCGGACATCGAGCTCGTTCTCGAGGCCAAAGACGATCCCGTGGTCGATTTCGACCCCATCTACCTCGACCGCGTGCTCCTCAACCTCGTGGCCAACGCTCGCGATGCGCTGGACGGGAAGGGGCGCATCACGCTCGGCGTCGTCGCCCTCGAGGGTCGCGCGCAGCTGACGGTGACCGACGACGGTCCCGGCATCTCCGAGGAGGTACGAGGGCGGATCTTCGAGCCCTTCGTCAGCTCGAAGGGCGAGGGTGGGACGGGGCTCGGCCTGGCCGTCGTCCAGACCGCGCTCGACCGCGCGCGAGGGCGGATCCGCGTCGAGAGCGAGCCCGGGCAGGGCACCGCCTTCGTGCTCGAGCTGCCCTTCTCCGCGACTCCCGAGCGCGCGACGAAGACCGTGCGCGCGCCCGACGCGCTCGCCACGCCGGGCACGCTTCTCCTCGTCGACGACGACGACGGCGTCCGTCGGACCCTCGCGCGGGCCCTGTCTCGGGCGGGCTGGACCGTCGTGCAGGCACGCGATGGAGACGAGGCCAACGACGCATTGACGGCCGGATGCGATCGCTTCGATGCGCTCTGCACCGACGCCGTGATGCCCGGCGCGCCGACCCGCGAGCTCATCGATCGCTTTCGCGCGGGGCGCCCCGACGGGCGGGTGCTCCTGCTTTCGGGTCACGTCCCCAGCGAGCTCGAGCTGCGGGGGCTCGCCGACGTCACCCGGCTGGAGAAACCCTGCGCGCTGCAGGATCTTCTCGGGGCCTTGGGCGGCGCGCCGGGCCGAGAGCCGCCCCGGGACTGACCGGGAAGGACGACGACCGCATGGGCTATCTCTATCTCGCCATCGCCATCGCCGCGGAGGTCGTGGCGACGGGCGCGCTCAAGGCGTCGGACGGCTTCAGCAAGCTGGGGCCGAGCATCGTCGTCGTCGTGGGCTACGGCATCGCCTTCTTCCTCTTCTCGCTCGCGCTCAAGACGCTCACGGTCGGTGTCGCCTACGCCATCTGGGCCGGCATGGGCATCGTGCTCACGGCCATCGTGGGCGTGATCGTCTTCAAGGAGATCCCGGACACGCCCGCCGTCCTCGGCATGGCGCTGATCGTCGTGGGCGTCCTCGTCATCAACGTCTTCTCGAAGACGGCAACGCAGTAGCGTCGGGATCCGGCGCGCTGCCGCGCGTGGCGAGCCCGCGTCGTGGCACGCTCTCCCCATGCCCGACGAGAGCACGACCATCGAGAACCGCGTCTACCTCTTCAAGGACCTGGCGGCCGCCTGGCTCGCCGCGAACCCGGGTCAGCTCGGCGCGGCGGATCCGGCGACGCGTACACGCGCGCTTCGGGCGCTGGCGGACCTCGCCTATGTGAGCTGTGTGGTCGCCGACGGGGAGGACGAAGCGCCGGCGGCGGTCTCCGGCAAGGTGCGCCAGGCGCCCTGAGGGCTCGGCGTGACGCCGAACTCGCCGGCGGCGGCCGGAAGCGCGCCAGAACCACCTTTCCGGTCCCCCTTTCGGGCTCTAGGCTGATCGCATGCGGGGGATGGCGCTCGTTTCGGGCTTGCTCCTCGGCGTCGCCTCCCCGGCGGCGGCGCAGGAGATGGCGCCCTTCGACGCCTGGATGCCGCCGGCGCCGGAAGCCGCGCGCGATGCCGAATCCGACGGCGCCCGTCCGACGTTGGACGAGGTCCCGCCGCCTCCGGCCGCCGACACGGGAAGCGCCCGACACCCGCGGGCCGCGACGCCCTCGTCGCCCTACGTGCTTCCCGGCGCGGAGGAGACGCGGGGGCGCTCGAGCGTCGGCGCCTTCCGGGCGGCGCGTAACCGCGACGGGGCGCCCACCGCCGTGCAGCTCGGCTTCACCTTCGGGGCGAGCGATTGGGCCCGGACTCCCTTCCGCCAGCGCAACACGACGCTCCGGCTGCAGGGCGAAGAGCTCGAGCTCGGCCGCCTCGACGCCACGGGCTTCGACGTGCTCTTCCACTACCTCGGCCGGCGCCCCTGGGTGCTCGGCGTCGGCATGACCTACGGCACGCCCGCGGGCGGCGGCGCGCGGAACGTCGAGGTGCTGGGGCCGAGCGCGCGTATCGACCGGCTGCACCTGTTCCGCTGGTACGCGGAGGTTGGCGCGGCGCACCGCTTCGGTGACCTCGAGGTCTTCGCCGTCGGCCACCTCGGGGTACAGCGCGCCGTCGTCGAGGTGAGCGCTCCGGAGAAGCTCCTCATCGCGTCCCGGCCGCCGCTCGGGCCGCGCGCGGGGTTTCGTGCGCGGGTACACCGCGTGCTCTTTCTTCACGCCTCCGTCTACATGGACACGCTCGTGTGGCCGGGCTCTCTCGTGACCGTCGGTCTCGCCGTCGGGCCTACGGGCCGGCTCCTCGCGGCGCGCTAGCGTCGACGGTCCACGTCGATGGCCAGCGTCGCGGCGCCGGCCATCGCGCTCTCCCGCGGGCTCTGGGCCTTCAGCGTCGCGTCATGTCGGGTCCACCAGGACGCCGCGTCGTGGCGGGTCCAGGCCTCGACCTCGACCTCGGCCAGCGCGTCGAGCAGCGCGAGCGCCGCGGCCGGCCGGTCGCCGGCCGCCTTCGCGAGGCAGCGGAGCACCAGGGCCTCGAGCGCGTCGGGGAGCGCGGCACCGAGGCGATCGGAGGGCGGCTCCGGCGCGGAGTGCAGGTGGTGACTGCACATCTCCACCACGGTGCTGGCCGCGAAGAGATGGGTGCCCGTGAGGCAGTAGTAGGCCACGGCGCCGAGCGCGTAGAGATCCGCGCGCTCGTCGATGGCGTCTCCGCGGATGGCCTCGGGGGACATGTACTGCGGCGTCCCGGTGATCTCCCCGGTATGCGAGACGCCCACGTCGGGGCTCTCCCCACCGCCGAGCTCCTTCACCAGCCCGAAGTCCAGCACCTTCACCACGTCCGGCGAGCCGGGGACGCGTTGGAGCATCACGTTGGCAGGCTTCACGTCGCGGTGGATGAGGCCGACGCCGTGCGCCTCCGCGAGGGCCGCCGCGACTTCCCGAAGCACGTGCACCACCCGCCCCGGCGGCATGGGCCCGCCGACGGCCACGGCGTCCTCGAGCGTCGCGCCTTCGACGTATTCCATGGCGTAGTAGAAGACGTCGTCCGGGGTGCGGCCGTAGTCGAAGACCGTGATGACGTTCGGATGCGAGAGGCTCGCCGTGCGCTGCACCTCGCGCTCGAAGCGGCTCAGGCTGCGGGCGCCGAGGCGGTCCGGCGGCAGCATCTTCACGGCGGCCGGCCGCCGTAGCATCGCGTGGGAGGCGAGGTAGACGACGCCCATGCCGCCTTCGCCGAGCTTCTTCTCGAGCTGGTACTGGCCGAGCTTCGTCACCTTCGAGGCTTCGCGCCGAAGCCCGTAGAAGACGTGGCTCGCGATGGTCCCGATGAGGACCGAGAAGAGCCACCAGAAGGCGCCCTGGATGGCCATGGCGATGGAGAAGGCCTCGACCGAGGCCTCCGAGAATCGCGCTGCGGGCAACACGATGCGGCCGTTCTGGGAGGCCAGCTCGAGCAGCCCCGCCGTCGCGGGCGCCCAGCGATACATCGCGTAGACCCCGGGCAGAAAGACCACGGCGATGGCGAGGCCGATCCAGAAGGTGCGCTTCGCGGTGCTGGGCACGAAGACCGAGCGCCCGAAGTAGTTGTAGGTGAGCACGATGGCCACGATGCCCATGGGGTCCGCGTAGGGAGGAATGGCCACGCCCATCGCCACGTAGCCCGCGGCGCCAATGACGGTTCCGAGGGCCTCCGTGGTGAGCACGAAGCGGCGCGAGCGCTCGCGTTGGCAGAGCGCCCACACGGCGAGGTAGACGCTGGCGGCCAGGAAGTGGGCCACGACGCTCGGGTGAAGCGGGTTCCGCCCGTTCGGGTCGGCGACGACCGTGGCCACGAGCGCACGGACCAGCAGCGCCGCGAAGCCGATGCCGGCGTTGACGAGGCCGAACTGGCCGACACGTCGGCGGAGGAAGGTCAGGGCCTCCGGGTCGTCGAAGGTGCTGCTGCGCCCGCGCGCGAGCGCGCCGAGGGCCGCCGGCGTGGGCGCAGTCACGCCGGCAGCCTACGCCTCCGGTGCTCTCCCGGTCCACGTGCGGGGCGGGAAAGCGCCATTCCGCGCGCGGAATCCCCGGCCGCCGGAGACGGCGTGGGCTGGATTCGGCCACCAGAAGCACGGAGAGGTGGCCGTCCGCGTGCCGGGACCCGGCGCTCTGCTACCTTGCCGCCGCTTCGGAGGACCGCGTGCAGGACGACGAGGGCAAGGACAACGACGTTTCCGAGACGCCGGAGGCGGAGGACGCCCCCGCGGAGGACGCGGCGGCGGCGGCGGATTCGTCGCAGCAGTCGGCGTCCGACGACGGGCTCGCCGAGGCGGCGCCGGAGGGCTCCCTCGGCGAGACCGCGGAGGCCCCCGCGGGCGCTCCGGTGCCGCGGGCACGCCGCCTTCGCGGCGCGGCGATCTTCCTCGCCGGCGCGCTCGGCGCGTTCTTGCTCATGGCAAACGTCGAGCAGCTCGGGAGCGGCGGGTTCCTCGGGCTGATCTCGCTCCTCGTCGCCGCCTTCGGTCTCCTCGAGGCCTTCGGTCTCTTCATGGTGCCGAGCGGCGAGGAGGCCGCGCGCTCCTGGCGCGATACCTCCCTCGGGCGCTTCGAGGGTGAGCCCTTCGTCTTCCAGCCCCTCGTGGCGGGGCCGGCGGCGCTCGCGGTGCTCGTGGTGGGCAGCCTGACGGCCGGCTACGAGGGTGCGGCCGCGACCCTCCTGGCGAGCCTCGCGCTGCTCGTACCGGCCGCGCTGAGGCGATCGGGGCTCCTCGTCTTCGTCGTCTTGAGCGCGCTTTACCTGCCGCTGCTCGGCGTGCCCGGGCTGTGGGATCCCTGGGAGACGCACTACGGCGAGGTCGCCCGCGAGATCATCGCCCGGGACGATTGGATCAGCCTGTGGTGGGCCCAGGAGAACTGGTTCTGGTCGAAGCCCATCCTCATCTTCTGGAGCGAGGCTCTCTCGCTGAAGCTCCTCGGCGTCGACTGCTCGCCCGACGCGAATCCGCTCTTCAGCGAATGGGCCATTCGCCTGCCCGCCTGCCTCTTCGCGCTCGCGGCGGCGCTCGTGGTGCGCGGCACCGTCGCGCGCCGCTTCAACCGCCGAGCTGGGGCCCTGGCGGGGCTCGTGCTTGGCACCAGCCCGCACTTCTTCCTCCTCGCGCACCAGGCCATCACGGACATGTTCCTGGTGGCCAACGTGACGATGGCCGTGTGCTTCCTGCTCCTGGCCCTCGCCGCGGACGGCGAGGAGACCGTGGGCGTGGTGCGCTTCGGCCGGCTCCGCTTCGGGCCACAGCACGCGGCCATCCTCGGCCTCGTGATGCTGGCGCTGCCCCAGGCGCTCTACCTCGTCAGCCGCAACGTCACCTTCTACCCGGGGGAGGGCTTCGCGGTGCACGCCGACGAGTTCCTCCACGGCTCCGGAGGCAACGACGGCGTCCCGGGCAACAGCCCGCACTCGCTCCAGCAGCCGCAGTTCCCGGGCTTCCAGCCTTGGCTCCAGGGGCTGCTCTGGCTGGCGGCGCTCGCCGGGGTGATCGGCCTCTGGCTACGCAAGGAGCGTCGCCGCCGCGCGCTCTGCATGGTGGGCTTCTATCTCTTCTGCGCCCTCGCGTTCATGGGCAAGGGCATCCCGGGCATCGCGATCCCGGGCCTCGTGGCGCTCCTCTACCTGGTGGCGTCGCGGCGCTGGAACCTGCTCACGGATGGTGAGCTCCGCGTGCTTCCCGGCGTGGTCATCGGCATCGCCGGCGGCTTCCCCTGGTTCGTCGCCATGTTCGTGCGTCACGGCGCCGGCTTCACGGACCGGCTGCTCGTGCACGACCACATCAACCGCCTCGCCCAGGGCGTGCACGGCGACAAGGGGAGCATCGCCTACTTCCTCGAACAGCTCGGCGTGGGCCTCTTTCCCTGGGTCGGCCTCGTGCCCGCGGCGGTGCTCGGGTGGCTCTGGTACCAGCAGCGTCCTGCGGAGCCGAGCCCGGGTGGTGGGCCCTACCGCGAGGGCGGCGGCGAAGGCGGCGCCGCGCTCCCGGCGGCGCAGCGGGAGAGCCTGCTGGTGCTGGGCCTCTGGTTCTTCGCGACCTTCACGCTCTTCAGCGCGATGATCACGAAGTTCCACCACTACATCTTCCCCGCGGTCCCGCCCGCGGCGATGCTCGTGGGCATCCTCCTCGACCGGCTCTGGGGCGAGACCGAAGGGAGCGCGCGGAGCCGCGGTGTGGCCACGCTCGCCGCCATCGCCGCGCCCCTGCTCCTCGTGGTGGGCATCGGCGCGAGCTTCGGCGACCTCCGCGGCATCGTGCCCGAGGAAGTCGAAGGCTCGGCCGTGCAGGACTGGGTGCTGACGCAGGCCTGGCCGACCTGGCAGTGCGCGCTCCTGGTGGGCTTCGGCGCGGTGCTTCTGGTGCTCAGCGGTCGCTTCCTCTGGCGGCAGCGCGCCGGGGTGGGGGCGCCGCTCTCCGCGTTGGCGCGTCGCGAGGACCTCAGCCTGGCCGTGGCCGTGGCCGGTGGCGCCATGCTGACCATCTTCGTCGGCCGCGACCTGAGCTGGGAGACGGTGAACCGGCCGCAGGGCTACGAGCGGCTGATTCACCTCTTCGTCTACAACTACGACCGGCCCTGGCCCGACTTCTTCGACTACCGGGCCGTGCTCACGGGCATCGCCGTCACCGGCGGGGTGCTCATGTCGCTCCTGGTGATCCGGGCCGCGCGACCCGTGGCGGCGCGGGGGCTCCTCGGCCTGGCGCTCGTGCTCACGGGCTGGGCCATCAACGTCTACTTCGTCGACCTCTCGCCCCACTGGAGCATGGGCCCGACCTTCCGCGAGTACTACGAGATGCGGGAGGGGCGCCGACCCTGCGCCGAAGGCGAGACGCCGACCTTCGGCGAGCGCTGCGGCGAGATCGAGCCGGTCATCGCCTGGCAGATGAACTGGAAGGGCGAGAACTTCTACACGGGCAACCGCGTCCACGCCTTCGTCGGTCTCGACAACGAGAAGATCAAGGAGTGGTTCGAGGAGCACCGCGGCGAGAGCGCATACTTCGTGCTCGAGCACGGCCGCTACGGCAGCTTCCGCGGCCTCCTCTCCGGCAAGGAAATGGAGGTCTTCCGCAACGACCGCTGGAACAACAAGTTCCGCATGGTCTACGTCCCGGAGCTGTAGCAGCGCATCTCCGTCGCTCCGGTGCGCCGCCCTAGCGGGCCGGACGGCGCATGGGGACGACCAGGGGCGCGGACCCGAGCCGGATTTCGCTGGCGACCTCGAAGCCGAAGCGCTGGTAGAGCGGCACGTTCCGGGGATTGCTCGCCTCGAGGTAGGCGATCTCGTGCCGCGCGTCGCACGCCTCGAGGGAGCGATGCAGCAGCGCCGACCCGACGCCTGCGCCCTGACGCCGCGGGTCCACGCCGATGGCGGGGAGGAACCAATGAAGCTTCTCCGGGTTTGCCGCTCCGACCGCCTCGAGCACGTCGAAGACCTCGCCCAGCCGCTCAGGGTCGACGGCCTCCTCCATGACCGCGCCGAGCGCCTCTTCGTCGGGGCCGATGCCGGGGGGCAACCAGAGCGCGCTGCCCGAGTAGTCCGTCGTACGGTACGCGGTTCCGTGCTCGAAGGCGCGTCCGCCGTAGTGCGCGAGCACGCGCGGGAAGAAGGTCAGGAAGCGCCCCGGGTCGGGGAGCATCCAGCGCAGAAGCGGGTCGCTGGCGAAGGCCAAGACCTGCGCCTCGATGCACCGCGCGCTCTCTGTGGCCTCCGCCCGCTGAACGTCGATCGTCGTCATCGCTCACCTCCTCGGGCCTCGCCCGTGCACGCGCGGGAGATGGAGGAGCACGCCCTCGCGATCGAGCGGAGGGTCACGGGCCCAGGACGCGCGCGTCGCCGGGTCGGTGCGCGTGACCGCGCTCGACCCCTTCATCAACGACGTCCTCCTGCCCAACCTGGGAGAGCTCCGCAGGCGGCATCCCGACCTGGTCGTGCTCGCCGCGGCCAACATGCGCTTCCAGAGCCTCACGCGGCGCGAGGCCGACATCGCGATTCGCTACGCGGCGCCGGAGCACCCGGATCACGTGGGACGCCGCCTCTGCCGCGTGGGGAGCGCGCTCTACGCCTCGCGCGACTATGTGGCTCGGCGAGGGGCGCCGCGGCACGCGAAGGACCTCGCAGGCCATGACCTCGTCGGGCTCGTCCCCGAGTACGCCGGCGCCACCGCAGAGCAGTGGATTGCGCAGCACGGCCGGGATGCCCGCGTCGTGGTCCGCGCTTCGTCGCCCGTCGTGCAACTCGAGGCCATCCGCCTCGGGCACGGCGTCGGCGTCCACGCGTGCCACGCCGCGGAGCGGACGGAGGGCGTGCTTCGCCTCTCCGAGGCGCTCCTCCTCTCCGAGGAGTACTGGGCGATCGTGCACGCGGACATGGCCCGGGCGGCGCGGGTGCGGGCCGTCCTCGACTTCCTCTCCGAGCGTACGGCGACGGAGGCGGAGCGCCTCTCCGGCGTGGTCTTGCCCAGCTGCCGTCGGTGCCATCGTACAGCCGCCACGGGGTCCCAGGACAGGGGCCCAGGAAGGGTGCTTGCCTGGTTCTCATCATGACGCGCGCATCCGAGCCCATGACCCGCCGGGTCATCGTCGCGACCCCGGAGATCAGCCTCGACGACGCGTGGTCGATCATGGAGCGCGAGCGCTTCCGGCACCTGCCCGTGGTGCGCAACGGCGTCCTGCTGGGCATGCTCTCCGACCGCGACATCCTGCTGCGCTCCGAGCTGCGGGAAGACCAGATCGTCACGCCGGGCCTCGTCGGCGAAGCGATGACCCCGGCGCCCTACGTTTGCGGTCCCGACACCGACGTGGTGGACCTCGTGCGCGTGATGACGGAGAAGAAGATCGACGCGGTGCCCGTCGTGGACGACGCCACCAAGCTCATCGGCCTGGTCACGTCGACGGACATCATGCTCCTGCTTATCAGGCTCGACGAAGCGATGCTGCCCATCCCCTTCGACTTCGAGCTGGAGCAGGTGACGGCAGGTTTCTCCGCGTAGCGGCCCCCGGCGTCGGAGGACGTAGCTCCGTACCCGACGCTCGAAGCGCAGCGCGGAAGGCCTCGAAGGCCTCGTCCCTCAGCTCGTCGTCGGGCACGGATCAGCCGTCCGGAGGGCGGAGGTCGTCGGACGCCAACGCGTCCAGGTCGTGCAGCATCGCGTCGACCTCGTCGCGGCTGATGCGCGTCGTCGTCTCCTCTTCGTCCTCCGCGGGGAGCACGAGCGCCGCGGCGCTCAGGTCGAGGGCGATGGCGGCGTCGCTCGGCGGCCGGGGGGCGCGGCGCGAGCGGAGCGCCGCCAGCGGAGGCGGCGGCGGGAGCGTGGTACCGCTGCGCGGCGGTGGCTTCGGGGTGGGCGCGGGCGTGGGCTCGAGCGGGAGCTCCTCGGCGAGCGTGAGGCTCTCCTCCTCGGCGCCCTGGGGCGGCATCGGCGGCTCGAGGGTCGCCATGCGGGCGTCCGTGGTCTCCGGCGCCGGCGGGAAGGACGAGAAGAACACCTCGGGCTTCGGCGCCGGCGGTTCGCTCGCGTACGCCTCGGCCTCCGCTTCGGCCTCGGTCAGCGTGGGACGCGCGGGGAAGTGCGCATCGACGAAGCGCGCCACCGCCTCCTCGGGCTGCGCCGGCGCCTCCGGGAGCGAGCGAAGCCGCGCCCGCACCTCCGCCGCCGACTCGGGCCGCTGCGCCGGGTGCTTGGCCAGGAGCTCCATGACCAGGTCGTCGAGCGCCTCGGAGATCTCCGCCCGACGTTCTCGCGGTCGCGGTGGGTCCTGCTCGACGACCGCATTCACGAAGGCCACGCCGCCCTCGGGGAAGGGCCTTTCGCCCGTCAGCAGCTCGAAGAGCACGACCCCGAGCGAGAAGAGATCGGCCCGGTGGTCGACGAGCTCTCGGGCGCTTCGCACGCCCTCCGGCGCGATGTAGCCGAGCGTGCCCCTGAGCCCCTCCACCGTCGGCTGCCGCGTCTCCCGATAGGCCGCGCTCCCGGCGATGCCGAAGTCGAGCAGCGACACGCGCCCCTCGGGACCGAGGAGCACGTTGTCCGGCGTCACGTCGCCGTGGACGATGTGCAGGCACTGGCCCGTCGCCGAGTCCATGAGCCGGTGCACGTGCGCGAGGAGCTCGGCGATGCCCGCGCCCGCCGCGAGCACCAGCTCGATGGGCGCGGGCCGCTCCGCCTCGAGGGCCGCGGCGAGCGTCGGACCCTGCACGCGCTCCATCACCACGTAGGGCCGGCCGTCGGGCCCCTCGCTGAACTCGTAGACGTGGGGGATGCCGGGACGCGCGAGAATCGCGAGGAGCGTCGCCTCGTTCTCGAAGTCCGCGCGCGGTCCGGGCTGCTCGGCGAGGTGCGGGTGCAGGCGCTTCACCACCACGTCGCGGCGGAACTCTCCGGAGCCCCACTGCCGCGCGAGCCACACGTCGGCCATACCGCCGGTGGCGAGCTTCTCCACGAGCTCGTAGCGACCGAGATTCTCTCCCACGGGGCCTGGACGGTAGCAGGCCGCGGGTCCGCCGTAGCCCTCCCCGGAGCGGGAAACGCGTTACCAGCTGCCGACGCTTTGCATCGACGCCCAGGGCTCCGCCGGCGCCAGCGCCTCGCCGCGCTGCAGTAGCTCCACGCTGATGCCGTCCGGGCTCTTCACGAAGGCCATGCGGCCATCCCGCGGCGGGCGGTGAATCGTCACACCCGCTTCCTGAAGCCGGGTGCAGAGCCCGTAGATGTCCTCGACGGCGAAGGCGAGATGCCCGAAGTTCCGCCCGCCGTCGTAGGGCTCGTCCTGGTCCCAGTTGTGGGTGAGCTCGATCTGCGCGCGGTCCTCCGGGTCTCCCGTCTCCAGGAAGACGAGCGTGAAGCGTCCGCGCTCGCTGTCGCGGCGGCGCACCGCGCGGAGCCCCAGCAGCCCGCAGAAGAAGTGAAGCGCGGCGTCCAGATCCCGCACGCGCACCATGGAGTGGAGGAACTTCACCAGCCGGAAGGTAGCCCGGTCCCGCGCCGCCGTCCTGGCCCCGATGGTACTACCATGGCGGCCGATGCGCTGGATGCTGCTCTCGCTCCTCGTCGTCGGTTGCGGTGACGCGCCGGCCGCGCGCAGGCCCACCGAGGAGATCGGCGGTCGCCTCGCGCTGGGAAGCCGCTGCGTGAGCATCGAGCTCGCCGCCCCCGGCGAGGCGCCGCGCTGGCTCGCTCGACGCGGCGAGGGCTACGCCTTCGTCACGGCTCCCGCGGCTGCCGCGCCGCTCCATCTACGCGCCGCCGACCTCGGCACCTACCTGCTCTACGACGCCGAGGGCGGCTACGTGGTCGCCGACGATGCCGGCGTCGTGGAGCGGGCGGCGACGCTCTTCTCCGACGTGCTGCTCATCGACGACGACTTCCTGAGCCCGGCGGAGTGGGATCTCGAAGACGCCCCAGATGACCCGGGGCGCTTCGTGCTTCGCCACCGGCGCACCGGCGCGACGCTCGCCACGGAAGGGCTCGTCGCCTCGGGACCCGTGAGCACGGCGGGGCTCTTTGCCGCGGAGGGCTGCGCCGACTTCCCCGAGCTCAGCCTCGATGCCGAGGTCGACGCGGCGGGCGTCCGCAGCGAGCGCTTCGACGACGGCTCGGTCTTCGGCATCGTCGAGACCCACGCGCACCTGATGACCAACTTCGCCTTCGGCGGCGGCGGCCTCTTTCATGGCGCGCCCTTTCATCGGCTCGGCGTCGAGCACGCGCTCTCGGACTGCGCCGTCTACCACGGCGAGGAGGGGCGTCAGGACATCCTAGGTTTCACCTTCGACGCCACCGGAGCCGACGTCGACACGACGACGCTTCTGACGAGCCTCGTGGCCGGCGGCCTCCCGGAGCCGAACCACGCGACGGACGGCTGGCCCACCTTCACCGACTGGCCCAATGCGCCCACGAGCTCCACGCACCAGGCGCAATACTGGCGCTGGATCGAGCGCGCCTACCTCGGTGGGCTGCGCCTGCTCGTGCAGCACGCCACGAGCAACCAGGTGCTCTGCGACCTCGTCGTCGGCTCGGGCATCCAGGACGTCCGCTACGGCTGCGAGGACATGGTCGCCGTCGATCGCATCCTCGAGGAGACCTACAACCTCGAGCGCTACATCGACGCGCAGTCCGGCGGGCCCGGCCAGGGCTTCTTCCGCATCGTGCAGAGCCCCGCCGAGGCGCGCCGGGTCATCGACGAGGGCAAGCTCGCCGTGGTGCTGGGCATCGAGGTCTCGAACCTCTTCGAGTGTCGGCTGACGCCGCGGCCCGGCGAGGCGCGCTGCGACGACGCGCGCGTGCTCGCCGAGCTCGACCGCTACCGGGATCTCGGCGTGCGCGCCGTCTTCCCCATTCACAAGTACGACAACGCCTTCGGGAGCGGCGACGGCGACCGGGACGTCATCGAGGTCGGCAACTTCGTGAGCTCCGGGCACTTCTCCAACTACGTGGAGACCTGCCCGGACATCGAGATCAACTTCGATCGCGGCGACCTCGGCTTCGCGGGCTTGAACATGCCCCGCGAGGACTTCCTGGCGGAGCCCTCGCACGACTTCGCCGACTTCAGCGACGACCCCGTGGGGGCGCTGACGCCCTTCCTCGGCGCGCTCACCAGCGGGCCGCTGGAGGGTGACTTCTGCCTCAACGCGGGCATGACCGAGCTCGGCATGAACCTCGTCGAGGCGATGATGGACCGGGGTATGATCCTCGAAATCGACCACCTCGGACGTCAGTCCTACGCGGAGGTCTTCGCGCGCCTCGAAGAGGTGGGCTACCCGGCCGCGGGCACGCACGGCATCAACCAGCGCGGCCGCCTCTACGCGCTGGGGGGCATCTCTAAAACCGATCTGGCCGATTGCGCCGATCCCGCCGCGCCGGGCGCCATCATCGCGCCCGTTCTCGCGCGCGCCGCGGCGCGGGAGGCCGAGGGTGCGCTCGGTGCCGAGGGTTTTGGCTTCGACTTCAACGGCTTCTCCAGCTACCGCGGCCCGCGCTTCGGACCGGACTCACGCTGCGCGCCAGGGCAGGCGAACCCGACCCGCTACCCCTTCACGTCCTACGGCGGCCGGGTGACCTTCACGCCGCCCTTCGTCGGCGAGCGCGCCCTCGACTTCGACACCGAGGGCTTCGTGCACCTCGGCCTGCTCCCCGAGCTCATCGACGACGCGCGCCGCGACGGGGCGAGCGACGAGGACCTCGAGGTGCTCTTCAAGAGCGCCGAGGCCTATCTGCGCATGTGGGAACGCGCCGAACGCCTGGCCTCGGAACGAACCT
>CALCTH010000649.1 GCA_937893795.1 uncultured Myxococcales bacterium | reverse complement strand
GCTGCCGCGAGGGCCGGAGACTCGGTGTCTCCGCGGCGCGCGGCGTAAGGGAGCCCGAAGCTCGCGCTGGTCAGCGCGCCGGCGCCAGCTGCCCGCTGATCGCGATGAATGGCCCGGAGGTGCTCCGGCGCCTCGAGCGGCGCGCGATGGAGCGCCGCGGCGGGAAGCCCCGCCGCGAGAAGTGCCGTCCCCGTGGCGCCGTCGAGCAGCGGCGGGAGCGGGGCCTCAGTTCGCGAGCGCGCCCTCCATGATCCACTGGCGGATGGGCGGCAGGAAGGTCGTGGGCACGGCGCTGCCCCCGAGGGGCATGCGGTCGCCGCAGGAGAGGTCCCCGTCGAAGCCGAACTTCTCCACGAAGAGCGAGGCGGACGGGTCGCCCGGAACGATGAGCACGCCCTCGCCCCCGTCGCATTCGGAGCCCCGCGCCGGCCGATCCAGCATCTCCGCGAGGGCCGTCGCCTCGTCGGAGTAGTCGATGACCGCGTCGCCGAAGAAGGCGCTCTCGGGCACGTGGCAGCCCTGACAGCCGCCGTTCACGATGACCGTCTCGAAGATGGAGCTCCAGGTGGGATCGGGCGGCGTCACGGGACCCCGGACGATGCACTGGCCGACGGTGTCGGCGCCGCACTCCGGCGCGGCCTCGAGGGCCTCCCACTGCTCCGGCGTCTCGAAGACGGGCTCCTCGAGGCGTTCGACGACGGGGGCCCCGCACGCGAGCCAGTCGCGGACGAGGCTCCGCGCCTCGGCACGCTCGTCCGCGTCCTCGGCGAAGAGCTGGGGCAGCGGATCCGCGTAACGAATCTCGAACGTGTCCGCGTCGATCTCCACGTCGCGGAAATAGCCGCCCTGGGGCAAGACGGTTCCCGGGCCGGGCGCCGGGAGCCCGGCCGGCGGCATGGTGCCGTCCCGGATCTCCTGGAAGGCGAGCTCGCTCCAGCGGAAGAGCGTCGCCTGGTTTCGGCGAAGCCGGTCGACGTCATCGTCGGGGCAGGCCCCGTCGCTCGTGCACGCCGGCGCGACGTTGAAGTCGAGACCCGCGGGGGCGAGGTTGCGCGCCGAACGCGAGATGCCGGGGCTGTGGCAGAAGCCGCCGTTGCCGCAGCTCTGTTGGATGATGGCCTGGCCCGCGTACATGGCGATGCCGTCGCCGCTCGAGCCGTCGTTCGAGAAGTAGACGATGTCGGCCCGGACCGCGTTGTCGCGCGGGCCGAAGGGCGGGCACTCCCCGAGGTCGGTGGCGCAGGCGCCGAGGAGAAGGGCGAGGAGGGCGAGGCGAAGGGTCGTGGTCATCGGGGGACGCGCGGGTGGCATCGGAAATGCGAGGGGAGCTTACCCGGAAGCCAGCGTAGGGCCACGTACGGACGTTCCGAAGGTCCGGGGATCCATGAAGCAGCCTTCTCGTCAGCCCGGCCTAGACCTGGTAGTCAGGCACGTCATGGGAGAGGTTCGCTGGGGACCGCCCGCGGGCGCGCTTCGCTTCGGGCTCCGGGAGCCGTCGGGGGAGCTGGAGGCGGGCGGGACCGTCGCCCTCGAGCTCCTGGTCCGCAACCAGGGGGGCGCCCCCGTGCGCGTTTTCGGGTTCCAGCAGTCCTACCCGCGCACGCTGCGCGTGTCACCGCCCAAGGCGCATCGGCCGTGGATCCGCGTGAGCTTCGGAGACGTGAACGTGCTCCACGGGCCCGACGCCTTCACCACGCTCGGCCCGGGCGAGGAGGCCAGCACCTTTCTCGACCTGAGCTTCGCCTTCGACCGGCGCGGGGCCGGTCGCTGGCCCGTGGCCTTCGCCTACGACGCCGTGCGTGCCGGCGGGCGCGTGGTGCCCTGGTCCGCCCCGAGCGGCGAAGCGCCGCGGACGGAGATCGTCGAGCTCATCGTCACCGCCCCGCGGGCCCTGGCCGTCGCGGGCATCGACGCCGCCGCCGAAGCGGAGCTCGACGCGGCGCTCCTCGGCAACGCGCCCGACCTGATCGCCCGGCTCCGGCGCTATGGCGACGGCGGCGTGGCCTTCGCCGCGCGTCGCGTCGCCCGCGTCCTGGGTCCCGGCGCGGAGAGCACGGTGGGGTGGCGTGCCTTCGACGCGCTGGCGCGGCTCGGGGACGGGGCGGAGGAGGCCCTCGCGGACGCGCGGACGGGCATGCCCCACGCGGACGCGGCGCTCCGCTACGCCGACGAGTGGCTCAAGCACCGGCGCGGTGCCGAGCCGAGCGCCGCGCACCTCCCTTTCGTCACCCGCCTCGATGCGCTCATCCGGCAACCGGACCAGCGCGGCAACTTCCTCCTCAGCTGGACGTCCGTCGACTCGCCGATTCACGGCTGGAAGCGCGTGCAGATTCTCGGCAACGGGGAGCGGACCGTCGCCTCCCGTGCGCCGGGTGACGTCACCTCCCACACGCGCCGCGCCGTGCTCGGCGCCGTGAGGATGCGGGCGCTGCTGGAGAGCCTGCGCGCATGCGCCGTGTGGCTGCTTCGGCCGCTGCGGGAGCGCGCCCTTCCCGACGAGCCGCGGCCCGAGCTCGAGGTGCAGCTGGCGCTCGGCGTACCCTTCAGCCGCACGGTCCGCCTGTGGAATGGCGAGTGGCGACTCGGTCCGAGCGCGCCGCTCGCCGACCTGCTCGACCAGCTAGGCGAGGAGGCGACGCCGTCCGTGCCTCCATCGATGCCGCCACGCGGCTGAGCGTCCCGTGGCGCGGGATCAGGCGGCGGACTCGAACTGCGCGAGCTGCACGCGGAGCTTTTGACGCGCGCGCACCTCGAGCTGCCGGACGCGCTCCTTCGAGACGCCCATTTCGCGCCCGAGGGACTCGAGCGTGCAGGGGTCGTCGCTGAGCAGGCGCGCCTGCACGATGCGTCGCTCCCGGTCCGTGAGCGACGCGAGCGCGTCGTCGAGGGCCTCGCGAACGCCGCTGATCGTGTGGTCGCGCGCGACGGTCTCTTCGGGCGTGGTGGCGTACTCGTCCTCGAGGCGCTCGATGGCCGGGGCGCGGTCGTCGTAGGTGACGTCGAGGGAGACGTCGCCCTGCTGGAGGAGCGGCCAGAGCTTCTCCGCCCGGGCGCGCGGCATGCCGCTCTCTTCGGCGAGCTGCGCCGCGTCTTCGACACCCTTCCGTCGGAAGGCGCGCATGGCGCGTCGCTCCGTACGCGTCGTCCCCAGCCGGACGATGCGGTAGCAGCGGACGACGTAGTCGCGGATTTCGGCGCGGATCCAATAGGCGGCGTAGGTGATGAGCCGGCAGCCCTTCTCGGGGTCGAACTTGGCCGCCGCCTTGAGGAGCCCGAGGTTGCCCTGCTGGATGAGGTCCTCGAGCGGCACGCCCCAGCGCCGGTACTCGCGGGCGATGCGAATGACGAAGGGGAGGCTGGACTCCACGAGGATGCGGCCGGCGCGCGCGTCGTCCTCTTCCCGCCAGCGGCGGGCGTATTCCTTCTCCGTGTCCGGGTCGAGCGGCGCGACGTGGCTGAGCGACGCGCGGTAGCGGTCGATGGCGGTGACGGGGAAGGCGGGCATGCCCACCCGCTTTGCAGTACCCGTGCCGGCCGTCTGGCGGGCGATTTGTCGAGACTTTGCGGTGTTGGGAGCCCAAAGACCTCGCGCGGGCTCGCCCGGCCCGCCACATCGCCGCGGCAAGATGCCGCAACCCCGCCTTAGGGAGGGACTGGGGTCGGGTCCCGTGGAGAGCAAGGACCGAGGCACTGGCGACCGGCCCGAGGCGATGGGAGGTTGCGCCCGTGCGCTCCGCCTTCGCCGACGCCCCGCCGCCGCTCCTCGTCGCGGGCGCCGCCCTCGCCGGTCTGACGCTCGGCCTCGTCGCGGTCCGCGCGAGCCTGACGGAGGCCCGCCCTTCCCCGGCCGCCGCGCCCCCGCCCAGGGAGTCCGCGCGCGTCGCCGGCGACGAAGAACCCGCCCCGGCACCCGCCTCCCCCGCCGCAGGGGAGGAGGAAGGCAGCCCGGTCGCGACGAACGGAGACGGAGACGGAGACGGGAACGGAGACGGAGACGGGAACGGAGACGGAGACGGGAACGGAGACGGAGACGGAGACGGAGACGCCGTCGCGCCGGCCACCCCGCCTACCGCGCGATCGAGCCCCGTCAACCCGCCCGACGAAGCCCGCCTGCAGCGCGGCCGCGTGGCCTACCTCCGGTGCCGCGGCCTCGAAGACCCTGCGGGCCGTTGCCCGCGCGACCGCGAGCTGGAGGCGCGCGCCTGGGAAGCGCTCGCGCAAGCCGTGAGGACCTGTCCGGCGCTTCGTGGCCTCGAGGGCGCCGCGGACGTCCGGCTGCGCTTCCACGGCGACGCTCCGCAGCTGCGGTTCCGCGAATGGGGAGACTCGCCGCTCCCGGTCGCTGCCCTGTCGACGTGTGTCACGCCTGCCATCGGAGGCCTCCGCACGACCCTCGCCAGCCCCGACCTCGTGCTCAGCCTTCGGCTGACGCGCAGCCTCCCATGAGCGATTGATTTATCAATGATTTCATGATGCGAGGGGGTGGCTTCTCGAGTCGCCACTTTGGCTTTTGCCCGCTTCCGTCGCTGTGCTAGCTTCGTGGCTGTGGAGGTGGTGCTCCGGAAGTTGGGGAGGAAACCCGGGAGGGCGGTCGTCGGCCGTCTGCTCCGGCCCCCGCGCAAGGGCTCCGTCGTCGTGATCGAGTTCCCCGATGGGCTCCACGAGTACGTGACCACTCCCGTGAAGCGCGTCCTCAAGGTCTCGGGGCGCGACGTCTACTACATCCAGACCGCCAACAGCCGCTACCGCCTCGAGGTGCAGAGCGGCGAAGCCATCGCGGCCGAAGCCGCACGCTGAAGCGTTCGCGCCGGGGGGAGCCCGCGCGCCGGGTCGCTCTCAGCGCGGCGGGAGTCGCAGCTCGCCCGCGGCACGAACGAGGCCGTCGAGGATCCCCTTGAGGGCCTCGAGCTCCTTGCTCTTCGGGCGTCCGGTCCGCTCGTCGACGTAGAGCGCGCGGTTCAGCTCGATCTGGACGACGTGCACGTCGTCCGCGGGCTTTCCGTAGTGCGCCGTCGTGTAGCCGCCCCGGTAGGGGTCGTCGTGGCGCACGGAGAGACCGGCTCGCCGGAAGTGTTGGTCCACGAGCTCGATGAGCTGCGGGTGCGCCGTGGTGCCGCCCCGCGTGCCGGGGACCACGTCGGCGCGACGCACCAGCCGGTCGCTCCGCAGGCCCCGCCCCATGCTCGGCATCGAGTGCGCCGCCAGCGCCATGACGAAGCCCCACTTCGCGCGCAGCCGGTCGAGCTCCCGGCGGAGCGCCGCGTGATAGGGCGTGTGGAAGCGGGCGAGGCGCCGCTGGAAGTCCTCGTAGCGAAGCGGACGTCGAAGCAGCGGCCGCCCATCCGTCGCGAGGCGCCACACCACGCCTCGCGGCTGCACGGAGCGCGGCGACGGGTGGTCGGGCACCGTTTGCAGGTCCACGTCGTCGGCCGAGCGGTTGAGGTCGACGACGTAGCGCGAGGCGCGCGCCACGAGCAGCGACGCCCCCTCCCGCGCCGCGTTCGCATAGAGCTTGTCGACGTAGATGTCCGCGTCGCGCAGCAGCCCCTCGGGCGGCGCCGCGAGCTCCGGGCGCACCTCGTCCGGGATGGCGAGCCCCGCGTGCGGCACCTCGACCAGAAGCGGGCCCCGCGGCGTCTCGGGATGCTCGAGGCGGTAGAAGGCATCGGCCGGCGGCTCGAGCGACTCTCGGAGTCGGCCCGGCGCGGTTTCGAGGCTTTCGGAGCGTACGGGTGTGCCGGGAGTGCGCGGAGACATCGGAGAGCGGGCCACGGGTGGCCCCGAGCGCTGGAGCCTACCAGTCGGGCTGGCAACGCGCCGGTCGGAGATCCGCGGGGCGCCTCAGCGCAGCACCACGAGCTCGCACGAGAGGCCCAGATGCAACGTCCGGTAGGTCGCTTCGAGGTCGTGCGCGCCACCGGACGCGGCGACGAGGAGGGAACCGAGCGTCTTGTCTGTGTGAAGGCCCGTCAGGAGCGCGTGGGCGCGCGGATCGAGCGCGAAGCGGTCGACGCTCACGGGCGCATCGAGCCGCGTGCTCACGACCCGCTCCCAATGCGGCGCGAGCGCCGTCTCGAGCTCGTCGAGGTGGGCCTCCCCCGCGGCGTCACGAAGTAACTCGAACCCGTCCGCGCCGATGGGAAAGGTCTCCTCGTGCGAGCGGAGGTCGCGCACGAAGGCCCAGCGTCCCTGGCGCCAGCGGAAGGCCTCGAGGAGCCGGGCGCGGACCTGGTCCGTGATGGCGCGGAAGAGCTCCACGGGCCGGAGCACGCCCAGGCCCACCAGCGCGTCCCCCAGCCGGCCGCTGTAGCGAGGCAGGAGCGCGAGGGCCATCTCCACCTCCATGCGGAGGCAGTGGCCGTGGTCCACGAGGTACTCACCGAGGAGCTCGTTCCGATCCGTCGACGCGACGAACTCCGGCCGACCCTCGACGAAGTAGATCTTCTTGCGCCGATCGTCGTGCCAGAGGTGCAGCACGCCCGTCGCCCGGTCGCGCATGATGGAGTAGACGGGCTGGAGGAGGGCCGCGCGAGCGACCTGACCGCGGCGTTCGGCGCCGCTGAGCTCGTCGAGGCGCCACTGGAGCGCCGGCGAGGTCATGAAGCGTGTGAGCTCCGGGAGGCCGCGCGCCGCTTCGAAGGCGCCGTCGGCTTTCTGGATGAGCGTCCGCGCGGAGACCTTGCCGCTGGTGATGAGCTGCACGAGCTTCGGGAAGCTCATCGGTCCGACCACGGTGCCGTCGCTCCGCTGCACGCTGTAGACCGCGGGGCTCGTGGTGGTGGAGTGGAGCTTCGAGGGGCGCGGTGGTCCGCCGGAGTCGAGGAGGCTCGTGTCGATGGCGCTCGTCAGGTCGCCGCCGAGCTCCGCCGGGCGCATCTCCGGCGCCTCGATGAGCCCGAGACGCGCCAGGAGCCGTGCGAGGCGGCCGGCGCCGTGGCCGAAGCCGCGGCGCCGAGCAACCTCGTCGACGAGGCCGCCGAGCTCCGCGGCGCTGGGTCGCTCGTGCGGGCGCCGCGAGAGACCGCGCTCGAGGAGCGCCATCACGTCCCGCGGGATCTGCCGCTCCGTGGCCCCGAGCGCGCTGAGGTTCGCGTCGCGGATGCGGAGGAGCACGTCGAGCTCCTGCCCCTTGCCGAAGAGCGGCTTCCCGATGAGGAGCTCGGCGAGCACGGTCATCAGCGTGAACACGTCGGAGCGGCCGTCGAGGGACTTACCCATCACCTGCTCCGGCGACATGTAGCCGAGCTTCCCGCGCACGTGGCCGTCGCGCGTGCGGCGCGAGCGATGGCCCACCTTCGCGATGCCGAAGTCCGTGAGCTTCACGTGACCGTCGGCCGTGAGAAGCAGGTTGGCGGGGCTCACGTCGCGATGGACGAAGTCGAGGGGCTGGCCGTCGGGATCGCGATGCCGGTGCGCATAGGCCAGCGCCCGCGCCGCCTGCGAGATGATGTGGAGCGCCACGTCGACGGGGACCTCCACGCCGCGCCCGGACGACGCCCGGAGGAGCCGGTTCACGTTGGAGCCCTCGACGAGCTCCATGGCGAGGAAGAGCGTCCCCTCGGCCTCCCCGAAGTCGAAGACCTGCACGATGTTCGGGTGGTCGAGCGTGGCCGCGAGCTTCGCCTCGTCGATGAACATGCCGACGAAGTCCGGCTCCGACGCATGCTGCGGAAGGATCCGCTTGAGGGCCACGCGCTTGGTGAACCCGTGGGGGCCGCCGCGCTCGGCGACGTAGACCTCGGCCATGCCGCCGGTGGCCAGCCGGCGTCGGATGACGTAGGGGCCGATCGCGACGTCGGGACCCATGCGGGGGCAGGCGTTCCTTCCTTCGCGGGAGCGTAAGGCGCACGCGCGCGACCGCCAAGAACGCGCCGGTCGCAGCAAGGTCTCGCAAGAGGGGTCCAGCGGAGCCGGGGCACCGCCGTTCGAGGGTCCTACGGCCTTTTTTAGAGGAACGGAGGGTCGTGTATGCTGTCCGTAGAGGCCGGAGCCGGCCACGCGAGGGCGAACAGGAACCGCATGGCACGAGGTCAATCCGCGACCCGCACGCGCAGCCGTGACCCGCTGCTGAACAAGGTCATTGCCGGTCGATACCGGCTCGAGACGCGCCTCGGTGAGGGCGGCATGGGCGTGGTCTACCGCGCCCGGCACGTGCTCATCGACCGGGTCGTCGCGCTCAAGCTCATCCGTCCGGATCTGCGCGGCGAGACGCACCTGCGCGCGTGGATGCTCCGGGAGGCACGCGCCGCGAACCGCGTCGACCACGCCCATATCGTGGACATCCACGACGTCGGGGAGACCGAGGAGGGCGAGCTCTACCTGGTCATGGAGTACCTGACCGGGGTCGCGCTCAGCTCCGAGATCGCCAAGGGGCAGATGCCCATCGCGCGGGCCGTCGACATCCTCGAGCAGATGTGTGCGGCGCTCGCGCGTGCGCACGACCTCGGCGTGGTCCACCGCGACCTCAAGAGCGACAACATCATGCTCACGGTGCGCGGCGGCCGACAGGATTACGTGAAGATCCTGGACTTCGGCCTCGCGGCGCTCGCCCGGGACCCTCGGCTGGCGCCCAAGGGCGCCGTCTTCGGGACACCGGAGTACATGTCGCCAGAGCAAGCGCGGGGCGAGGACGCCATCGCCGCCAGCGACCTCTACGCCCTCGGCATCCTCTTTTACGAGATGGTCACGGGGCAGCTGCCCTATCGCTCGAGCGATCGGGACACGCTCCTCGAGATGCAGCGCACGGCGGCCTCTCCACGGCCGACGCGCCTACGGCAGGACCTGCCGGAGCTGGCCGAGCAGATCTGCCTCAAGCTCCTCGAGAAGACGTCGGAGAACCGCTTCCGGGACGGCCACCACCTCCAGGAGGAGCTCAAGAAGCTCCAGCGCTCGCTCCCGTCGAACGTGTGGGAGGTGCGCAAGGGCTCGGACGTACCGATGGCGCCGCCGCCGCCGCCGCCCGCGCCCTCGCCGGGCGTCGTGGAGTGGAGCCGGCGCGCCGCCAACTTCCTCCGGGCGACGAGCCGCGCCTACCCGAACGGCAAGGCGCCGGACGCGGTGGCGAAGGCCTCGGACCACATCTGGGAGGTGGCGGCCCGGGCCGCGCGCCTCGAGGGCGAGCTCGCCAGCCACTCGCGGAAGCTGGAGGCCATCGAGAAGCGGGGCCGTGCGCTTCGCGCGGAGATCGGCCGTAAGGTCGAGGAGCTCGCCGGCGAGGAGTCCCGCGCCATGCGCGAGGCTGCCGCCGAGCGGGAGCGCGGCGCTCGGCTCACGGCGCTCCGCTCACGCGCCGAGCAGGATCTCCGCTCCGCCCAGGAGCAGGCCAGCCGCACCCGCGGTCCCGAGCTCGCCAAGGCCTACCAGGCAATGGGCGGCGCCCAGGCCCGGAGCGAAACGCTGCAGACGGTCATCGGCGACTACGAGCGCCGCGCCAAGGACCGGGAGCAGTACGCGACGAGCCTGCGGAAGCAGATCGACGATCTGAAGGCCCAGCTCCAGCGCTACAGCGAGGCCCTCGAGAACGACCTTCAGTCGGGGCGCGATCGTATCGCCTCGCGGGTGCGCGAAGCCCTCGGCTACGAGCAGGCCTTCCAGGACGCCTCGGCGACGCTCCTCGAGCATCTCCGCGGGCGCCCGGAGTGTCGGGAGCTGCTCGAAGACGTGGCCAAGGAGATGGCCGAGGAGCACGAGGCCCGGGCCATGATGACGCAGGGCGGCGGCGACGCGGCCCATCCGCGCTGAGCCCGGCCTGCCCGGCCGCGGCCATCACCGGGTCCGCGCGCGGCGCGAATCACTGCGCGGCGGTGACCTCGCCTGGGCTGGACGCGTCCGGCAGCTTCACGCGGAGCTCGCGATCGAAGGTCTGGCGGAAGAGGTCGGCCTTGCGGTCAGCGGTCCAGGCCTCGAGGTTGAGGTCCTCCTGGCTCTCGGGCTCGAGCACCAGCTCCCGGCGCTTGAGGCGCGGGTTCAGTGCCTTGACCTTGCTGCGGTGACCGCGGTCGAAGGCATCGGCGATGCGCAGCAGCCCGGCGAGCGCGTCGACGCGGCGCCGGTCCGCGTCCCCCAGGGCGCGGTAGGGCTCGTGACGCGTCGTCGGGAGCGCCCGCCGGTGGTAGCGCGCGATCTGGGCGACGAGGCTGCGCTTCTCGGGCGAGAGGCCCACCAGGTCGCTGTGCTCGATGAGGTACTGGCTGTGCTTGTGGTGCGACTGGGGGCTCACGAAGTCGCCGATGTCGTGAAGCAGCCCGGCCAGCCGGAGCAGCCCGCGCTCCTCTTCACCGTAGCCGTGGAGCTTGGCCGTCCCCTCGAAGAGCTCGAGCGCGAGGCTGGCGACCTGCGTCGCGTGGCGCTCGTCGAAGTGGTAGCGGCGACCGAGCTGGAGCGCGGCGGCGAGCAGCACGTCCCGTTCGCGGCTCTCGTCCCAGACGCGGTAGTGCTTGTCCACGAGCTCGCGGACGATGCCCTCCTTCATGCCGACGCCGGGGCAGGCCACGCGGCGCACCTTCGCGAGGTCGGCCATCGCCGTGATCACGTAGAGCGCCGGCACCAGCACGTCGGCGCGGTCGGGCCGGAGGTCGTAGCGCGCGATGCGTTCCTCCGCGGGGAGCGCCTTGAGCTCGTCGAGGAGCGCCCGCGCCTTCGTCACGTCGATGGTGGGCACCGGGTGGAGCTCCGGCGCCGGCGCCAGCTCCGCGGCCGCGTTCAGGTTCCCGCCGGTGCCGACCATCACGGACCACTCGCGGGCGCGGAGGTCCCGGCGGTGCGGCGCGAGGAGCCGGTCGATGTACTCGCGGAGCAGCCGGTCCTGCCGCGGGGTGACGGGCTCGCCGTGCTCGAGGAAGGCCTCGAGGAGCCGCACGGTGCCGATGGCGAGCGACACGGTGAAGTTGCCGCCCGGCGTCAGGTCCGTGATTTCCAGGCTCCCGCCGCCGAGGTCCATGAGCACGGCCGGTCCCGGCAGGCTCATGGCGTCGCGCACGGCGAGGCCGACGATGCGGGCCTCCTCCGTGCCGTCGATGCTGTCGAGGGCGATGCCCGCCTCTTCCCGCACCCGCTCGAGGAGGACCTTGCCGTTGCGCGCGCTCCGGGCGCTGGCCGTCACGATGGCGCGGTAGTCGTCGACGCGCGCGTCCTCCATGGCCTCCGCGAACTCGCGGAGCGTGGCGACGCACTGGTCGATGGTCCCCGGGTGTAGCTCACCGGTCTGGAAGACCTCGTGGCCGAGGCGCACGGGCACGCGCAGGGAGCGCACCTCGCGCACGCGCTTCGGCTCCTTCGCCTGCACGATGAGCAGGCGGGAGGCGTTCGAACCGACGTCGATGGCAGCGAAGCGGGGCACAGGTGTGCTCGAAGTGTAGGGGCAGTCTCCATGGACGCCGCGTCGTCACGTGCTCGTCACCGGCGCGGGCGTTCTCATCGGGGCGTGCCGCAGGTCCGGCATGCGATCAAGAGGCCCGGGCGTTCCCGTCGCGTTCTTCGAAGGCGTGGCACATGGAGCGGGCGCTTTGCGCCGGTGTCGCGAGATCGCGGAGCACTACGCGAGGCTGCGCTTGTAGCGCGCTTTGCGCACCGCCGCGGCGACGCCCTGACCGTTCAGCTCCACGTCGAGCCGCAGCAGATCCCACACCTCCGGAGCGTCGAGCTCGGCTTCGCGCAGCATGTCCGTGAAGATGGCCTTCGAGCCGGCGGCGCAACGCGCGTCGAGGGCCTCGCCCTCATCGCCGCTGGCGTCGGCCTCGTCGAGGAGCGCGCCGTAGCGCACGAGCTGAGCATCCACGGTCTGCGCGATGCCCGGCAGGTCGTCCCACCCGTCGAAGTGCGTCGGGTAGACGGTGCTCGCGCCCACGGCGAGGAGGCGCGTCAGCGTCGCGCGCGCCGCGGCGGGGTCGAAGTCCGTCGGCGTCGTCGACGCCACGGCGAAGGGGCCGCGCCCGGGACGCTGAAGATCGGGGTAGACGAGGCCGAAGGAGTCTCCGGTGAAGATGGCGTCCGCCGCCGCGTCGTGAACGCAGAAGTGGTGGTTCGCGTGGCCCCGCGTGTGCAGGAAGGTCCAGGTCGCGCCCTGCCAGTCCAGCGTCTCCTCGTCGGCCATGGCGCGCACGCGCTCCGCGGGCACGGGAACGATGGCGCCGTAGAGCTCGGCGAAGGCGTCGGCGCCGTAGACCGCCGTGGCGCCCTTCACGATCTTGCTCGGGTCGATGGCGTGCTTGGCCGCGCGCGGATGCGCGAGCAGCGTCGCGTGGGGGCAGGCCTGCATGAGCGTGCCCGCGCCGCCGGCGTGGTCGAGGTGGATGTGCGTGATGATCACGTAGTCCACGTCCTCGGGCCGGCGCCCCGCCGCCTCGAGGGCCGCGAGCAGCGTCGGGACGGCCGCGTTCGTGTTGGTCTCGACGAACGCCGCCCGCTCGCCATCCGTGACGAGATAGGCCGCGGTGTGCCGGGCTTCGCCAGCGTAGTGCGTATCGATGGTGTGAACGGTTCGCCCAGCCATGCGGCGACGCTACGCAATCCCCCGCCGGCGCGCACCCCCGGCTGCCCCCGACGAGGCGGAGCGGGCCTCGTCGAGAAGCTACGCTGACGCGCTCCAGCGCGCGCGCGTCGCCTCGGCGGCGTCGCGCAGCAGCCGGAGGGAGCGCTCCACGCGCGGCCGCTCCTTGGCGGGAAGCTCGGCGAGGAGCTGGGCGACGCTCTCCTCGAAGAGACCGCCGAGCCGCTTCGCCTCGGCCCGGCCCGCGGGCGCGAGGGAGACGGCGAGGCGGCGCCGGTCGCCGGCATCCCGGCTTCGCACGATCCACCCGCGCCCGTCCATGCCGTCGAGGAGCCGGGTGATGGCGCCGCGCGTCACGCCCAGGGCGTCGGCGAGCTCGGTGTTGGTGTGCGGACGGCTGGCGAGCGCCTGGAGCGCGACGCACTGCGGGAGCGAGACCGTCCCGCAGCACACCACCTGACGCTCGAGCAGTCCGAAGAGGCGCACGAAGGCGAGGATGTCGTCGGCCGCGCTCAAGGCGCTCCCGTGGCTTTGCGTGCCTCGACGTTCGCCGTGCCGACGCCGGCCGCGAGCGCGACGGCGCGGGGCATGCCGAGGGCGTCGATGAGCGCCTTCATCACCGGGTCGTCCTTCACCGTGGCCAGCATACAGGCCGCGGGAGCCACGGTGACGCGAACCTCCTCGAAGCCGGCGGCGCCGAGGCCCTCGCGGTAGGCCTCCGGCGTCAGCGCGCCGGTGATGCAGGCCGCCCGGCCGGCTGCCAGCGCGCGCACGTCGTCGGGCAACGGCGCCGTGAGCACGAGGTCGCTGATGGCCACGCGACCGCCGGGCTTGAGCACGCGGTGCATCTCGCGGAAGACCGCCGCCTTGTCCGGGCTGAGGTTCACGACGCAGTTGGAGATGACGACGTCGACGGTCGCCGAGGCGACGGGCAGCGCTTCGATGAGGCCCTCGCGAAACTCGACGGTGCGCGCGTGCCCGGCGTCGACGGCGTTGCGGCGCGCGCGCTCGAGCATGGCCGGCGTCATGTCCACGCCGATGAAGCGTCCGGCCTCGCCGAGCACGGGCGCCGCGTGGATCGCGTCCAGACCCGCTCCGGAGCCGAGGTCGAGCACGACCTCGCCGGGCTGGAGCGCGGCGAGCGCCGTGGGGTTGCCGCAGCCGAGCAGTGACGAGGCGACGACGGCGTCCTCGCCGTAGGCCTGCTGCACGAGGCGATGCACGTCGTCGTGCGCTTCGGTGATGGTGGGGATCGTCATGGCGAGGCTCCTTTGTTGAGTTGCTCAACAATTGAGTGGCTCAATCAATTAAGTCAAGGCCCTCCGGGAAGCTGCCGTCGACGGCGCGCTCAACCGCGGCGCACGGGGCCGTGAGCGCGGAACCAGGCGATGGTCCGCGCCCGGGCTTCGTCGCCGGTGAAGGCCGCGGCGTAGCCGAGCTCGCGGCGGGCGCGCGCGTCGGTGAAGGCGAAGTGACGGCAGACCATGTTCACGCTCTCGGGCGTGAGCGTGGGCGCGCGGCCGACGAGCCGCGAGAGCCGGGTGCCGATGTGCGCGGCGAGCATCGCCGGGCCGTAGGGGATCGCGCGTCCAGGCGGCGGGAAGCGCTCCCCCAGGCCCTCCAGGATCGGCGCCATGAAGTCGAAGAAGTTGTTCGGCTCTTCGTCGTCGCAGACGAAGAAAACGCGGCCGTGAAGCGGCGTCTCGCCCGCGAGGAGCCGGGCGGCGGCGAGCAGGATGCCGTGGGCGACGTTCCCCACGTAGACGTGGCTGAAGTTGGCGTGGCCGTCGCCGAGGCGCGCGACGAGGCGGCCGCTCCGCGCCTGCAGGAGCGTCTCGGTGACGTGGTAGGGGTCGCCCTCCCCGTAGATGCCGACGGGGCGGACCACCGCGAGGCGCGGCGAGGCCTCGGCGGCGGCGAAGGCCAGCGCGCGCTGCTCGCCGAGCGCCTTGGTGGCGCAGTAGTCCGTCTCGAAGCGCGTGGGATAGGGAAGCGTCTCGTCGCCGCGCGGGATGGCCTCGCCCTGGTAGACGACGTCCATGGTCGACGTGTGCACCAGCGCCTTCACCCCGGCGTCGCGACTGGCCGCGAGCACGTTCTCGGTACCTTCGACGTTGACGCGCTCGAGCTCCGCGCGACGCCCGCGGCCCCAGTCGACGAGGGCCGCGCAGTGCAGCACGACGTCGGCGTCGCGAAAGGAGGGCGCGAGCGTCGCGGAGTCCGTCACGTCGCCGCGCCGCCAGCGGACACGCGGGTCCTGCGTCGCCCGCCCCGGCGTCGCCCCGCGAAGGTCGAGCTGCACGACCTCGTCGGCCAGGAGCGCCGGCGCCCCCTCCCGCCCGAGCAGCTGCCGCGTGAGGGCCTGGCCGAGGAAGCCGGAGCCTCCCGTGATGACGACCTTGGCCACTCGCTCCGGCACGACGCCGGAGCCTACACGCCCCGGCCGCGACGTGCGGCGCCGGCGTCGTTCCCGTCAGCCTCGCCGCGTCACGGGCACCACGGCCCCGCAGCGCCGGCACGTGCTCGGTGCGCGGGCGGCCCGGCCGAGCGGCCCCCCGCCGATCAAGATCAGCAGCGCGAGCGGCGTCAGGAAGCAGGCGTCGGCGGCGAAGACCGGCGCGAAGATGACGAAGACCGGCAGCGTCGCGTACCAGAGGACGCGCAGGACCCTGTAGCCCGGCCAGGGCCGGATCACCTCGACCTCCCGGTCGCAACGTCCGCAGTCGCCCCGATGAGGCACGCCGGCAGCCTAGGGCGAGTGGCAGGACGCGGCGACCGAAGACGCGCAGCGACCACGCCGCGGCACGACGCCTCAGCCCGTCAGCGCGACGAGGAGCACGAAGGTGAGCGCGTTGGCCGCCACCATCGTCCACCCCACGCGGCGAAGCTCCCGCGGCGTGGTGCCCCGCAGCACGAGCCAGGTGACGGCCAGGGCCGGCGGCGCGACGGCGAGGGCGGTGGCGTGGCCCGCGAGCGCGAGCCACCCCGCGAGCGCCAT
>CALCTH010000648.1 GCA_937893795.1 uncultured Myxococcales bacterium | reverse complement strand
CCGCGCCGGCGCCTTCGGGCGCGGCGTCGTCGACCTCGCGGACGTCGCGCGCTTCCCCGGCGCGGCGGCGGCGCTCGCCCGGCTGCGAGGGCTGGCGCGCGAGCATCGCGCCCATGTCGTCCTGCTCGTCGAGGCCGCGGCCGACGCCCCCAGCCTCGGGGCTCCCGTGAGCCGCCGCCTCGCGCCGCGACGGGGCTCCAGCGCGGTCGATGGGACGGTCGCGCTGGAGCTGAGGCCCACCAAGGACCGGCTTCGGCGGCCGCTTTCCCTGCGCGCGGCGCTCCCCGAAGACCTGCAGAGTCGCTCCGCGACGGCCCGCGAGGCGCCGACCGCCGAGGTACTCCCTTTCCCCACGGCCACGCACGCGCGACGCGAGGCGTTGGACGCGCCTTCGCCGCGGGCGGTGCAGGCGTGATCGGCGGTGAAGGCGTGACCGGCGGAGCCGGCGTGAGGGAGGTGCCGAGGTGAAGGGCGCAGGCACGAGGGAAAGCGCGGTCGTCCTTCTTCCCGCATTCGCGCTCCAGCTGCTTTGTAAGTCGCGCGACTGGTGGGGAGCTCCGGTCGCCCTCGTCGCGGAGGCGTCGCCGGACGCGCCGCTGCTGGCGATCACCCGCGAGGCGCGGCGCGCGGGGCTGCGGCCGGGTCTGCGGCAGGGACCCGCGCGCAACCTCGTGCCCGGCCTGCGCACCGGCGTCGTGCGCCACGAGGATCGAGAGGCCGTGCTGGGCGAGCTCGTCGCAGCGCTCCAGACCTTCTCGCCGCGTGTGGCCCGCTGGGCCCCCGCGCACCCTTCGGGCGAGGGGGCCGAGGGCTCCTTTCGCCTGGATCCAACGGGCCTCGGGGGGCTCTACGGAGGGGAGCGCAACTGGGCAGAGACGGTGCACCGCTACCTCCGGGGCCGCGGTTTCCGGGCGACGGTCGGCGTGGGCTTTCACGCCGCGAGCCTTCACGCCGCGGCGCTCGCCGCGGGCCGGCCGGTCCAGGTGAGCGCCTCCGAGGAAGCCGAGCGCGAGGCGGCGGCGGACGTCCAGCTGCGTGCCCTCGGCGTGCCCGAGCGGCTATGCGCGCCCCTCGAGCGGCTGGGCGTGATGACGCTCGGGGAGCTGCTCGCGCTTCCCCACGGCGAGCTGACCCAGCGCTTCGGAGCGGAAGCGTCGGCCCTGCACGATGCCTACGCGGCGCCGGGCAGCCCGGGAGCCCGCGGGGGGCAGCTTCCGCTTCAGCCCGCGGAGCTCGTGGCGCCGCGGCGCATCGCCGAGGAGCTCGACCCGCCCAGCGCTCATCTCGACCGCCTGCTCTTCGCCGCCAAGCGAGGGCTCGACCCGCTCCTGGCCGAGCTGAGCGAGGCCGGTGAGACGGCACGGAGCCTTCTGGTCGAGCTGCAGCTCGAGAGCGCGTCGGGCGCGGGCGAACCTCGCGAGCTCGTGCTGGAGCCGGCCGAGGCCACGCTGGACGCGGGCACCTGGCTCGAGCTTCTTCGCCTGAAGCTCGCGCGCCTCGCTCTGCCCCGGCCCGTGGAGCGGCTGGTGCTCGAGGCCGAGGCCGCCCCTGCCGAGGGCACGCAGCTCGAGGTGGCCTCGGGGGAAGCGCCCCCGCGGGACGTCGCTGCGGCGGGTCGCGCCCTGGCGCGGCTCCGTGCGTCGCTCGGCGCCGATGCGGTGCTCGCTCCCACGGTCGCGTCCGCGCATCTTCCGGAGGCCCGTTCGCGCTGGCGCCCGACTCGCGAGGTGAAGCGCCCGGGGGAAGTGGCCGCGGAGGGCCCGGTTCCGCTTCAGCGCCGCTTCCTTCGGCCGCGAGCGGTCGGGAATGCGCGCGACGGAGGCCCGCGGCTGCCTGGAAGCGAAGGGGCCGTCGTCCTGCGTGGTCCCCAGCGCGTGAGCGGGGGGTGGTGGGGCTTCGCGCCACCCGACGACGAGCGCGGCGACGCGCGGGAGGTGGGGCGCGACTACTACTACGCTGAGACCGCGAGCGGCGGACTGCACCTCGTCTATTACGACGTCGCGCGGGACCGGTGGTTCACCCAGGGCGCCGTGGACTGAGCGCTGCCGGCGCGCAGACCATGAGTAAGTCGGACGACTGGGTGCCGCTCTGGTGCAAGAGCCACTACTCGTTTCGCGAGGGGGCGAGCAGTCCCGAGGAGCTGGTGGGTCGCGCAGCGGAGCGCGGCTTCCGGGCGCTCGCCCTGACGGACCGCGTGGGCCTCTACGGGATGGTCCGCGCCCACGTCGCCGCCAAGGCGGCGGGGCTGAAGCTCCTCCACGGCGCCGAGCTGGCCATGCTCCCCTCGAGCGCGGCGTCCCGCGAGGTGCCGCTCGGGCCGGCGCCCATCGCTGCGTCGGAGGCTGCCCGGGTCGTGGTGCTGGCGCGCAACGCCCGTGGCTATGCCGGGCTCTGCCGCGTCCTCACGGCGGCGCACGCGCGGGGCGATAAGGGCGAGGCGTGGACGCACCCCGAGGACCTCGACGCGCTCGCCGGCGATGCCTTCGTGCTGGCGACCTCCACCGAAGGGCTCGCCCGGCTCCGGCCCGTGATGCCGAGGGAGAGCCTACGCGCGCTCGTCGCGCGGCAGCGCGCGCCCGGGGAGGCGCCCGCCGAGCGCGCCCTTCGCGCCTTGGCGGCGGATGCGGGCGTGGACTGCGTGGCCGGGCGGGAGGTCCTCTACCACCAGCGGGCGCGGCGACCGCTCCAGGACGTGCTCACGTGCGTGCGCCACGGCGTGCCGCTGACCGCCGCCGGTCGTTTGCTGCGACCGAACGACGAGCACGACCTCCTCGATCCAGGGGCCTTCCGATCGCTCTTCGAGGACGACCCGCGTGCCGTGGCCCGGACGGCGGAGATCGCCGACGCCTGCGACTTCGACCTCGGCGCGCTTCGCTACGTCTACCCCTCGGAGCGACTGCCGGCGGGCGAATCCGAGGAGAGCTGGCTTCGGCACCTCGCCTTTCGGGGCGCCGCGCGGCGCTACCCGGAGGGTCTTCCCGACGACGTCCGCGCCCAGCTCGAGCGGGAGCTCGCCGTCATCGAGGACCTGGCCTACGGCGGCTACTTCCTGACGATGCACGAGATCGTCGAGCACTGCGCCGCCGAGGGCATCCTCGCGCAGGGGCGCGGGAGCGCGGCCAACAGCGCGGTGTGCTTCTGCCTCGGCATCACGGCCATCGATCCCGTGCGCATGGATCTGCTCTTCGAGCGCTTCCTCAGCCGGGAGCGCGCGGAGCCGCCGGACATCGACCTCGACATCGAGCACGAGCGCCGGGAGGAGGTCATTCAGCACGTCTACGCGCGCTACGGCCGGCGCCATTCCGCCATGGTGGCGAACGCGATTCGCTACCGGCCGCGCTCCGCCGTCCGCGAGGTCGGCAAGGTGCTGGGCCTCACCGCGACGGACCTCGACGGCCTGGCGCGTCTCGTGCGGCACCGCGACGACGCGCTGGACGCCTCCGTGCTCCGCGACGCGGGGCTGGACCCCGCGGCGCCGGTGCATCGGCACCTGCTTCGCTTGAGCGGGATGCTGCTCGACACGCCGCGGCATCTCGGCATCCACCCGGGGGGCTTCTTGCTCGGGCACCTCCCGGTGGACGAGCTCGTGCCCGTGGAGCCGGCGACCATGGAAGGGCGCACGGTCATCCAGTGGGACAAATACGACGTCGAGGCGCTCGGGCTCTTCAAGGTCGACCTGCTGGGCCTCGGAGCGCTCACCTGCATTCGAAAGGCCTTCGGGCTCATCGAAGAGGCGGGGGGCCCGGCGTTGAGCATCGCGACGGTGCCGCAGGAGGACCCGGAGACCTACGCGATGTGCAGCCGTGGCGACACGGTCGGGGTCTTCCAGATCGAGAGCCGGGCGCAGATGGCCATGCTCCCGCGCATGAAGCCGCGCACCTTCTACGACCTGGTCATCGAGGTCGCGATCGTGCGACCGGGACCCATCCAGGGCGACATGGTGCACCCCTACCTCCGGCGGCGGCACGGCGAGGAGCCCGTCGTCGTACCGCACCCGAAGCTCGCGGAGGTGCTCGCCAAGACCCTCGGCGTGCCGATCTTCCAGGAGCAGGTGATGAAGCTGGCCGTCGTGGCGGCGGGCTACACACCGGGCGAAGCCGATCAGCTACGCCGCGACATGGCGGCCTGGCGGAGCCAGGGGAAGATCGAGCAGCACCGCGAACGCATGCTCCGCCGCATGGTCGACGGCGGGATTCCCGCGGACTTTGCCGAGCGCGTCTTCTCGCAGATTCGCGGCTTCGGCGAATACGGCTTCCCGGAGAGCCACGCGGCGAGCTTCGCGCTCCTCGCCTACGTCACGTCCTGGCTCAAATGCCATCACCCGGCGGCCTTCACCTGCGCGCTGCTCAACGCGCAGCCCATGGGCTTCTACTCGCCGGCGACGATCATCGAGGCCGCGAAGCGCCGCCGCGTCGACGTGCTGCCCATCGACGTACGGCGCTCCGGCTGGGAGTCGACGCTCGAGGCCACGGGGCCGGGCGACGGCCCGCGCGCCGTGCGTATCGGCTTGGGCATGGTGAAGGGTTTCGGCGTGCAGGAACGCGACGCCATGGCGTCCTGGGAGCAGCCGATGGAGGGCCTGGAAGATCTCGTGCGCCGCTCGGGCTTCGACGAGGGCGCGCTGCTCGCGCTCGCGGAAGCGGGCGCGCTCGAGGGCTTCGGCGTGAACCGTCGCGACGCGCTCTGGCGTCTCCGGGGGCTCGTGCGCGCGAAGGGCGATGCGCTCGCCCTGGGCGACACCTCGCAGCTCTCCTTTCCTTCACTCGGCGAGGAGGAGGCCGTGCTCTGGGACTACCGCGCGAGCGGCCACAGCACCCGGGGCCATCCGTTGGGACGCTTCCGCGCGGCGCTGGAGGCGCAGCGCATGCCCGACGCGCGGCGCTTGAACGCGCTCGAGGATGGCGCGCGCGTGCGCTTCGTGGGCCAGGTGATCTGCCGGCAGCGGCCGCAGACGGCGAGCGGCGTGAACTTCTACACGCTCGAGGACGAGACCGGGCTGGTGAACCTCGTGCTCTGGAAGCAGGTCGCGGCGCGGCACCGCACGGTCGCGAAGACCGCGGTCTTCCTCGGCGTCGCCGGCCGCATCCAGCGCGCGCACGGCGTGGTGCATCTCGTCGCCGAACGCCTCTTCGCCGGCTCCGAGGTGCTCGAGACGGCGCCCGCGGCGCAAAGCCGGGGCCTCGTCGAAACGGCGCGCGAGCTCGGCCGCCGCTCCCGGGACTTCCACTAGCCCGCGGACCTGACGGCAGGCAGGGCCGCCGCGATCAGAACGACTCCGGCCCCTCCACGTTCCGCGACCGCCTTCCGAGGCGGTGTCGGAGCACCAGATAGAAAAGGCTCATCACCAGCGCGTTCGGAATGCAATGGAGGGGGAAAAAAGCCATTCCGGGCGGCGAGAGGACGGTCCCGATAGGGAAGTCGAGGGCGTAGGCGGCCACGTACGCGAAGCCGCAGTAGAACTGCGACCAGTTCGCGTCGTCGCACCCCAAGACGAGCAGGGCGGTCGGCGCGGCCAGAGCGACGTAGGCCAAAACGAAGAGCACGACGGTGAGGAGGTCGCGCGCAATGGGGGGTAGCCGAGGCTTCGTCATCGGTGTGCCAGCCGAACCGCGCCGGGTCCGGTCGAGAGCATGCGCCCAACTCGCGGGTGCCGCCCGCCGCGGCGACCGATGTGCTGCGACTGCACGCTGTGCGAAGCACCCTCGCTCCCTTCGCAGCGGCGAGATACGCATGGTCCATGGCGGTACGGCGTACACGGGTGCTCACGCGGGGCGTGCTCGAAGAGATCCTCGACATGAAGGTGGCCGTCGAGGCGGTGGAAGAGGCCTTCGGGGCCTTTGGGCGTGGCGAGGCGGTGATGCCCGCGAAGGTCTACGTCGACATGCCCGACATGGGCGGCGACTTTCGGGCCATGCCGGCGCGCGTGGGGGATGCCGCCGGCGTGAAGTGGGTGAACTCGCACCCCGGAAACCCCGCGCAGTTCGGGCTGCCGTCGGTCATGGGCGTGTACGTGCTCTCCGACCCGGCGACGGCGTTTCCGCGCGCGCTCATGGACGCGACGCTCCTCACGGCCGCGCGCACGGGCGCCGCCGGCGCCGTGGCGACGAAGTTCCTTCACGGGCCCCCGACGAGCCGCGGCTACGTCGGCTGCGGGGTACAGGCCCGCACGCTTCATGCTGCCCTTCGGGCGGCCTTCGGCCAGCTGCCGGCGCCGGTCTGCGCGGACGCGCGGCCGGACGCGGCCGCGGCCTTCGCCGAGGAGACCGGTGGCCTCGTGGGCACGCTCGAAGAGGCGGCGGGCCAGGACGTGGTGAACACCTCGACGCCGGTGAAGGAGCCGCTCCTCCGCGCGGCGTGGCTCGCCGAAGGCGCGCACGTGAACGCCATGGGTGCCGACGGTCCGGGCAAGCAGGAGCTCGACGCGGACGTGCTCTCGCAGGTGGCGGTCTTCGTCGACGATTGGGAGCAGGCCTCGCACAGCGGCGAGATTCACCGCTCCGTCGAGGCCGGGAGCTTCACGCGCGAGGACCTCGCCGGGAACCTGGGCGACGTGGTCGCCGGCACGCAGGAGCGGCCCGCGCCGGGCACGCGCACGCTCTTCGATTCGACGGGCCTGGCCATTCAGGACCTGCTCCTCGCCGACCGCCTCGTGGCCGTCGCAGAGGCGAGGAACGCCGGCTTGAACATCGATCTCGTCGGCCTTCGCGCGGCGGCGGATTGATTGGCGATTGGACCGGCTTAGCCGGTCCCGGAGCGTTTTCGGCGGGGAGGGCGGTCTTCCGTGGGCTCCCCAACCCACGGGTTGATTGGCGGATGGACCGGCTTAGCCGGCCCGGTTGCGTGGTCAGGGCGTTTGCGGGGCGAGCGGGACGATCCAGCTCGAGGCCGCCACGACGAGCACGACCAGCAGCAGCACCAGCGCCAGCGCCATCCAGGTCGACCACCCGGGACCGAGCTCGGCGAAGCGGTCGCGGTAGTAGCGCCCCCGGCTTCGCTCCCGGAGCTTCCGCTGCACGCTCGGCAGCAGGTCCGGCGCCGGCTCGGCCGCGAGCGAGCGCGCGCCGGCGAAGAGCGCGACGAAGGCTTCGTACTCCTCGCGGAGCGTGGCGTCGGCGGCAAGGGCGGCGTCGAAGCGCGCGCGAAGCGCCGGGTCGAGCTCGTCCTCGAAGGCTTCGCTGAAGAGGTCGCGCGCGGCGTCCGCCGCGAGCGCGCCTGCCCCTTCGGCGGCCGCCCTCGTCTCGTCCCCGTGCTCCTCGTCGCTCATCCCAGCGTCCCCTTCTGCAGCTTCCGCACGTGAGTCGCCATGGCGAGGCGCGCCCGGTGCAGCCGGCTCTTCACCGTCCCCGCGGGCAGCCCGGTGATGTGCTGAATCTCTTCGTAGGCCAGGTTCTCGAGGTCCCGAAGCACGACGAGCTGCCGCTGCTCGTCGGGCAGCGCGTCGAGGGCCACACGGACGAAGGCCTCGAGCTTCCGCCCCTCGGCCAGCTCGTCGGGACGCGCGATGCGCGCGGAGGTCGTGAGCGTCGCGCTCTCGCTGGCCTGGCCGTCGGTGAGCTCGTCGAGCTCCTTCTTCTTCCCGGCGCCGCGACGGCCGAGGTACTTGAGGCGGTTCTTCGCGTGGTTCGTCGCCACCCGATAGAGCCAGGTGCTCAGCTTCGCGTCGCCGCGGAACGAGTCGATGCGTTTGAAGACGGTGACGAAGATCTCCTGGCTGAGGTCTTCGGCCTCGGCGCGGTCGCCCAGCAGGCGGTAGACGACCGAGAAGACGCGCCCCTGGTAGAGGCGGACGAGCTCGTTGAAGGCGGCCTCGTCGCGGCGCTTGAGCCGGGCAACGAGCGCTACTTCATCCGACTTCGAGATGGCCACGGGGAATCGGTCGCGCCGCGCCCGCGCCTCGAGCTCGCACGCGGCGTCGACGCTGCCGGCCATACCCCGGAGACACCGGGAACGGAAGAAGGTTCTCGCCCCGAGCGGGCGCCCTGGGCTCGCGCGGGACCTCTACGACGCGTGGGGATGTCGGCCTCCCCGCTGCGCTTGCGGTGGTCGCGGGTCGCGCGTCGCGGGGACGGAATAAATGCGGCCGCGTCGTGGGGGGTACGACGCGGCCACCAGAGAGCAACGAGCGGGAGGGGGGATGGTTGCCCGCTGCTCGGGCTCGCCTTTAGCAAGCCTGGTGCCATGACCTTCTCGATCGGTCTCCCCCGTAATTACACGCATTTCACCGTGCGCTTTGGGAGCGGCGACCGGCGAGTCCTTCATTCGCGAAACGGCGCTTTTCAGCCTTGCGACGCCGCGCCCACCAGACGAGGACACCGAAGAGCGCCGCGCCGGCCCAGGGCGCCGTGCGCGCCAGCGCCTCGACCCAGCGCCCCGTGCGAAGGCGGGGTGGTCGTGGCGGGAGCACCCAGGGCGCGGGCGCGGCGGGCCCCTCGGGAGGGGGGAGCGCCGTGGGGGTGGCCGTGGCCGCGCCGGCGGTGCGAAGGCCAAGGTGGTTCATCACCTCTCGCTCGACGCCGCGCACGTAGACCTGCGTCTCGCCGCCGCGTCGCCGCCGCTGAAGCACCTCGCCCTGAAGTCGCTCCGGTCCGAGCCCGAGGGCGTGTTCCCAGCGGCTCCCGCTCGGTGCGTTCACGACGCCGCCGAGGCGCTCGATGAAAAGCGTGGACGAGCCCCCGCCGTCGAGGTTGAGCGCCGCGTCGGCGCCAAGCTCTTCGAGCGCGCGGGCAAGCTGATAAAGCGTCATGCCGCGGCTGTGCTCTTGCCGTCCATCCGTCACGGCGAGCAGCAGCCGGCGTCCCCGGCGCCCGACGCCCGCGGCCGTGCGCGGCTGGAGCCGGTTGCTCGACTCGGCCCCGTCGATGGCGCTCGTCGCCACCTGGCCTCCCTCGACGAGCATGGGGCGGCCGCTCAACGCCGCCCGAATGCCCTCGGCGCTCTCCCGCACGAGCTCCGGCGGGTCGATGAAGGCGCGGAGGCGCCCACGCCTCCGGCGCAGCCCGACGAGCCCATAGCGCGCGTCGTCGGCGCTGTTCGGCCAGGCCCCTCCCGCACCTACCTGGAGCCCGCCCGGCGTGGCCATGGACTCCCAGAAGCCGCCATTGATCGCGTAGCCGTGGCCCGCGGCGCGGGCCAGCTCACGCACGCTGTCCCAGCGCTGGTCGTAAGGCGTCGCGTCGACCTCGAGGCCGTCGGTATCGAGGTCGACGTCCAGAACATGGAGCACGGCGGGCGCCGTGGAGGTCCGCCGCAGATAGCGGATGCCCGGCTCGAGCTCGGTCCAGAGGTCCGTGGTCTCCACCGGCGGGCGCGGTCGCTCCTGCGCGCGCACCGGGGCGGCGAGGGCGAGGACCGGGAGCGGGATCAGGAGCCAGGAAGGGGGCCGGAGCACGCGGCGCCTCGGTGCAAAGGGCTGGCCCCGCGGAAAGGCCAACGATCTTCGGAAAGCACCGCGGAAGAGGGTGGCTCCCGCGAGACGCCAGCGCGGCAGGAGGCACACGCGTCCGCCGCGGGTGCGGCCCGCTTGTCTCGCGCGGTGGGTCCCGCATGGTCCTCGCGTGAGCGCTGGCCAGGTCGTCGTCCCCGCGGAGCACGCGCCGCACGCGGGCTGTTGGATGGCGCTCCCCCACCTCGCGGAGGAGTGGCCCGATCTCGGCGCCGCGCGCCGTGAGGTCCTTCAGCTCGCGGCCGCCATCGCGCGGACAGAGCCCGTGCTGCTCCTCGTGCCGCAAGGCGAGACCGACGAGACGGCGCTCCCGCCGGGCGTGCGCGCGCTGCCGGCGACCTACGGCGACGCCTGGACCCGCGACACGGCGCCCCTCGTCGCCAGCGAAGACGGCCGCCCCATCGCGCTCGCCTTCACCTTCGACGGATGGGGCGGTCGCTACCTCATGGAGGGCGACGCCGAGGTCGCGGCGCAGCTCGCGCGGGCCCACGCCCTGCCGCTTCGCCGGAGCGCGCTCGTGGGCGAAGGCGGCGGTGTCGAGCTCGATGGCGCGGGCACCCTGCTGGTCACGCGCGACTCGTGGCTCCGCTCGCCGCGCGCGAACCCGCCGGACGAAGCGACGGTTGGCGCTGCCCTGGCGGAGCTCCTCGGCGTGCGCCGCGTGCTCTGGGGCGAGGGCGCGCTCCGCAACGACCACACGGACGGTCATGTCGACACGCTCGTGCGCTTCGTCCGGCCGGGCGAGGTGGTGGTGATGGAGCCGGGGCCGGAGGATCCCAACGCCCCGATGCTCCTCGACCTCCGCCGGCAGCTCGAGGGCCACCAGGACGCCGCCGGCCGCCGCCTCGAGGTGCATCGCATCCCGAGCCCCGGCGCCGTACACGACGCGGAGGGCGCGCTCCTGCCGGCGAGCTACGTCAACTACTACCTCGCCAACGCGCAGGTGCTCGTTCCCGCGTACGGCGTCCCGGCCGATGAGGCCGCGCAGCGCGCGCTGGCCCGGCTCTTCCCCGCGCGCCGGGTCACTCCCATCCCGGCCCGCGCCATCCTCGGCGGCGGCGGCGCCGTACACTGCGTGACCCATCAGATCCCGCGCCTGCCCGGCCTCACGCTACCGGGCTGAGCGGCCGCGACCGTACCAGCCGGTGGGCCGAAGGCGCGCGAGAGGCCGTCCGGCGCCTAGGCTCGTCAGGCCATGATGTTCCTCGCCGCCGAGCTCGGCCGTAAGGTCAAGAAGAAGAAGTTCGACGCGCTCGAACCGGACCTGCACACGCAGTTGCTCACGGCACAGCGCGAGGCCCGCGCGAAGCGCGTGCCGCTCGTCGTGCTCGTCTCCGGGGTCGAAGGCGCCGGCAAGGGGGAGGTCGTCAACCGGCTTCACCGCTGGTTCGATACCCGCTGGGTCCGCACGCACGCCTTCTGGGATGAAAACGACATGGAGCGTGAGCGGCCGCGCTTCTGGCGCTTTTGGCAGAAGCTGCCTCCCGCGGGCACCACCGCGGTGCTCTTTGGCTCCTGGTACACGCGCCCCATCGTCGACCGCGCTTTTCGCCGCGTCGGCCAGGCGCGCTTCGAGCAGGAGCTCCGCCGCATCGCGGAGTTCGAGCGCCTCCTCTCCGACGACGGCGCGCTCATCGTCAAGTTCTGGTTCCACCTCTCCAAGGAGGAGCAGCAGAAGCGTCTCCGCGATGACGTGAAGCAGGGACGCATCACGTCCCCGCTGCTCAAGAAGTACGCGCGCCGCTACGACGACTTCCTCGCCGTGTCCGAGCGCGCGATCCGCCTCACCGACGTCGGCGCCTGCCCCTGGCACATCGTCGACGCCCACGATCGCCGATACCGCGACCTGACCGTGGGCCGCACGTTGCTCTCCGCCCTCCGCGCCCGGTTGGCGGCGGAGCCAGCGGCCGCGCCCTCCGCCGAGGCGGAAGCGTCCGGCGACGCGGCCGCCACGGCCGACGTCGCGCCCGCCCGGACCAACGACGCCTCCGCGGTGGAGACGCCGGCTTCGACGCTGGCGGAGGGCGCCGCCGCGCGCACCGTCCTCGATACCGTGGACCTCGAAGCCGTGCTCGCGCCCGAGCGCTACCGCAAGGAGCTCCGCCGTCATCAGCGCCGGCTCAACGAGCTGGCCTGGCGCGCGCATACGGCCGGGCGCCACACCATCGCCCTTTTCGAGGGCTGGGACGCCGCCGGAAAGGGCGGCGCGATCCGCCGCATCACCCAGGCCGTCGACGCGCGCCTCTACCAGGTCATCTCGGTCGCCGCCCCGACGGAGGAAGAGCGTGCCCAGCACTACCTCTGGCGCTTCTGGCGTCACCTGCCGCGCGCCGGCGCGATGACCTTCTACGACCGGTCATGGTACGGCCGCGTGCTCGTTGAGCGGGTGGAGCGCTTTGCCCACGAGACCGACTGGCGCCGCGCCTACCACGAGATCAACGACTTCGAGGAGCAGCTCGTGGACCACGGCGTCGTGCTCCTCAAGTTCTGGCTGCACATCAGCCCGGAGGAGCAGCTCCGCCGCTTCGAGGAGCGTGAGCGCACCGCCTGGAAGAAGCACAAGATCACGCAGGAGGACTGGCGCAACCGCGAGAAGTGGGATGCCTACCGCGCCGCCGTCGACGAGATGGTCGCGCGCACGCACACGAACTTCGCGCCCTGGAGCCTGATCGGCGCCAACGACGCCCGGCACGCGCGCGTCGAGGTGCTCCGCACGGTCTGCGATCGCCTCGACGCGGCCCTGAGCTGATCACGACGACGGCGGCGCCCGCCGCGCGATACCGTCGGGGCATGTCCCCGTCGGTTCCCCCACCCCTCGACGAGTCGCCGCTCCGGCAGGCGCTGCGCGAGGAGGTGAACCGGGCCGTCGAGAAGGGAGCGCGACACACCTTCACGCTGCCGGCCCTCGCCGGCATCGGCGCGGGCCTCGCGGCGCTGATCACGCGCCAGCACATCTGGCGCCTCGGGGCGCTCTTCAGCCTCTTCTGCGCGCTCTATGCGCTCGTGCTCTGGCGCGCCGGGCGGCAGCGAAAGGTGCAGGGCAAGGCGCGCTACGTCTACGCATTGCCCCTCGCTCTCCTGCCGAGCCTCTACTTCCTCGTGGCGGAGTGGACGTACGTTGACGGCGCCGCGGCCTTCATCACCGGGCCGGTCTCCTACGCCTACCTCTTCTTCGTCGTCATCACCGGCTTCCTCTTCAGCTTCCGGCTCTCCATGGCCGCGGGGGTCCTGGCGGCCGCCGGCTTCATCGGCTGCTTCCTCGTGGCCCGGTCCGGCCTTTCGGAGGTGCAGACGTCGAACGTCCTCCTCTACGAGGACCTGACCAGCCCTGCGGTGGCGGGCTTCAAGGCCCTCGTCTTCGTAGCCACGGGCGCCGCGGTCGGGGCCATCGGCCGCATGGCCCAGCGCCTTCTCCTCCGCACCCTCGTCGAGGAGCGGCAGCGCTCGCGGCTCCAGCGACTCTTCGGCCAGTACGTCACGGGCGTGGTCAGCGACCGGCTCCTCGAGCGCGCCGCGGAGGGCTCCGGGGAGCGGGTCGAGGTGGTGATCCTCTTCTCCGACCTTCGGGGCTTTTCGAGCTTCGCCGAGGGCCGCGACCCCGCCGAGGTGGTCCAGCGCCTCAACGCCTACCTCGAGCACATGGTCGCCGCGATCCAGGCCCAGGGCGGCGTCGTGGACAAGTTCATCGGCGACGCCGTCATGGCGGTCTTCGGGGGCCTCGTGGCCCTCGACGAGCCGTGCCGGAACGCCGTGCGGGCGGCCCACGACATGCGAGCGCGCCTCGCCACGCTCAACGAGGGCTGGGCCGCGGCGGGCATCGAGCGCTTCGAAAACGGCATCGGCCTTCACGTGGGCGAGGTCATCCAGGGGCCCATCGGAAGCCACGACCGGAAGGAGTTCACGGCCATCGGCGATACCGTGAACACGGCCGCGCGGCTCGAGGATCTGACCAAACGCCTGCCGAGCCGCATCCTGATGACCGACGCGGTCTTCGGGCGCCTCGACGACGACACCAAGCGTTCCTTCGTGCCCCTCGGCGACATCCGCGTGAAGGGGAAGGAGGAGCGCCTCACGGTCTTCGGTCTGGAGGCCCGGGAGAGTGGCGAAGCCTCCGACGGGAGACCTCCCCGCGCCCGCGAGCGCCCCGTCAGCGGTCCACCCAATAGTTGAGGACCTCGGAGGAGCGAATGCCGACGCATTGCGACCTGCACCCAGGCGTGCGGGAGGGGTGCGTCGTCGGGAGGGCCCTGCGGCTCGTGGGCACGACCAATGGCGTCCGGCCGACCCGGTGCGCGGAGAGGCGGCGGCGTGACGCCGATGCCGCCGCGGGCCACTCTGCGCCTCGAAGATGCGAGGCGAGCAGACGTCGACCGTCGCGCCGGTGGCGCGGACCGCGAGGGGCGCCGAATCATGAGCGAGCAGCGGGCTCGGTCGACGTCGCGGGGTGGTGATGAGCTCGCCGTCGGCGTCGTCCAGTGCGGCCTCGGCGACACGCGGGAGGCGAACGTGGCGCGCGTCGAAGCGTTCGTTCGCGAGGCCGCTTCGGCGGGAGCGAGGCTCGTGCTCCCGCCGGAGCTCTTCGAGGGGCCCTACTTCCCGCAGGAGGAGCGCGAGGAGGCCTTCGCCCTCGCCCACCCCGTGGCGGGGCATCCGACGCTGGAGCGATTCGCCGCGCTCGCCCGGGAGCTCGGTATCATCCTCCCCGTCTCCTTCTTCGAGCGGGCGGGTCAGGCGCACTTCAATAGCGTCGGCGTCGTCGACGCGGACGGCGCGCTGCTGGGCGTCTACCGGAAGAGCCACATCCCCGACGGCCCCGGGTACGAGGAGAAGTTCTACTTCCGGCCGGGCGCCCAGGGCTTTCGCGTGTTCGAGACGGCGGTCGGTCGCATCGGGGTCGGCATCTGCTGGGACCAGTGGTTCCCGGAAGCGGCACGGGCGATGGCGCTCGGCGGCGCGGAAATCCTGCTCTACCCCACGGCCATCGGGAGCGAGCCGGCCGAGCCCGACAACGATACGCGGGACCCGTGGTGGCGCGTCATGGCGGGCCACGCCGTTGCCAACGCCATGCCCGTCGCCGCTGCAAATCGTGTCGGAACCGAGGACGCGATCACCTTCTACGGCTCCTCCTTCGTCTGCGACGGTCGGGGCGAGCGGGTGGCGGCGCTGGACCGCCGTGAAGAGGGCGTCGCCATCGCGCGCTTCAGCCGCGCGGCGCTGGCCGAGGAGCGCGCCGGCTGGGGCTTCTTCCGCGACCGGCGACCGGAGCTCTACGGGGCGCTCGTCGCTCCCGACGGCGACGCCTGAGGTCCGGCGCGGTTCCGGTGCACGCGCACCGGGAGCCAGTGCGGGTCGGAGGGCTCCGGCCGCGCCCCACTCGAGCGTAGGAGCCCGAGCGCCACCTCGCCCTCGAGGCCCGTGATGGCGTGCGCCGAGCGGACGCGGTCGCCTCGCCGGAGGTGGGCCGGGCTCAACACGCCGTCGAAGAGCAGGTCGACGCGGCGCGGCCCGCGCAGCGCGCGCTCGCTCCCTCGCGCCGGGACGGCGCCCAGCCTCAGCGCCAGGTCGTTGGGACAGGGACCGAGCACGCGGAAGTCCACGGCCACACCGGTCGGTGAGGCCACGACGCGCTCGACCTGTAGGCAGGCCGAGAGCGGCACCAAGGTCGCCGGCATCGGCGCCGGCGGAAGGAAATGGCGCGCGGCGAGCTCCCCGCGCGGGTCCTTGCCGCGCTCGAGGAGCAGGAAGGGCCCCTCGTGAAGCACGACCCCGTGGTCCGGTCGGGCGAGCCAGGCGCGAAGCGGCTCCTCCTCCTCGGTCCGGAGCAGCGTCTCTTGCCCTGCCCAGCGCAGCCGGTGCGTGAGGTCGAAGGCGACGAAGCGGTCGCCGCGCTCCGGCGGCGGGCCGCGATGCACTCGGCGCCGCGCCGCCAGGTGCGGGAGCAAGGCGTCGGGGCCCTGGAAGCCCGTGAGGGACCCGCTCGCAGCATCCGCTGCCCGCACGTGGGCGACCAGCGCC
>CALCTH010000647.1 GCA_937893795.1 uncultured Myxococcales bacterium | reverse complement strand
GGCGCGGGCTCTCCCGCTTCATTCGGCAAACGTCGGTCGCCGGGCTCGACGGCGATTTCCTGGAGCAAGCCGCACTCACGGCGCCCTCTGAGGCGGCGGACGCGGCGCTGTGGACCGTTGGCAGAGCGGGCGCCGCGCTCGGCGACGCTACGCCCGCCTATCGCCTGGAGCTGGAACCGGCGGCGCCGGTGCGCGCGGGGCGGCATCACGCCTGGGTGACATTGCGCGCCGCGGAGCGCGCCGCCGCCGTCGGCTCGGTGCCGACCACCTCCGGGGTCGGAAGGAAGGTCGCGCCGCCGTCGGTGGTGATGCGGTAGACGCGGTTCGCGCCCGTCGTCTCGTCGATGGTGAACCAGTCGTTGCCGGCCGCCTCGAGCGTGTAGCCCTGCTCGGTGGTGAGCAGGGGCACGATGCCCTCGATGTTCGTGTTCGCGCCGGTCGCCTTGTCGATGGCGTAGGTGACGCTGGTGCTTCCGAGCAGCACCTCACCGCTGGTGGCTCCGCCCGAGGCGTTCCGGATCGTGTACTCGGTGAAGGAGGTCCGGATGTCCGAGTCCACGCGCGTGACCGTGCCGGCGACGATGCCGTTCGTACCGAGGGCGCAGCCGGCCGGAGGAATCGTCTCGGTCACGGTGACCGAGATCGGGTTGTCGAGGGGGTTCGCGCCGGACGTCGTGTCGCGGACGTAGACGTAATAGGTCGTGCCCATCGACGCTTCGAACTGGAGCTGCATCGGGTTGCCGAACTGCGAGTCGCAGTCGGTGACCGAGCGGAGGTCGCCGCAGGGCGCGTCCGTCACCGTCATGTGCCAGCGGGTCGAGGGCGGAGGCGTGAGCTCGATGGTCACGAAGTTGCTCGCCGTCGGCGTGTAGCTGAAGACCACGTCCGGCCCCGTGAGTGCCTGGCTGCTGCAGGCGCTGATGGGCGTCAGGAAGTGGTCCGCCTCGCGCGCGGCCCAGTCATAGCTCGCCGTCCCCGGGCTGAGCACGATGGGCGTCGTGCAGTCCTCGCCGGTCTGCGTCGCGTCGGCGAAGCACTCGCCTTCGAAGCAGGCCTCGCCCGCGCCGCAGGCCGTGCCGCACGCGCCGCAGTTGGCGTCGTTGAAGTCGACCTCCACCTCGCAGCCGTTCGCCACGACCATGTCGCAGTCCTCGAAGCCGGCGTCACAGGTGGCGATCTCGCAGGCGCCCATGGTGCAGGCCGTCGCCGCGTTGTCGGCTTCGCAGCTCACGCCGCAGGCCCCGCAGTTGTCGACGTCCGTGGCGAGCTCGACCTCGCAGCCGTCGCCGTCGAGGGAGGAGGCATCGAGGTTGCAGTCGAAGAAGCCCGGGGCGCAGGCCGCGCCGCAGACCGAGTCCGCGCAGAGGGCCTGGCCGTCGAGCACGGCCGGGCAGCTCTCGCCGCACGCGCCGCAGTTGTTGGCGTTGGTGACCAGGTCCACGCACGCGCCGTCACAATCGGTGAGCCCGGTGTCGCAGACCACGCCGCAGCCGCCGGCGCTGCAGCCCTCGCCCGCCGCGCAGGCGACGTCGCCGCTGCCGCAGAAGTCGGGGTTGCTGTCGAAGTCCACGCAGCTCAGGAACGTGCCGCCCTCGCCCGTCACGGTGCAGAGGTCCGGCGTCGCGCCGCCGCACTCGGTGGTGCATGCGCCGGACCGGCAAACCTGACCGGCGCTGCAGGCCATGCCGCAGCCGCCGCAGTTCAGCGTGCTGGAGCTCGTGTCCACGCACTGCTCGCCGCAGTCCGTGAGCCCCGGGGCGCAGGTCCGCACGCAGGCCGAGTCCACACAAAGCGAATCGGCGCCGCAGGCCGTGCCGCAGGCGCCGCAGTTCGCGCGGTCGCGCGTGGTGTCGGTGCAGGTGCCGGAGCACTGGGGCAGCCCGCCACCACAGTTGAAGGCACAGCTGCCACCCGAGCAGACCTCGTTGCCCGCGCAGGCCGTGCCGCACGCGCCGCAGTTGTTGGGATCCGTCTGCAGATCCCGACACTCGTCACCGCAGACCGAGGTGCCGCCACCGCAGGTCACGCCGCACGTACCGGAGAGGCAGAACTCGCCCGGGGCGCACGCCGCGCCGCAGGCGCCGCAGTTGCTGCCGTCCGTGTCGAGGCTCGCGCAGAAGCCGCCGCAATCGACCTGACCGTCGGGGCAGTCGGTGGAGCAGACGGCCGTCTCGCCTCCATCCGGGATGCCGCAGACCTCGCCGGTCTCGCATGCGTTGGTGCAGGCGCCGCAGTTGGTGGGATCCACGTCCAGGTTGAAGCAGAAGCCCCCGCAGTCCGTGAAGCCGGTGGGGCAGCCGCCGTCGTCCCCACAGCTCATCACCGCCAGCGACATCAGCGCCGCTGCGGCAAGCCTAAGCCATCGTTGCATCGTGTCCTCCCGCGCGTGTGAGGCGCGGCGGGCACGATACCGAAAAAGTGCCAGGCACGGACTTACATTTTCTCACCCCTCGGACCGCGATCACCTCCGTGTGCGCCGAACCCGGCGTTCGCAGGAGCGCATGCACGTCAAAGTCGCCCGAGCTGACGGCAGAAAAACGCCACTCCTGCCTGGCCAAAAAGTCCCCAGGCGTGGATGCGGCGTATGTCCGGCGCAGGGCCGACGCGTGACTACGAGGTTTCGGACCGTCCCTGGGTCGGGTCCCGCGCGAGGCGATCTACACACGCGCGACCCTCGGCACGGCCGGGGTCGCGCCTCGGCTCAGCCGATGCGAAGTCCCAGCGTCTCGCGAAGGGCGAGGTACTCGCGGCTCACGGCGTAGACCGTGAGCTGCTCGAGGCGCGTACGCTCCGTGACCTGCTCTTCGACGCTCGCGCGGATCACCGCGGTCGCGTAGCCGAGGTCGCCGGCCAGCAGGAAGCCCACGCGATCGGCCGTCAGCTCCACGCCCTGCATCCAGCGGCGCATGTCGAGCTCCGGGGGATCGTCGAGGAGGGCCTGCACTTCGCCGCGGACCTGATCGCGCCCGGTCGCCGAGAGGTTCCGCTGCAGCGACGAGAGCGCCTCGGAGCTTCGGCTCTGCAGGTTCGGAGGCACGGGGAACGCCGGCTGGACCAGGCGCACCGCCGCGAGCAGCCACGCCCGGAGCGAGCTGGCCGAAGGCACGAGCGAGCGCATGAGTGCGTCCTGCCGATAGAAAGCGAGGTGACGCCCGGCCACGAAGGCCAGGGCCTGCGCCGGGCCACCGGCGCGCGCGCCGTCTCCGAGACCGACCGCCGGCGTGGCCGTGAGCACCACCGAGAGGCCGCCCGGGTCGTCCGCGCGGTCGTAGAGCTCGGGCACGGGCATGCCGAGGAGCGCCGCTGCCTGACCCAGGTGCGCCGCCACGTCGGTGTCGCCCTTCGAGGCGCTCGCCGCGGAGAGTCCGTAGGCCTCGAGGCGCTGCGCGCGATTCTGCAAGACCGCCGGCACCATGGCGGCGAAGACGCGCGTGATGCGCGGATCCTGATCCGGGTGCCGGACCTGCGACGCGAAGGTCGTGGCGTCGATGGCGCCTCGCACCGCCAGCGGAGCCGTGCGCCGGTGCTGCTTGAAGAGCGCCTCCTGATCGGGCCCCGCCATCTGCTGTTCGCGGAGCGCCTGCGCCACGCACCACACGGCGTCGTCATTGCCCTGGGCAGCGTAGACCTTCTCGAGCGCCTGATACGACGCGGTACGGAAGGGGCTCAGCGCGAGCAGCTGCGAGTGCGCCTCGGCCGCGGCCTCGCCGGCGCCGGCCACGTCACCCTCGTAGAGGTCCGCGAGGCGCTCGAGCCGCGCCCGGTCGCGCGGGTCGAGCTTGCGCGCCGCCTCGTAGGCCGCGCGGGCCGCCCCGGTGGCGCCGGAGGCGAAGTGAAGCGCGCCCAGCCGGTCGTAGAGCGTGGCTTTCGCCTGCTGCTGGCTCCGGGTGCCTTCGCCGACGCGGCCGATCTGCGCCGCGTAGGCCGCCGCGAGCGCGTCCTCGTCGCCCGCCGCTTCGAGGCAGGCGACGAGGCCCTCGAAGGCCTTCGTGAGCCCGGGGTCGTGGTCGAGCGCCTGGCCGTAGTAGCGCACGGCGTCGCTCGTCTTCCCGAGCTCGTGGTGCGAGATGGACGCCGCGGTCAGGAAGTACTTCCCGCGGGCCACCGGATCCTCGACGAGGCCCGCGATGCGCAGGACCACCTCGAGCAGCTTCCCCCAGTCCCGTGACTCGGAGTAGACGCCCATCAGCTTGGTCAGCAGGTTTCGGTCGTCCGGCACCAGCTCGAGCGCGGCCACGTAGCTCTTCGATGCGGTCGTCCGGTCGTCGAGCTGCTCCGCGAGCACGTCGCCGACCTTCACCAGGAGGTCGAAGCGCTCCTCGCCCTCGGCCGAGAGCATGCGGCGGCGAAGTACCTTCACCACGCTCTGGAAGTCACCCGTGGCGCGGTACGCGGCCTCGAGAGCCGTCGTCGCCTCGGGGTCCTCGGGCCGGAGCTCGCCCGCCTCCGTGAGGAGCGGGAGCGCCTCGTCCACGGCGCCGGCGGCCGTCAGCGCCGCGCCCTGGCGGAGCAGCACGAGACCCCGGTCGCCGCCGACGAGCTCGCCACCGACCTTCTCGAGGAGCTCCCGGTAGAGCTCCGCCGCCTCGTCCATGGAGCCTGCCTGGAAGCTCGCGTCGGCGACGCGCTCGAGCACCGAGCGGTCGTTGGGCGCGTAGGCCTTCGCGTTCAGGTAGGCGCGCTGCGCCTTCTCGAAGTCGCCGCGGTCCCGGAAGGCGTCGCCGGTGCGAAGCGCCACCGCCTTGGCCGTCGCTTCGTCCATCTCGCCGAGACGCGCGAGCAGCGGCTCGTAGGCGGCCGCCGCCTTGGCGAACTTGCCGGCCGCGTAAGCCATGTCGCCGAGGCCTCGGTAGGCGAGCGTGTTGGTCTTGTCGTGCTCGAGGGCCTTCTCGAAGAGGCGCTCGGCCTCGCGCTCGTCGCCGAGGCGCTCGAAGGTGAGGATGCCGAGCTCCGCCGTGAGCTGCGCCTTGGTGCTCGGCCCGTCGGCGACGGCGAGCTCGCGCTCGAGCAGGTCCGCGGCGCCCTGCGCGTCGCCACGCGCCGTGTAGAGACGGCGCAGCGCCGCCGTCGCCTTCGCGTCGTCGGCCACGACGTCGAGGGCCTTCTTGTAGCGGGCGATGGCGCTGTCGCGGTCACCGGCCTCCTCGAGGAGCGCGCCGGCCTCCCGGAGTCGCTCGGCGCGCTCCGTGTCGTTTTTCGCCTGGTCCGCGAGGCGATCCGCGGCATCCACCGCGGACTTGGCGTCACCGAGCTGCGCCTTGATCCGCGTCGTGAGACCGAGCGCTTCGACGTTCTTCGGGTCGACCTGAAGCACCCGGTCGCAGAGCTCGAGGGCCCGCTCCGGCGCGCCTACGTCCGTGATGAGCGTACGCGCGGCCTTCAGCAGCAGATCGATGCGCCGGCGCTCGTCCGCCGTCGCGCCTGCATGGCGCTCGAGCGCTTTCACGAGGTCGTCGAAGCGACCCATGCGCCGATAGATGCGCGTCAGCGCGGGGTTGGCGTCCTCGTTGCCCGGGTCGATGAGGGCCACGGCCTCGAAGGCCGCGGCGGCCTTCTCGAGGTCTCCGAGCTCCTCCTCCTGGAGACCTCCGACCTGCGTCAGCACCTGCACCCGCTGCCGCGGGGTCGGCACCACCTCGAGCTGCTTGCCGAGCACCTCGAGGAGCTCGCCATAGTTCGAGCTCCGCGCATGGATGCGCTCGAGGCCCTTGAGGGCGTCGAGGCTCTGCGGATCCGCCGCGAGCGCCGCCTCGTACTGCACCGTCGCCTTGGCGACGTCGTCCAGCCGGTCTTCGTTGAGCTCCGCCAGCCGGAGCAGCGCCGTCACCTTCGCCGAGCCACCGGCCTGCCGCGCCTGCTCGTCGAGGAGCGTCGCGAGGTCGTCCCACGCCTTCTTCTCTTCGTAGATCGACGCGAGCGCCGCGGTGGCCTGCGGGTGCGCCGCGTCGTCGGCGAGCACCGCCTGGAACATGGCCACGGCGCGGGGCTGGTCCCCGAGCTGGTCCAGCGTCACCGCGGCGGCCTCGGCCTTGTAGTCCCGCGCCTTCGCCGGGTTGGTGCTCGCATCGGCGCGCGTGATGAGCAGCTGCGCGTACTCCTGCCAGCTCTTCGCCTTCCGGTAGAGGTCCAGCGTTCCCTCGTACGCCGCCGCGCTCTGCGGGTCGATCTCGAGCGCCTTCGCGAAGCAGGGGATCGCGAAGTCCGGGCGCTTCACGTTGTCGGCGTACCAGCGGCCCATCTGGAGCCAGAGCGGAAGCGGATCGTCGTCCCCCTCCTGCATGTGCTCGCTCATGGTCCCGAGGACCTCGTTCCAGCGCGCCTGGTCCCCCGCCGCGATGTGCTCGATGGTCGTGGCCGTGTCCTCGTCCCGAGGCTCGTCGAGGAGCGCCTGCGTGTAGGCCACGAGCGCGTTGTCCGAGTCGCCGAGCTTCTCGAGGTAAATGCCGCCGATCTCCCGGAAGAGCGCCGCGCGCTCGGCATGGGACTCGATGTGCTCGGCGCGCTCGAGGAGCAACTCGCTGAGGGGCTCGTAGCGCTCGCTCGTGCGGAGCAGCTCCTCGAGGCCACTCGTCGCGACGGCGTCGTCGGCGTCCAGCTGGAGGATCTCCCGGTAGGTCCCCTCCGCCGTCTCCGTGTCGCGGAGCTGCGACGCCTGGAGCCGCGCGATGCGGAAGTAGAGCGCCTTCTTGGCGGGCACGTCCTTCGCGGCCTCGGCCGCGTCGTAGAGCGCGTCGACGGCCTGACCGTAGGCGCCGCCCGCCGCCGCGACGCGCTCGAGCGCTGCGGCCTCGTCGCCACCGGGGTTCGCGAGGAGCGCCTTCTTGGCGGCGGCGAAGGCCTGCGCGTCGAGCTCGCCCGTGCCGGCGGCACCCACGAGCTCGTCGAGCGCGCGCGCCATGGCCGTCGCCGAGGCGAAGCGCCGCGCCGGGTCCTTGGCGAGCGCCTTCTGGACGAAGGCGTCGAGGCCCGCGCTCACCCAGCCCTTGGGCGCGTGGGTCGAAGGTGCCGGCGCCTCGGCCGAGAGGTGATGCGCGATCACGTCGAAGGAGCTGTCGCCGCTGAAAGGCGGCTGGCCCGTGAGCGCCGTGTAGAGCGCCACGCCGAGGCCATAGAGGTCGGCCGCCGGACCGATGCCGTCGCCGCGGGCCATCTCCGGCGCGATGGCCTCCGAGCTCCCGAAGATGCGAAGCGCGCCGATGGCGTCCTGCTTGGTCGCGCCGGCCGCGAGGAGCCGGTACACACCGCCGTCGACGAGCACGCCGCCGAGGCCTTCGCCGGCGCGGTCCACGAAAATGTTCCCGGCCTTCACGTCGCTGTGGACGATGCCCGCCGCGTGCAGGCGCCCGAGGGCGGCGAGCACGCCCTGGAAGACCGGCGCGACGTCCCGGAAGGACATGGGACCGACCCGGGAGATGCGCGCCGCCAGTGTCTCGCCCGCGGCGAGCTCCGTCGCGACCCAGGGGCGACCGTCGCCGAGCGTGCCGCAGCGAAGTACGCGGGCGAGGCCCGGCACCTCGAGGCGCTGAATCGCGCGCTGCGTCGTCAGAAAGCGCGCGACGGCGGAGGGGTCACGCGAGAGGCTCGAGCGGATGACCTTGAGCGCCGCCCGGACCTCACGCCCGTCGATGGTCGCCGTCGCCTCGTACACGCGACCCAGGCCTCCGTCGGCGAGGATTTTGCCGATGGTGAAGCCCCCCACGGTCTCGCCGGCCTCGATGACGCGGCCACCGCGCACGTCGAAGATGGCGCTGACGCCCTCCGCCGGCTTCCCGAAGAGCTGCATCGCATCCGCGAGCGCCTCGAGGGCGTGGTCGCGCTCGGCGCGCTCCACGAGCGCCCGGGCGAAGGTGCCCTTGCCGGAGGTCCCGCCGAGCTCCTTCGGGTCGTAGCCCATGAGGTCGAGGGAGAGGCGGGTCATCTCGTCGAGGGCGAAGTGGCGCTCGAGCTCGCCGCGGAGGAGGTCGTGGGGGTGGGTCATCGTCGTGGAAAAGAGGGGGCGAGGCAGCCGCTCGTCCCCTCTCGGGGAGGGTCGGCGGGGTGCGTCCTGGGGGGCGTGAGGCAGCCCCGTCCGGGCGGAAGCTCCGCCGCGGAGGGGGCGGATGGTACAGGGCCGTTTCGGCGACGTCGAGCGGGGAAGCCGTGCGTTAGGACACGCGAACCTGCTCGGTTTTCAGTGTGTTTCGCGCGCCAGACGGCTCATCCCGGTCCGCGTACGCCGCCGCCGCCGCGCTTGGCCTCGCGGAGCCGTTCCTCCGCGGCGAGAACGAGACCCGGGAGCGCGTGCGCCTCCGTGGGCACCGAGGCCGCGCCGGCGCGCACGCCGCCGGAACCGGAGAAGCGGAGCGCGCCCGCGTCCTTCACCAGCCGGCGGAGCGCCGGCATCGCGTCCTGGGCGTCGGTGCCGGTGAGCCCGAGGGCAAAGGTCGCCCCGAACCAGCGCGCGCGGAGATCCTCGAGGCGAAAGCGTGCCCGGAGCAAGGCGGCGATGGCGCCGAGGACTCGCTGTCCCGTCCCCGGTCCATGGCGGGCGACGATCGCGGCGTGCCCGTCGAGCTCGACGAAGGCGAGCGTGAAGGGCGCGCCGTGCCGAGCGGCTTCGGCGATGCGCCCGCGGAGCACCGGGGTGAGCTGAGCGCGGCGAGGCAGCTGGGGCGCCGCGTCGACGGCCCGCCGTCGCCGGCTCCGGATCGTGCGGGCCCGCGCGAGCACCCGGCGAGCGGCGTCGGGCCCCGACGCGACCACGTCGTCCGCCCCGGCGGCCATGCACGGAGCCCGCAGCGCGGCGTCGGGATCCGTCTGCGCCACCACGAGCGGCACCTCGTCGCCCCCGTCGGCCATGCGCAGCAGCTTGATGGTCGCCGGCGCC
>CALCTH010000646.1 GCA_937893795.1 uncultured Myxococcales bacterium | reverse complement strand
CGGCGTGCACGCCGCTCTGCTCCTCGCGCCGGACGCGCAGCCTCTGGAGACGCTGGTCGCCGCGCTGCCCGCGGCGCTCGGGGAGGCGCGGCGCGCCGTCATGGAGGCGTGGACGCCGGCCCGGCAGCGCCGCTTCGTGGCGGAGCGCCGCCGGCGCGCCGGGAGCTACCTCGCGCCCGAGGGACCCGGAGAGAACATCGCCGGGCTGCTGCGGGAGCTCGCGTCGCAACCGGCCGTGCTGATCGCACGACCCCAACGCCCATGAGACGCGGGGCGCCTACGGCGTTGACCGGTCGCCGACGCGCGTGCTAGCGACATCGGATGAATCGCGGTTCAGTGAGGGCGCCGGCACGACGGGGGCGGGCATGACCGGCCGCCGCCGGGAGTCCGGCGCGGGCACCGAGCCTCGCCCGAAGCGCCGCGGCGCGAGTGGCGACAAGCGGGAGCGTATCCTCTCCGCCGCCATCCGCGTCTTCGCGCAGAACGGTTTCTACTCGACGCGCGTGTCCGAGATCGCGACGGCCGCCGGCGTGGCGGACGGCACCATCTATCTCTATTTCGAGAACAAGGACCACGTCCTCATCTCGATCTTCGAGGACCGGATCGGGAAGCTCATCGAGGTGATGCGGCGGACCGTCAAGGAGTCCACGGACCCGCGAGAGCAGCTCCAGCGCGTCATCGCTCTCCAGCTCGGTCAGGTCGAGGAGAACCGGGATCTCGCCGAGGTCGTGACGGTGAACCTGCGGCAAAGCTCGACCTTGCTGAAGCAGTACGCCACGCCGCTCTTCGTGAAGTACCTCGAGGTCATCGCCGGGGTGATCTCCGACGGGCAGAAGCAGGGGGTCTTCCGGACGGACCTCAGCCCCCGCGTCGCCGCGCGTGCGCTCTACGGCGGCGTCGACGGCATCATGCTGACCTGGGCCCTCGGCGAGCCTGAGCCGAAGGCGCTCCGCAAGGCGGCCCAGCAGTTCACGACCCTCTTTTTGCGTGGCCTCTCCCCGGAGGCGGCCCCCGACGCGGAATGACGCGACGCGTCATCTCTTGACTCGCTGCGTCATTCCATCTAAGTCCACGTCGTTTCGCACAGGTTTCGCGCGTCGACGTAGCCCCCCACCGCAGGGCCCGAGAGCGCCTGTTTCCCCTCGCCCCCCAGGGGCCCCACCGACATCCCGACGCCCGGCCAGCCCCGGGCACCACGAAGGAGGCCGACCTTGAAGATCCTCGTCCCCGTGAAGCGCGTGGCCGACCCGGACAACGCGAACAAAGTGAAGGTCTCGGACGACGGTTCGCGCGTCACGTCCGACGGCCTCGAGTGGAAGATGAACCCCTTCGACGAGTGGAGCCTCGAGGCGGCGCTCCGGCTCACGGAGGACGCCGGCGCGAAGAAGCGCGTCGGCGAGGTGGTGCTCGTCTCCATCGGCCCGAAGGACGAGGTCCAGACCATCCGACAGGGCCTCGCCATGGGGGACGAGCGCGGCATCCTCGTCGAGGCCGAGGACGACGACCTCGACAGCCACGTGGTCGCCCAGGTCCTCGAGGCCATCGCGAAGAAGGAAGAGCCCGACGTGGTCTTCCTCGGCAAGCAGTCGGCCGACGGCGACTCGAACGTCGCCGGCACGAAGCTCGCCGACTTCCTGGACTGGCCGCTGGTCAACTACGCGATGCACATCGCTACGGACGACGAGGGCAAGACCTTCACGGTGAAGCGCGAGCTCGACGTGGGGCAACAGACCCTGAAGGTCACGGCGCCCTGCGTCTTCACGGCCTCGGACCGCATCCTCCAGCCCCAGGCGATCAAGAACGGCGTGACCGCCGACGACTTCGCGTATCCCGAGTCCGACGGGGGCCGCTACGCCTCCCTCAAGGGCATCATGCAGGCGAAGAAGAAGCCGGTGGAGGAGACGACGCTCGAGGGGCTCGGGGTGACGCCGACGCGCGTCAACGCCTACGGCTCCTTCACGCTCCCCGCCGCGCGCACGGGCTCCACGGTCTTCCTCGAGACCGTCGAAGAGCTCGTCGAGAAGCTCCAGACCGAAGCCAAGGTCCTCTGACCCCCGCTCGAGAGACAAAAGGACGAAGCGATGACCGATGTTCTAGTCGTGGCCGAGCTGGCCGAGGGTGCCGCCCGAAAGACCACCCTCTCCGCCATCACCTTCGCGCGGCAGGTGACCGAAGCGACCGATGGCGCCTTCGACGTGCTCGTCATCGGTGAGGGCGCCGAGGACGCCGCCGAGAGCCTGACGGGCTATGGCGCGCGCACGCTGCTCACCGCCGACGTCGAGGGCGGCTACACCGCCGAGGCCTACGCGCCGACCGTGGCCGAGGTCGCCAAGGAAAACGAATACGGCGTGCTCGTCGCCTGCGCGAGCACCTATGGCAAAGACCTGATGCCGCGCGTCGCGGCGAAGATCGGAGCCGGCGTCGCCTCGGACATCTCCGCGGTGGCCGTGGAGGACGGGACGCTCCACTACACGCGGCCGATGTACGCCGGGAACGTCTTCGGGACCATGACCGTCACGACCGACGTGCAGGTCGTGACCGTGCGCCAGACGGAGTTCGACGCGGCAACCGAGAGCGGCGGCTCGAGCGACACGGAGGAGGTCGACGTGGCCGACGCGACCGAGGCCGCGGGACGCATCGAGTTCGTCTCCATCGAGACGGTGAAGAGCGAGCGACCCGAGCTCACCGAGGCCGACGTGGTCGTCAGCGGAGGTCGCTCGCTCAAGAGCGCGGAGAACTTCGAGAACGTGCTCGAGCCGCTCGTGGACGCGCTGGGCGCCGCCATGGGCGCGAGCCGCGCCGCGGTGGACGCGGGCTACGTGCCGAACGACCTGCAGATCGGCCAGACCGGGAAGGTCGTCGCGCCCAAGCTCTACGTCGCCGTGGGCATCAGCGGCGCCATCCAGCATCTGGCGGGCATGAAGGGCAGCAAGACCATCGTGGCCATCAACAAGGACAAGGAAGCGCCCATCGCGCAGGTCGCCGACTACTTCCTCGTCGCGGACCTCTTCGACGCGGTCCCGGCCCTGACCGACGCAGTCAAAAGCGCGGGCTGAATACCCCGACGTTCGGTCTCGCTTCGCGGCGGTCCAGGCAGTGCCCGGGCCGCCGCGTCGCGTTTCCGTGGTAGCACTCCGGCCGATGCCGCAGCGGTCCATGCCGTCGCGGGCAGCCTGTCTCGTCGGCCTGCTCGCCCTGAGCGCGAGCGTTCCGGCCGCGGCCCAGGGACCGGCGGAGCTCGCCGGCGCCTGGACCGCCGGCCCGCTCCGGGTCCGCTACGCGGTCTCGAGCTGGGGCCCGGATTGCCCGCCGAGGCCGCAGAACGGCACCGAAGGACGAGCAGGGGCCGTGACCGTGGGCGTCCGGGGAGACCACCTGACCTTCAGCGGCGCGGTGCGCGGCGCCACGGACGCCTGCTGGAGCCAGCGCCCGGGGCTTCGGCGGAGCCAGGCGAGCGCCAGCGCGAGCCGCTGGGAGGTGTCCTGCAGCACGCCATCCAGCTCCGCCGAGCAAGAGCGGGGCCGCTACGTGTTCACGCGGCGGGGAGACACGCTGGCGTTTCGGGAGTCGACGCGCTGGGACTGGCAGCTGCGCGACTCCCGCTGCACCGCTACCCGGGAGGCGACCCGGACCCTCACGCGCGTGGCTGCGGCGGCCATGACCGGCGTCGCAGCCTCGATGGAGGAGGCGCGGCCTGCCTGTACGCCCGGCAGCGCGGCCCGCGGGACGCTCTGGCCGCAGCGCGCGAGCATCGCGCCGGGGGAGCGCGCGTGCTTCACGGCGCGGCT
>CALCTH010000645.1 GCA_937893795.1 uncultured Myxococcales bacterium | reverse complement strand
ACGGTGCTAGGCGGCGGCTCGAACGCCATAGTGCCAGACGCCGGCGTGGACGGGCTCGTGGTCGAGGAGGCCACCCGCGGCATCGAGCGCGCCCCGGGGGGCCGGGTTCGCGTGGCGGCAGGCGAGGATTGGGGCCGCTTCGTCGACGCGATGGTCGACGCGAGCCTCGCCGGCGTCGAATGCCTCGCCGGCATCCCCGGCCGCGTGGGGGCGACGCCGATTCAGAACGTGGGCGCGTATGGGCAGGAGGTCGCCGACACGCTCGTCTCGGTGGAGGTCCTCGCCCGCGTGACGGGCGAAGCACGCACATTCGCGGCCGCGGAGTGCGGCTTCGCCTACCGGCACAGTCGCTTCAAGGACGCGCCCGGGGCCTACCTCGTCACCCACGTGACCTTCGGGCTCATGCCCGGCGGTCCTCCCGCGCGGCGCTACGCCGAGCTGGTGCGGGCTACGAGCGACGACGCGGGGCTCGCGGCCGTTCGCGACACGGTGGTCGCGCTCCGTCGCCGCAAGTCCATGGTCCTCGACCCCGAGGACCCGAACCGGCGGAGCGCCGGGAGCTTCTTCACGAACCCGCTGGTGAGCCCGCTCGCAGCGGCCGAGGCTCGGCGCAGGTCGGCCGCGCGAGGGCTCGGCGAGGTTCCCGCGTGGCCGCAGTCGGATGGCCGCGTGAAGCTCGCCGCCGGCTGGCTCATCGAGAAGGCCGGTCTCCCACGGGGCACGCGCCGGGGGCGTGTCGGCCTCAGCAGCGCTCACGCCCTCGCGCTGGTGAACCACGGCGGCGCGAGCACGGCCGAGCTCCTCGCCTTCGCCGACGACGTCGTGCAGACGGTGCGCGACGCTTTCGCCGTCGAGCTCTCCCGCGAGCCCCGCCTCCTCGGCGTCGACGGCTGAGAGCCCGCCCGTGCGGCCGACCGCCTCCTACTCCGTCACGAGCACGTGCGACCCGGGCAGGTCCGTGTCCTCGCTCGCCGCCCCATGCCAGCCCTCGGGCAGCTCGGGCCACGTGCGCTGGAAGACGTGATGCGCGTCGGCCGGCGCCAGGTTCACGCAGCCATGGCTCCGCGAGGTCCCGAAGCGGCCGTGCCAGAAGGCCGCGTGGAGGGCGAAGCTGCCCTCGAAGTATTGGGTCCACGGCACGTCCTCGATGCGGTAGGCGTCGTCCGCACCATCGCCGATGTTGCTCATCGTGTCCGTGACGTGCTTTCGGCGGATCTCGAAGAGCCCCGTCGGCGTCTCGAAGCCCTCGGTCCCCGTGGAGACGAGCGTCGCGTAGATCGGCCTGGCGCCTTCGTAGAGCACGAGCGTCTGCGCGCTCAGGTCGATGTGCACCCACGGCTCGTCGTCGCGCACCTCCTCGGGCGTGTCGACGCTCTCGGCGAGCGTGGCCCACCAGCTCCGCAGGTAGCGCTCCCCGGCCTCCGTCTCGAGCACGTGATAAACGGCGCCGCCGATGTTCCGGGTCTCGGTCCAGCCCGTGAGCCGCTCCTGCCGCTCGACGCGCGGGAGCTCCTCGTCGGCCGTGAAGCGCGCGGTTCCGTCCTCGCGCTCCTCGGCCGCGAGCAGCGTCGCCGGGCGGAGCGCCCAGGCGATGGGCAGGCTCAGCTCGGCGTCGAGCTCCACGCCGCGGAAGCTCGACCCGCTGCGCTGCTCGAGGCGGGCCTCCTTCACGTAGCGGCCTTGTGTGCTGCGGACGAAGCGACGCCGCGCCCGAAGCTCGGTGCCGGTGCTGGCCACGTAGAAGCCGCGGTTGAGGAAGCGGTGCATCACGGCCGTGCCCGGCGGGCCGTCGTCCGCGCCCTCGAGGTAGGCCCGCGCGCGGCGCTCGTCGCTTTCGAGGAGTGAGAGGTAGCGCTCGCTCTTCGCGCCGGCGGCGCGCTGCTCGTTGCGGCTCGGGAGGCGGTGGTACTCGGGCACCGCGCGCTCCTTCACGAAGAAGTAGGCGTAGGGCAGCGGCGCGTCGCTCGGACCCGGCGGCAGCACCACGGCGCCGCGCGCGGCGGCCTGCTCGGCCTGCGTGGGCGTGTCGTGCCAGCCGTATTCCGTGGGCTCCTCTACCTCGGGCGGGGTCTCGCCGACGCGGATTTCGTCGTCCTTGGCGCAGAGGAAGCCCGCCGGATGGACGCGGTGCCAGCGCCCGCCAGCGCAGGCGTCTTCCGTGGGCGCGAGGCGGACCCGCGCGCCGGTGCGGAGCCAGCCCTGCACCGGCGCCTCCGCCCGGGCGGCCGTCAGCACGCGAAGCTGCAGCGCCGTGACGACGCCGTGCGCCGGAAAATCCCGGTCGAGCTCGGCGGCCGCGCGCTCCTCGGCGCTCAGGCCTTCCGGGCGCGGGGCCGGGGCATCGGCGGCCGGCGCCCCCGCCTCGTCGGGGCAGGCGAAGGCCAGGAGCAGGGCGAGCGCGGGAAGCCACGAGCGCATGCGCCGGAAGGTGAGAGCGCGCGGCGCACGTCGCAAGCGCCGGTCGCGGAGCGGCGGCGACCAGTGACGAGGCCGTGATTGACGCTTCGCGCTCTGACTGGCTAGGTCGCCTCCATGCGAGGGACGCTCATGGGGCTCGCGACGCTCATGGCGTTCGCGTGTGGCGACGCTGCGGCCGTGGGTGTGGATGCCTGCCGATTGCAGCTCGAGGCGGCGCCGGCGGAGCTCGGCTCCTTGCGCGAGGCGTTCGCGAACGAGACCGGCAGCGCGC
>CALCTH010000644.1 GCA_937893795.1 uncultured Myxococcales bacterium | reverse complement strand
GGCTTGCGCGGCTCTTGGAATCACGCATAGTCCGCGGCCCGTCGGCGCTCTGCCGCCGGGAAAGCCACCATCACACGCGGCCCCAGCGCTAGGGCCGACGCGAGGGCACCATGGCGCTGACCAACGACCGCAAGAACGAGATCATCGAGAAGTTCAAGACGCACGCCGGCGACACCGGGTCCCCGGAGGTGCAGATCGCGCTTCTCACCGAGCGTATCGGCTACCTCACCGAGCACTTCCAGACGCACAAGAAGGACCACCACTCGCGCCGCGGGCTGCTCAAGCTCGTCAGCCGGCGCCGGCGGCTCCTCGACTACGTCAAGAAGAACGACGTGCACCGGTACCGGAAGATCATCGACTCGCTCGGCATCCGTAAGTAGCGCGGCGATTCGCTGCGCCCCGAAAGCCCACGGCCTCGCGGTCGTGGGCTTTCTCACGTTTGGCCACCGAGGAGTCGCCCGGGTCCCCGATCTGGTCTATGACGGCGCCAACGTCCGCTCCGGGGGGGCGTTCGACCTTCGATTCGAGTCTTCGAGCCGCGACGCGCTCGAGGCCTGGAACCGAGGATCGGGCTCCACCGGGTGGACGCTGCCCCGCCGCGCCGCTCGCCGCGGGGCTCCTACCCACAACGCCCGTCCTCGCGGCTTCACCTTCTCGGCGTCCCGCCCTCCGGGCCGGACGGCGACGCGTGACGCGCGAGGCGCGGCTCAGCGAAAGCCAAACACATGATCATTCGAGAGAGCGTCCGGATCGGGGACAAGACCCTGACCCTCGAGACCGGCCGCATCGCCAAGCAGGCCGGCGGCTCCGTGCTCGTCGAGTCCGGCGACAGCGTCGTGCTCGTCACCGCCACCGGCGTGAAGGACGCGAAGCCCTTCCAGCACTTCCTGCCGCTGACCGTCGACTACCAGGAGAAGACCTACGCCGCGGGCAAGATCCCCGGCGGCTTCTTCAAGCGCGAGGGACGCCTCCGGGACCACGAGGTGCTCACGAGCCGCCTCATCGACCGTCCCTGCCGCCCCCTCTTCCCGGACGGGTACCGCGCCGAGATCCAGATCATCGCGACGGTGCTCAGCGCCGACCAGGTGAACCCCACGGACGTGCTCGCCATGACCGGCGCGTCGGCCGCCATGCATCTCAGCCCCGTGCCCTGGGCCGGCCCCATCGCCGGCGTGCGCGTGGCGCGCGTCGAGGGCCAGCTCATCGCGAACCCGACCTTCGAGCAGACGGCGGCGTCCGACGTCGACATCGTCATCGCGGCCAAGAAGGACGCGATCATGATGGTGGAGGGCCTCTGCCACGAGATCAGCGAGGCCGATCTCCTCGAGGTGCTCGACTTCGGTCACAAGTCCATCCAGCCCACGCTCGAGCTCATCGAGCAGATGCGGGAGGCCACCGGCAAGGAGAAGTGGATCTTCACGCCGGCCACCCGCGACGCGAGCATCGACGCGCGCGTGAAGGAGGTCGCCCTCGACGGCGTGAAGGCCGCCTGCAACGTGGCCGAGAAGCACCCGCGCTACGCCGCCTTCAAGAAGGTGAAGAAGGAGACCGTCGCGGCCCTCGCCGAGGAGTTCCCGGAGAAGGACGGCGACATCGGCGCCGCCTACGAGGACCTTCGCTTCAACACGATGCGCGGCCAGGTGCTTCAGGAGAAGGTCCGCGTCGACGGGCGCGACTTCGAGACGGTCCGCCCCATCGCCATCGAGGCGGGCTTCCTCCCGCGGACCCACGGCTCGGCGCTCTTCACGCGCGGCGAGACGCAGGCCATCGTCACGGCGACGCTCGGTACGAGCGCCGACGAGCAGAAGATCGATGGGCTGACGGAGAGCTACTGGAAGCGCTTCCTGCTCCACTACAACTTCCCGCCCTACTCGGTCGGTGAGACGAAGTTCCTCCGCGGCCCCGGCCGGCGCGAGGTGGGTCACGGCACGCTCGCCGAGCGGGCGCTCATGAACCTCCTCCCGGCGAAGGACGACTTCCCCTACACGATTCGCATCGTCAGCGAGATCACGGAGTCGAACGGCTCGTCGTCCATGGCCTCGGTCTGCGGCGGCAGCCTGGCGATGATGGACGCCGGCATCCCGCTCAAGGCGCCCTGCGCCGGCGTGGCCATGGGCCTCATCAAGGAGGGCGACGACTACGCCATCCTCACCGACATCCTCGGTGACGAGGACCACCTCGGCGACATGGACTTCAAGGTGTGCGGCACGGCCAACGGCATCACCGCCATCCAGATGGACATCAAGATCGACGGCCTCGCCAGCGAGGTGATGCACCAGGCCATGGAGCAGGCCAAGGCCGGCCGCATGCATATCCTCGAGAAGATGAACGAGGTGCTCGGCACGGCGCGCGAGGAGCTCAACAAGTGGGCGCCGCGCATCACGACCATCAAGGTCAAGCCGGACCAGATTCGCCTCGTCATCGGCCCGGGCGGCAAGATGATCAAGGCCATCGTCGACCAGACCGGCGCCAAGGTGGACGTCTCGGACGACGGCACCGTGGCCATCGCGAGCTCGGATTCCGAGGCCGTGAAGAAGGCCATCGCCATCATCGAGAGCCTGACCACGGAGCCCGAGGGCGGCGCCAAGTACAAGGGCGTCGTGAAGCGCGTCGAGAACTACGGCGCCTTCATCGAGATCGCCCCGAACAAGGACGGCCTGCTCCACATCACGGACATGGCCTACGAGTACGTCGAGCGGGTCGAAGACCTCATGATGAGCGGAGACGAGGTCGAGGGCTTGGGCAGAATGATCGTAATAGATGGGCTTAGCTTGCTGAGACGCTAGCCGCTCGTTT
>CALCTH010000643.1 GCA_937893795.1 uncultured Myxococcales bacterium | reverse complement strand
CCCGGCGCCGGAGACCGAGCGCCGCGCCTCGCCGCCGGCGCCGCCTCTTATGTCGCGGTCGATCGCTCGCTCCCCGCGCTCCTCCACACGGGGGCGCGCGTGCCCGCGGCGCGGCTGGTCCTCGCCGACGCCACGGCCCTGCCGCTCCCGGACGCGAGCGTGGACCTCGCCGTCGCCGCGCACGTCGTGGATCTGCTCGACGCTCCCTACGCCTTCGTCGAGGAGCTCGCGCGCGTGCTGGCACCGGAAGGCGAGCTACGCCTGACCACGCCGGACCCCGCGCTCGGTACCGGCGACGACGGCGCGCTCGCGGCCCTCGTGGAGGCCACGGAGTGCTTCGAGGCGCCTGCGCTGGCCGAGGGCATCCTCTGGCCGCGCGTGCATGGCCCGCGCGAGCTTCAGCTCGCCGTGACTCAGCGGCTCGTCGTGCGGCGCCGCGCGTGAGTCTCGAGCACGGAGATCAGCTCCTGCGCGCGGAAGGGCTTCTCGAGGAAACCGGCGGCGCCGCGGAGCAGCAGCTCGCGGCGCTCGCCCTCGTCGATGGCCCCGGAGCAGACGACGAAGGGCACGCCGGGGAGCACGGCGGCGAGGGCCGCGAGGAGCTCGTCTCCGGGTGCGTCCGGCAGCCGCCGGTCGAGGAGCACCAGGTCGAAGTCGGCGTCGCGCTCGGCGAGCGCCAGGGCCTCCCCGCCGAGCCCGCAGGCGACCACCTCGGCGTGGGTCCGAAGCAGGCGCGTGGTGCTCTTCACGAGCAGCGGCTCGTCGTCCACCAGGAGCACGCGAGCGCGGTCGAGGCGCCGGGCGCGGGTGACCTCCGGCGGCAGCGCCGAGATACGTCGCGGCATGGCCAGGAACCCGAGCTCGGGCTCCGGCTCCACCGGCTGGATGACCGAGGGCTCGTCGTCACTCTGCCGCACCGCCGCGCCCGCGGCCGGGGCCTCGGGGACCGCCTGCAGCGAGGGCCGACGGAAGCCCACGGTGGGCTTCGCGGCCGGTAGACCCTCGCCTCCGGCGGGGAAGTAGAGGCGGAAGGTCGTGCCCTCGCCGGGGCGGCTCTCCACCTCGAGGTTACCGCCGCCATTCTTCACGAGGGAGTACACCATCGCGAGGCCGAGGCCCGTCCCGCCGTTTCCAGCCTTGGTGGTGAAGAAGGGCTCGAAGATCCGCGCCTGCGTCGCGGCGCTCATGCCCACGCCGTCGTCGGTGACCGTCAGCCGGGCGCGACGCCGCGCCGCGTCGTATTGGCCCGTGAGCGTGATCGTGCCGCCGCCGGGCATCGCGTCCCGGGCGTTGATGACCAGGTTCATCAAGACCTGGTGCAGCTCGTCCTCGTGCCCGTAGACCAGCAGTCCCGGGGCCACCTGGGCGTCGAGGCGGACGTCGTTCGGCAGAAGCCGGCGGGCCAAGGGGACCGCCTCGGCGACGAAGCGGTCGAGGACGATGGGCTGGCGCTCCCGGCGTCCCGGGCGCGCGACGGTCACGAGCCGGCGCGCCAGCGCGATGGCCTGCTCCGTGGCCTGCCGCGCGTCCTGTAGACACTCGCCCCGCTCGGGCCCGTCGTCGACGTGCTCGAGGTGGCCGAGGCTCTGCGCCACGACGCTCAGCACGTTCTTGAAGTCGTGGGCGATGCCGGCCGCGAGCCACGCGACGCCCTGGAGGCGGCGCGTCTCGTCCGCGGCGTGCTCGGCGATGTCCTCGAGGGTGAAGAGGAGCACGGTGCCGGCGCCGAGCTGGATCCGGTCGCCGGCGCGCAGCGGGTGCTTCTTGACCGGCCGTCCGTTCAGCAGGGTGCCGTTCCGACTCCCGAGGTCCTCGACGAAGTAGGTGCCGTCCCCGTCGCGCTCGAGGCGGGCGTGCTGCCGGCTGACCCCGGCGTGGGGCAGGATGATGTCGCACTCGCCGCTTCGCCCCAGCAGGGCGAGCCCGTCGACGAGGTAGTCCTCTCCGAGGGTCCCACCGGCCAGCGACACGAGCCGGGCCCGGCGCGCGTCCTGGGCGGTGGGAAGCCGCGCGACGGTGGAGTCCATCGTCTCGTTCAACGGACGCGGCAGCCCGGGCCTTGAGGGTGCTCCCGACTTCCGGTTTCGCTCGTCGCGCTCGGACGCCACCACGAGCGCAAACATTCCGGCTCCGGTGTCGTCGTCCGAGGTCATCTCAGCTCGTGCTCCCATCGGCGCGGCTCCACCAGCCCTCGCGGCGTGGCAGCACCTCCGCCGGGGTGCCCGTGAAGAGTACGGCATTCGTTGGCGTTTCTTCGAGCTTCACGCGTGCACAGCGTAGCGGGAGCCCCTCGTCATCGAGAAACGACTGACACTTGGCCATGAGGAGGACCGCCAGGAGCTCGGTCGTCGGATCGCCCGGTGTGACGACCAGACGCCAGCCCGGGAACGCCTCCGTCGCGAAGGCCAGGAGCGGGTCGTCCTCGCCGAGCTGGAGACCGTGATCCAGGTGATCGTCGACGAAGGCGTGCCATCGTCGCTTGGCCGCGCCGAACTCCACCACCATGTTGCCGACGCCGTCGAGGCGCTCCGGCCGGGTCGGCACGAGCGTCACCGTCACGAGCTCGTTGTGCCCGTGCGGGGTCGCGCACTTCGCGGAGGCGCCGCTCGTGAGGCGGTGCGCCATGCAGAAGCGCCGGGTGAAGGTGAGCTCCAGGCTCATCGCTCGGCACCGCGAAAGCGACCCTCCGAGAACACGACCTCGGCGAAGACGTCATGGGGGTGGATGGACTCGGCGTTGACGACACGCACCGTGAAGCCTGCGATGCGTGGGTCCTCCCGGAGCTCGCGCGCGACGCCGCGGACCATGTCCTCGACGAAGGCCGGCCGGTCGTAGGCCGCCATGGTGACGACGCGCTCGTCCTCGCGCTTCAGCGCCGGGTAGACGGGTGCCGAGGCGTTTCGCTCGGCGATGGCCACGAGCTCCGAAACCTCGGGGATCGCGGCATGGCGCAGCGTCACGTCCATGCGGACGCGCCCACGCTGGTTGTGGGCTCCGTAGTCCGAGACCGCGCGGGAGCAGGGGCAGAGGCTCGCGACGCTCACCTCGACGGAGAGGTCCACGCGCGCAGCCTCGTCGCCCCTGCCTTCGACGCCCATGAGCGCGACGTCGACGTCGAGGAGCCCGCGGGCCCCGCTCACGGGCGCTTCGCGAGGCAAGAAGAGGGGGAAGGCGAAGCGAGCCTCGGCCTCCGCGGCGCCCATGCGCCCGCGCAGGTCCCCGAGGAACGCCCGAAGCGTCTCCGGCGTCAGCTCGCCGAGGTCCTCGAGGGCCTCCGCGAAACGGCTCATGTGCGCGCCGCGGTCCTCGGCAGCGAGCGAGACGCCGAGCTCGATGGTGGCCACGGTGGAGGCGCCCAGGGCCCTCAGCGGCCGGCGCACCTCGCGGACGCCGACCCGGCGCAGCGGCGCCGAGGCCTCCGGGGTCCGTTCGGCCTGGACGTCGGGGAGCGGTCCGGACCGCTTCTGTGCGTCGCTGTCCATGGATGGCCTCCGAGCCCCGCGGGCCCGCTGCGCCGCGGTCTTCGGCACATGGGGGACGAGGGGGACGTCGAAAAGTGCGAGACGTTACGGAGCGGTGGGGTCCCCTGCAAGGCGCCGGCCACCCGATTTGGTGCGCTCCCCGAGGGCGCTGATGTAGCATCGGGGGTCATGAGGCGGCGAGACACGCGCGTGCCCCCGGCGGTGGACTGATGGAGTTTTGGGTTCGGTTTTGGGGAGTGCGCGGATCCATCGCCTGCCCCTCGCCGACGCACATCGAGTTCGGGGGCAACACCAGCTGCATCGAAGTCTGCGTGGACGGTCACCGCATGGTGCTGGACGCTGGAACCGGGGTGAAGGACCTCGGACAGAGCTTCCTCCGGTCGAAGGTGCGCGAGGCGACCATCCTCCTGACGCATACGCACTGGGACCACATCAACGGGTTCCCTTTCTTCGCGCCAGCCTTCGCTCCGGGCCATCGCTTCCGGATCATGGCCGGCCACCTGAGCGACGCGGGCGGTATCGAGCGCGTGCTCGCGGGGCAGATGGCCCGGCCGACCTTCCCGGTGCCGCTCTCGGCGCTTCAGGCGGACCTGAGCTTCGAGGACTTCCGGGCCGGTGAGGCCGTCGACGTGGGGGACTTCGTCAAGGTGACGACGGCCCCGCTCCAGCACCCGGATGGCGCCACGGGCTACCGCATCGAGGCGCACGGCAAGTCCTTCGTCTACGTGACCGACACGGAGCACGTTCCCGGCGAGCCGGACGAGCGCATTCTGGCGCTCATCGCCGACGCGGACGTCGTCGCCTACGACAGCACGTACACGGACGAAGAGTTCCCCAAGCACATCGGCTGGGGGCACTCCACGTGGCAGGAGGGCGTGCGTCTCGCGCGGCGCGCTGGGGTGAAGCGCCTCGCGATCTTCCACCACGACCCGTACCACGACGATGCCTTCATGCACCGGGTGGAGGCCGAGGCCGTCGACACCTGGGACGGCGCCTTCGTCGCCCGCGAAGGCATGCGCATCGACCTCGTCTGAGGGCGCGGCGACGTCGTCGCGGCCGAGCACCGCGAGCGCCTCGTCGAGGGCGCGCTCGTCTCGGACGCTCGCCGCGGTCCGGGAGACGCCGGAGCCGGGCGCGGGGGCCGGCGATGAGGGAAAGGCGCGGCAGGGCGCCGGACTCGGCGCGCTAGCCGCGTGGGCGGCCGCAGGCGGCCAGCACGTCCGCGACGAGCGCGTCCCGCCGCACGGGCTTGGTGAGCACGCCCTCGATGGCGGCACCGGCCCGGGCCCGGACGACGTCCGCTGCATGTCCCGAGAGCGCGAGGATGGGCGCCGCGAAGCCTCGCGCGCGGAGGCCCCGTGCGAGCTCGGCCCCGTCGCGGCCCGGGAGCTCCAGGTCGACGCTCAGCGCGTGCGGCGCGCGCGGTCCGAGGGCCGCGAGGAGCGCCTCGGCCTCGTCCGCGGCGGCCGCCTCGTGCACCTCCACGCGCGCGGCCTCGAGGAACGCACGCAGCAAGGGCCGAAGGTCCGCGTCGTCGTCGACCACGAGCACGCGCCGGCGCTTGTGGGCGAGCACGAAGGGCACGAGCGTCGCGCGGCGGACGGGCTTTCGCTGCATGGACAGCATGCCGGCCTCCCGACAGCGCGACTCGAGCTCCGGCATCGCGTGCGCCGTCAGCGCCACGATGGGCGTATCCGGTCGCCCGGCGGCGCGGTCGGCGGCGTGGATGCGCCGCGTCGCTTCCAGGCCGTCCATACCGGGCATGTCCACGTCCATGAGCACCAGATCGACGTCGGCCTCGGCCAACTGGGCGATGGCCGCGGCGCCGGAGCCGACCTCGCGAGCGTCGAAGCCCGCCTTGTCGAGAAGGCCGCACGCCACGCGGCGGTTCAGGGCGTCGTCGTCGACCACGAGCACGCGCCCCTGGCCGCAAAGGGGGGCCTGCGCCGGGGTCGGCGCGGACGGGCGCGCGACCTCGAGGGGCAGGAGCACCCGGAACTCCGTGCCCTCACCGGGAGCCGTACGGACGCCGAGCGAGCCGCCGAGGGCGTTGACCAGCGTGCGCACGATGGCCAGGCCGAGGCCCTCGCTCGAGGGGATGTCCCCGGCGCCGTGGGTGAAGTAGGGCTCGAAGATCCGCGCCCGCACCGCCTCGGTCATGCCGACGCCGTCGTCGCGCACGACGAGCGCGAGCGTAGCGTCGTCCTCTCCGGCCTCGAGACCGACGTCGACCCGCCCCTCCGGGGCGAAGCGGATCGCGTTGTTCGCGAGGTTGGTGAGGATCTGGTGCACGCGGCGCCGGTCGCCGAGGAGCTGCGCGGGGAGCGCCTCGTCGACGCTGACCTGGAAGCGCACTCCGAGCTCCCGGGCCTTCGCGCCGAGGCTCGCTTCGAGCTCCGCGGCCAGCTCCCGCGGCGCGAAGGGCGCGGCCTCGAGGGCGACCTCGCCGCGCTCGATGCGCGGCAGGTCGAGCAGATCCTCGATGAGCGCCGAGAGCGTCTCCGCGCTCCGCTCGATGACGCGGAGCATCGCGCGCTGCTCGGGCTCGAGCGTGCGCCCGTCCAGCAGCAGCTCCGCGTGGCCGAGCACCGCGTGGAGGGGCGTCCGCAGCTCGTGGCTCATCATGGCGAGGAAGCGCGTCTTGGTCGCGCTCGCGTTCTCCGCGTCGCGCCGGGCGGATTCGAGGGCGCGCGCCGCGCGCCGCACCGTGGAGAGGTCGTGCACGTAGGCCACGGTGCCGCCCCGAGGCCGCGGCGCGAGGCAGAGCTCCACGGGTACGCGGCCGCGCTCGGCCCGCGCCCACACCTCCCAGCGTCGGCCGTCTACGGGGAGCGACCCGGCCTCCCCGGCGAGGAGCGCGACGATGCCCCGGTTGCACGCCGCCACGAGCGCCGTGCCGAAGAGCGCCTCGGCGGCGTCGTTCCACGCCTCGAGGACCCCCGAGGCGTCGAAGAGGAGCGCCGGGTAGGGCGCGGCGGCGAGGAGCCCGAGGTCCTCCGGGGGGCGCGCAGGGACCAAGGAAGGGGCGGCCATGAGAAACCCAACGGCGCCGAGCCCCGCCGCGTTGAGGCGCTACGCGGCCCGGGCCAGCGCACGCGCGACGCGGATCCCGTCGAGGGCCGCGCTCATGATGCCGCCGGCGTAGCCGGCTCCCTCGCCGGCCGGATAAAGGCCCGGCAGCCCCGCCGCCTCGAGGCGCTCCGCGTCGCGCACCATGCGCACGGGCGAGCTCGTGCGCGATTCGATGCCGAGCGCGACGGCGTCCGCCCCGGCCGTGAACCCGGGCATGCGCGTCTCGAGCCGGCCGAGGGCGGCGCGCAGCGGCGGGGCGAGAGGCCCGAGGAGCGCGTCGAGGCGAACGCTCTCCAGCGGCCGCGGGTAGCTCGTGTCCGGGAGCGAGCCCGAGAGGCGCCCGGCGGCGAAGTCGCTCAGCCGCTGCGCCGGGGCCACGTAGGAGCCGCCGCCGGCCTCGTAGGCCGCGGACTCGAGGCGCTGCTGGAGCGTGACGCCTGCGAAGCGATCCGCCGGGTCGAGGCCGAAGGCGGCGAGCTGCGCCTCGCCAACCTCGGTCACGAAGCCCGAGTTGGCGAAGCGACCGGAGCGCTTCGAGGGGCTCCAGCCGTTGACGACCTGCATCCCGCGGTCCGTGGCCGCGGGGCAGATGAAGCCGCCGGGGCACATGCAGAAGGAGAAGACGCCGGCGCCCGCGGCCTGGAGCGTGAGCCGATACGCCGCCGCGCCGAGCGCGGGATGCCCGGCCAGCTCGCCGAACTGGAGGTGGTCGACGAAGGCCTGACGGTGCTCGACGCGTACGCCGAGGGCGAAGGGCTTGAAGCGCACCTCGGCCCCGGCCCCGGCGACGAAGCGCTGGACGTCCCGCGCCGAATGGCCGGGTGCGACGACCACGGCCCGGGCGTCGAGCGTCCTTCCGTCGGCCAGGCGAAGGCCCGTGGCGCGTCCGCCCTCGACCCGAAGGCCGGCGGCACGCGTCTCGAAGGCGACGTCGACGCCAGCGCTCTCGAGGTGCGCGCGCATCGCCCCGATGACGCCGGGCAGTTTGTTGGTGCCGATGTGCGGGCGCGCGTCCACCCGGATGGCCTCTGGCGCGCCGTAGGCGACGAGGGCGTCGAGCACGCGGGTCGTGTCGCCACGCTTCTTCGCGCGGGTGTAGAGCTTGCCGTCGCTGAAGGTCCCGGCGCCGCCCTCGCCGAAGCCGTAGTTGCTCTCCGGGTTCAGGTCGCCGCGGCGCGTCAGCGCTGCGAGACTGCGGCGCCGCGGCCGCTCGGCCTTTCCGCGCTCGTGTCTCGTCGCTCGGATGCCGCGCTGCGCGAGCTCCCAGGCGCAGAAGAGGCCCGTGGGCCCGGCGCCGACGATGAGCACCTCCGGCGCGCCCCGAAGCGTGGGAAGCGCCGGCGGGGTCGCCGGGGCCGGCGGAAGGCCCTGCCCCAGGTCGAGCTCGACGCGGGCCGCGATGCGTACGCGACCGCGCCGCGCGTCGACGCTCCGCCGCAGGAGCCGAAGGCCCTCGACGTCGCGCAGCGGCACCGCCGCCTCCCGCGCGGCAGCGGCGCGAAGGCCTGCTTCATCGAGGAGCAGGTCCGGATGCACGAGGACGTCGACGATCACGCCGCGCAGGGTACGCCGCCTGCGCCGATCGGCCGCCGGATCGAGGCCACCCGCGGTTGGAAGGCCGCCCCGGCCATGGCATGACCCCGGCCATGGCCGACTACGTCTTCTCCATGCAGGGCCTCACGAAGGTCCATTCGCCGGACAAGAAGATCATCGAGGACCTCTATCTCTCGTTCTTGCCGGACGCGAAGATCGGGATCATCGGCGTCAACGGCACCGGAAAGTCCACGATCCTCCGCATCATGGCGGGCGAGGACACCAACTTCACCGGCGAGACCTGGGTTCGGCCGGGCATCAAGGTCGGCTACCTGCCGCAGGAGCCGGACCTCGGCGACGCCAAGACCGTGAAGGAGGCCGTCGAGGCCGCCGTGCAGCCCATCCGGGACCTCATGAAGGCCTGGGACGAGGTCAACGCGGGCTTCGCGGACCCCGACGCGGACATGGACAAGCTGATGGAGCGCCAGGGGAAGCTCCAGGATCAGATCGACGCCGTCGACGGGTGGAACCTCGACCACACGCTCGAGCTCGCCATGGACGCGCTTCGGCTGCCGCCGGCGGATGCCGACCCGGCGAGGCTCTCCGGCGGTGAGAAGCGCCGCGTCGCGCTCTGCCGGCTGCTGCTCGAGAAGCCCGAGATCCTGCTCCTCGACGAGCCCACCAACCACCTCGACGCCGAGTCCGTCGCGTGGCTCCAGGGGCATCTCCAGCAGTACAAGGGCTGCGTCATCCTGGTCACCCACGACCGCTACTTCCTCGACAACATCGTCGACTGGATCCTCGAGCTCGACCGCGGCCGCGCGTTTCCCTTCAAGGGCAACTACTCGGACTGGCTCGACGACAAGCAGAAGCGCCTCGCCCAGGAGGAGAAGACCGAGTCGGCGCGGCAGCGGAAGATCAAGCAGGAGCTCGAGTGGGTGCGGGCGTCGCCGAAGGCGCGGCAGGCCAAGAGCAAGGCGCGCATTCAGGCCTTCGACACGCTCGTGGCCGAGAGCGGGAAGAAACAGCGGGACCCGAACGAGGTCCGCATCCCGCCGGGGCCGCGCCTCGGGCAGAAGGTCATCGAGGTGGAGGGCATCACCAAGGGCTTCGGCGACAAGCTCCTCATGGAGGATCTCAGCCTCCGTGTTCCGCCGGGCGCCATCGTCGGCATCGTCGGCCCGAACGGCGCCGGCAAGACGACCTTCTTCCGCATGGTGGTCGGCGAAGAGACGCCCGACGCCGGCGACCTGGTGGTCGGCGAGACCGTGAAGCTCAGCTACGTCGACCAGAGCCGCGACGACCTCGACGGCGAAAAGACCGTGTACCAGGAGATCAGCGAGGGCGCGGAGGAGGTCGACGTGGGCGACCGCCTCGTCAACGCGCGGGCCTATTGCGGCTGGTTCAACTTCAAGGGCTCCGACCAGCAGAAGCTCGTCAAGAACCTCTCCGGCGGTGAGCGGAACCGCGTGCACCTCGCGAAGCTCCTGAAGAGCGGCGGGAACGTGCTGCTCCTCGACGAGCCGACCAACGACCTCGACGTGGAGACGCTGCGGAGCCTCGAAGGAGCGCTGCTGGAGTACCCCGGCTGCGTGCTCATCATCAGCCATGATCGCTGGTACCTGGACCGCATCTGCACGCACATCCTCGGCTTCGAGGGCGACAGTCAGGTCACCTTCTTCGAGGGCGGCTACACGGACTACGCCGCCGACAAGAAGAAGCGCCTCGGCGACGACGCCGAGGTCCCGCGCCGCATCAAGTACCGCAAGCTGACCCGCTGACGACGCGCTGCTGGCACGGGCGCTGCACTTCCCGAGGGCGTGCAGGGATCGACCACCGCCCATGTCCTGAAAAAGCGACGTGATTCCGCGTTGCGAGGGAGCGATCGACGTCGCTCCGGTGCGCCGCGCGTCAAGCGCCTGGCGCTGGCGAGCGTGGCCCCGTCGGTCCTCTGGCGGGAGACGCGCTGATGGATATCGGAACCGTCATCGGGATGGTGCTCGGCTTCGGCCTGGTGATCGGCTCGATCCTCATCGGCGGGAGCCTCTCGTCCTTCGTCGACCCTCCCTCGCTCCTCATCGTGGTCGGCGGTACCATCGCCGCGGCGCTGACCGCCGAGAAGATGCCGGCCGTCGCCGGCGCCTTCAAGATCGCCGGCAACGCCTTCCGGAAGCCTGCGGGCGACGCGACGGAGACCATCCAGGTCATCCTCAAGCTCTCGAACATCGCGCGCCGCGAGGGTGTGCTCGCCCTCGAGAACCAGCAGATCGATGACGAGTTCCTCGCCAAGGGGATCCGCATGGCCGTCGATGGCATCCCCGAAGAGGAGATCAAGGCCACGCTGAGCGCCGAGCTCTTCTCCATGCAGAAGCGGCACGCGCGCGGGCAGGCCCTCTTCAAGTTCATGGCGTCCACGGCGCCCTCCATGGGCATGATCGGAACGCTCATCGGTCTGGTGCAGATGCTTCAGAACCTGAGCGATCCGAGCTCCATCGGTCCCGCCATGGCCGTCGCGCTGCTGACGACCATGTACGGCGCCATCCTCGCCTTCATGGTCTTCGGCCCCATCGCCGAGAAGCTCGACCGCTACGGCACCGAGGAGGGCGCGAACATGGCCGTCGTCGTCGAGGGCGTCGACGCCATCGTGAAGGGTCAGAACGCCATGGTCATCAAGGAGAAGCTCCAGGCACGCCTCGCGCCGAGCGAGCGAGAGGCCAGCGGAGAGGATTGACGCGCGATGTCGGATGACGAATGCGTCTGTGAGGAGGGCGCGCCCGCCTGGATGGCGACCTTCTCGGACCTCGCCACGCTCCTGCTGACCTTCTTCGTGCTCCTGCTCAGCTTCGCGGAGCTCAACGTGCAGGAGTTCAAGGAAATGCTCGGCTCCGTGAAGGAGGCCTTTGGCGTCAGCACGCAGGAGCAGGGCCTTCACTCGTCCTTCACGAACACGCCCATCGTGCTCAGCCAGACGCAGAGCTGGCCCGAGGGCGCGCAGCAGCAGCGGGAGAAGGAAGACGACGCCCTCGAGGAGCTCGAGAAGCTCATCGAAGAGAACGAGCTCGAGGACGCCGTGGAAATCGAGGCCGACACCGGCGGCGTCATCATCCGCATCCGCGAGCAGCTCCTCTTCCCCTCGGGCTCGGCGGACCTGAACCTCGGGCGCGCGGGCGAGGTGCTCAGCAAGGTGGCGGACCTCGGCGACGTCTTCGAGCGCGAGATCAGCATCGAGGGACACACGGACGACCGGCCCATCTCGAACGCGCGCTTCCCGTCGAACTGGGAGCTCTCGTCGGCCCGCGCCACGAGAGTGCTCCGCTACTTCCTCACCGAGACCGGCGTCGACCGTGGCCGGCTGCGGGTCTCCGGCTACGCCGACACGCACCCCGTCGCGCCGAACGACAGCGACGCCGGGCGCGCCCGAAACCGCCGGGTGGAGTTCCGCTTCCACCGCACGGTCGCGGCGCAGCAGGCGCTCGAGAGCGGGGAGGGTGCGGACCAATCTGCCCGTGAGGCCGACGCCGTCCGCGGCGTGGGGGACGTCGGAAGCGTCGCTCCGGAAGGAGGCACGCCGTGATTCGGTTCGGGAAGGGGCGCGACCGCGCCTCCCAGGGCGGTGGCCAAGGTGACGGCGGCAGCGCCGTGAACGGCGACCTCCAGAACGCGCTCTGCCATACGCTCGGTCTCCTCGAGCGTGCCGGTCGCGAGGCGAGCGCGAACGAGGAGTTCCGCCGCACCGTGCGCCGCCTGCAGGGACAGGCGGAGCGCGCGAGCGGCGAGGCGGAGCTCGAGGCCGCGGCCCTCGCGGTGCAGGAGCTGCGCTGGCCCGCGGAGCTCGCGCCCGACGAGAAGAGCCCCGCCGAGCCCTTCGTCGACGCGGCGATCCCCGTCGCCCGCGCCCTGGGCCTCGCCGGCCTCGACGATGGGCTGCGGCGCCTGCGGGACGCTACGTCCCGGGCCGAGGCCGCCGGGGACACCATCGCCGCCTTCCGCCAGGAGATGGAGCGCGTCGCCCACGGCGTCGTCTTCCTCAGGCAAACGGCGGACGTGCTGCGCCTCGGCGTCAGCGAGCTCGTGGACATCCTCGGGGAGCTCGCCGCGGACGAGCCGGCCGCCCAGCTCCGGCTCCAGAAGGTCCGGCAGCGCATCGAGCGAGCGGCGGATCTTCGGGAGCTCGAGCAGCTTCGGGAGACGCTCGTCCGCGAGGCGTCGGCGCTCGTCGAGGAGGCGCAAGCCCGCGGCGTCCGCGCGGAGGAGGCACGCACGCTGATGCGGGTCCACGAGTCCCACGCGAAGGTGCTCGAGCTCGCCCTCAAGGACGCGACGACCATGGCGAGCACCGATGCGCTCACCGGCCTCGGCAATCGGCGCGCCGTCGAACGCTTCGTCAAGCGCCAGAAGCTCAGCCGCGAGGCGGTGGGCGTCGTGGCCCTCGACATCGACCACTTCAAACAGGTCAATGACACGCATGGCCACGCCGCGGGCGATACGGTGCTCCGCCACGTCGCGGAGACGCTTCGTCAGGAGCTTCGCGGCAACGACCACGCCTACCGTACCGGCGGCGAGGAGTTCCTCGTGGTCCTCGCGAGCACCGACCTGGAGGGCGCGGCAGCCACCGCCGAGCGTCTTCGCGAGCAGGTCGAGCGCCAGCTTCTCCGCGTGGAAGGAGAGACGCTGAGAGTGACCGTGAGCGCCGGCGTCGCGCTCTGGGCGAGCGGAACGAGCTTCCAGCGCAGCAGCCAGGCGGCCGACACGGCCCTCTACGAAGCCAAGCGCGGCGGCCGGAACCGCGTCGTCACGGCGCGCTGAGCGAGGGCGTTAGCCCTCGTCGGCGCACGCGATCTCCCAGAGGCGCAGCGTGCCCGGGCGGGCGTGGGCGACGAGGGCGCGCGTGCCGTCGTAGGCGAAGGTCGCGCCGGGAGCTCGCGCGCGGAGACCGACGTCGTCCACCCGATGACCGCGGACGTCGCGGCGCACGAAGCGCGTGTCGCGGTCGCCCTCGCGGAGCAGGCCGTGGAGCACGCCACGAAAAGGCGGCGGCAGCTCCCGGAGGTCGCCCTCCTCGCGGCCGGCGTCACCCGGGGCGTCGCCGACGGTGCCGTCGGGTCGCACGAACGCCAGGCGTCGCTCGCTGGCGAGCACCACGAGACCCTCGGGGCGCCGCGCGATGGCGTGCGCCAGCCGACCGATGTCCTCGACGAAGACGGCGGGCTCGAAGTCGAAGGCCACGAACCAGAAGGGGTCCTCCTGCACCATGCCGTCCACGGCGCGCTGCTGGGCCAAGCGCAGGCGGCCGAAGAAGGCCAGCCCGAGCGGGCCTCGCTCGATGCGGAGGCTGCCGACTTCACTCTCCTCGGGTCGGAGGGTCCAGCCGCCACGCGCGCTGGCCTGCAGCACCGGAAGCGGCGGGGCGAGCGGGCGCTCGAGGGGCGCATCGATGCGTGGCGTCGCTTCCGCGCCGAGCGTGTCGCGTCGGAGCACCATCCGCGGGCCCGGGGGGGGGCGCCGCCGCGCGAGCGCGAGGTAGACGTCGTCGTAGGCGGCCCCGGGGCTCGTGGCCTCGAGGGGGTCGATGGCGCAGCCATGGGAGGCCGCGGCCGAGGCCTCCGCCGGGCCGCGCGCTGCGCCGCCGTCCGCGGCCAGGGCCCGCGCGTGGGTGCAGAGGCGGAGGCTCTCGCCGCACCGCGCGCAGCTCACGTGAAGCAGGCCGCCCTGGAGGGTCGCGAGCGTGTGACCATCGAAGTCCGGCGCCGGGATGCGGAGCGGTTCGCCGTCGGCGACGGTCCCGCGAAGTCGCTGCAGGACGAGCGACGTGCCTTCGCGCCAGGCCACGGCGGCCGTCTCGGCCAGGAAGTCCACCCGGACATCCTCCGCCCGCCCCTCGGTATCGAGGGTCCCTTCGCGGACGAGCTGGCAGCGCTCGACACGCGACGAGCCCACGAGCACCGGGTCTTCGTCCGGCACGGGCTCAGGCGGCGCCTCGGCGTCGTCGCCGCAGCCCGCGACCAAGACGAGGACGAGGAGCGCGGGCCGGAGGGCGTTGACGAAGCGCGTGAGGCTCCCGACGCTCGGGACATGCGCGCCCTCGTCTCGATCGCCTGCCTGGTCGCCCTCGCCGCGGCGCCGGCCGCGGCGCAGGACCTCGTGCTGGAGGGAACGCTGCCGGCAGGTCCCGAGCGCTTCGCTTTCGTTCCCTTCGAGGTCCCGGCGGGAACCCGTGAGATCGTGTTCACGCATGGTCAGGTCCTGGACGAGAACATCGTCGATTTCGGGCTGAACGGCCCCGACCCCGAGGGCTTGAGCCCCTCGGTCTTTCGTGGATGGAGCGGAAGCAACGGCGACGTCACGCAGATCACGGCGGGCGCCGCGACTCCCGGGTACCTCCCGGGGCCGTTGGACGGTGCGTGGGAGCTCGTGCTCGGCGCCGCCAAGGTCGACGTCGATCCGGCGCCCTACCGCATCGAGCTCACCTTCCGAGACGAGGCGGCCGTCGAAGCCTGCGCCGCCGACGCAGCGTGCGTGACCCTCCCGCCGGATCCCGACCGCGGACCCTACCTACCTCCGGCGCCGCTCCGGGATGTGCCGGGCTGGTACGCCGGGGACCTTCACGTCCACTCGATCCACTCGGGCGACGCCACGCCGACGCTCGACGCCTTGGCCGACGCGGCCGCGTCCATCGGCCTCGATTGGATCGAGGTGAGCGAGCACAACACCACCAGCCACCTGACCGTCCTCTCCGCCGTGCAGGCCCGGCATCGCGACGTGCTGCTGCTCCCGGGCATCGAGTGGACGACCTACGGCGGCCACGGGAACGCCATCGGGCTCCGCCGTTTCGTGGATCACAAGGTGGGAAGCCGCGGCGTGACCCTCGAGGCGAGCGTGGCGGAGATCCGGGAGAGCGGCGCAGTTTTCGCGCCGGTGCATCCGCTCATCGGGATCGGTGACCTGTGCATCGGCTGCGATTGGGACACGAGCGTGGACCGGAGCCTCATCGACGCGCTCGAGGTCATCAACGGCGACATCGACGGGACCGGGCGGGCCCGCCTCGAGGTGAACCTCCAGCTCTGGGACGAATGGTGCGACGAGGGGCGGCACGTCGTCGCCATCGGCGGCTCGGATAGCCATCGGGGGCTCGAGCGCTTGCCCACGGCCTCGCCGCTCGGCGAGCCGACGACGCTCGTTCAGGCGGACGCGCTCTCCGTCGACGGGCTCCTCGCGGGTCTCCGCGCCGGCCGCACGGTGGTGAAGCTCGGCGGCCCCGACGACGCGATGGTCGAGCTCGAGGTGGAGGCCCCGGCGATGCGCAGCGGGGATACGGTCGTCGCCGAGGAGGCGACCTTCGTCGTACGGGTGAGCGAGGGAGGGGGCGAGGCCGTTCCAGACGCGCTCTCGCTCGTGGTGGATGGCGTGGAACGCCGGCGCGACGAGGTCGGGGCACTCCCCTACGAGACGCGCATCACGCTGCTGGCCCCTGCGACGGGTGAGACCCGCCTTCGCGCCGAGGTGTGGTCGGGGCCGCTGCGGCGCACCCTGACCTCGCATCTGTGGCTTCGACGCCCCGAGGCGGGCAGCGCTGGCGGGGGAGGCTGCGCCGCGTCCGCCGCGGGGGCGGGTGCGCTCGTCGGTCTCCTCTGTCTGGCGCTGGGCCGGAAGAGGCGAACACCCCCGGCCCCGTGGCATGGTCCCGGCGATGAGCGGTGACGGCAGTCGAGAGGACCCGGCGCTGGCGGGCACGCGCCTCCCCCCGAGCGAGGGCCAGGCGCTGGCCCCCGGCGTCGTCCTGAACGGGACCTACGCCCTCGAGGCGTTGCTCGGCAAGGGCGGCATGGGCGAGGTGTGGAAGGCTCGTCACCTGCGGCTCCCGAAGGCCGTCGCCATCAAGGTGCTGCTCCCCTCGATGGGCGGCAGCGGCGAGATCATCGCGCGCTTCCAGCGCGAGGCCGAGATCGGCGCCCGCCTCGCGCACCCGAACATCGTGCACGTCTTCGACTTCGATGCGCTCCCGGACGGCCGGCAGTACATCGCGATGGATTACCTCGAGGGTGAGCCCCTCGCGGATCGCATGGAGCGCGGGCGCCTTCCCTACGACGAGACCGTCGCCGTGCTCACGCAGGCCGCCAGCGGTCTCCGCGTAGCGCACGAGGCAGGCGTGGTGCACCGGGACCTCAAGCCCGACAACCTCTTCCTGGTCAGCGAGCCGAACGAGAGCCCGCCCTTCCGGGTGAAGATCCTCGACTTCGGGATCTCCAAGATCCAGACGCCCAACGTCGCGCTGACCCGCGACATGGCGGTCATGGGGACGCCCGGCTACATGGCGCCCGAACAGGCCATGGGGAAGACCAAGGAGCTCGGTCCCGAAGCGGACCAGTTCGCCCTGGCGACCATGGCCTACGAGATGCTCACCGGCGACATCGCCTTCGCGGGTGAGACCGTGGCCGAGGTGGTGCTGAAGGTCGTTCAGGAGACGCCGCGGCCCATCCACGACGTCGTGCCGGACGTGCCCGCCGCCGCGGCGGCCGCGGTGGCGCGCGGCATGGCTAAGGACCCCACGCAGCGCTTCGAGGACGTCGCGAGCTTCGTCGCGGCCTTTCGGGGTGAGGGCGCCGTGGACGCCCGCGCGAGCGCGGCGACGATGGCGTCGGATGCCTTGCCGCCGAGTCCCCTCGCGTCTTCGGAGCCCACGCCGACCCCGGCCGGCGTGGCTCCCGTGGCCGCCGCCGAGTCCTTGCCCGACCTGGCCGCGCCGAGCCCGGCGGTGGGCACGGCGACGACGGGCGGAAGCGGAATGGTGAAGGGCGCTGCGCTCGGCCTCTTGGTCGCCGCGCTCGCCGCCGGCGCCTACGTCGCGACGCGCGGGTCCGACGATGCGGCGCTCGACCCGGCGGAGAACCCGGCGCCGCTGGAGACCGCAGCGACGGGCGCGACGAGGGTGGAGCCTGCGGACGCGGACCCGACGACTGCCGACCCGGTCGAGACCGCGGAGGCCACCGACGAGGAGCCGACGGCCGTCGAGCCCGCCGCCGACGCTCCGGCGACGAACGGGGTCGCCGCGATGATGGCGGCGATGGACGCCGCGGCGGCCGAGCGCGATCCCGGCATGCGACCCGCGATGCGCAGCGGTCTCCCGCCGGAAGCGCAGGCGCTCCTAGACCAGGCCAACGCGGCGCTCCGCGCGGGGAACGGGCGCCAGGCCATGCAGCTCGCCGAGCGCTCCTACGGCGTCCAGCGGAGCCGGCAGGCCGCGGAGGTCATGGCCAAGGCGGCCTGCCAGCAGCGGAACCTCAGCCTGGTGACCGCGCGCATGCGCCCGCTCTCCCGCGCCGCCCGCCGCCGCGTCGCGACCTACTGCCAGCGCTACGGGCTGAATCCGGCGCCCTAGGGGTTGCCTCGGCGCGGCTCAGTAGTCGTCGCAGGGGAGCTCGAAGCGTTGCCCGAGGTACACGCCGAGCTCCGTGTAGATGAGCCGGTAGTTCTGCTCCACGGGGATCGGCCGCAGCTCCTGGCGCCGGCGCCCTGCGATCCACTGGGCCTCGGAGCGGTCGCCGTCCACGATGAGGCGGAAGTCGCCGCGCGCCGTGGAGAAGACCTCGCCCTCCGAGTCCGAGGCGACGTCGCGCATCTGGAGCGGCTCCAGCGCGCCGCGCGGCCCGCGGTAGACGCGGAAGTCCCGCGACGTCTCGTCCGTGTTGCCCGTGTCGACGTAGAGGTAGGTGCCGCGTCGGTCACGCGCGAGCGCGTAGGGCCGCCGGGTGACCGGGGAGGGCGCCGTCTCGGCGCTGGCGAGGACGCCGGCCCCTTCGGTCTCGCTCATCAGTGCCCACTCCGTCGTGCGCTCACCGCAGACGAGGCTGCAGGTGCCGGCCTCGCGGTCGACCTCGACGCGGGACCAGAGGCGGAGATCCGCGCCCCGGAAGTCCGCGTTGTTCGTCGGCGCCCACTGGCGCGGGTCGAAGAACCAGCCGTCGCTCATGAAGCGGCTCTGCGGCGTCTGGGTCAGGCGCTCGCGGCTCCCGTAGCCGATGGAGGGGTCGTCCCCGAAGGCGCTCGGCATCACGGCGAGCACCTTGTCGTCCTTCGTACAGACGGCGGTGCGGGCGTAGACGACCTCCTGGCGGAGCGTGGCGCCGCTCGGGCCGTCCATGGCCAGGAGCGTCTCCTGGAGCTTCTGCTGGATGTTGGTCGTGCGCGCGGTGGTGAGCGCGAGCGTGCCGCCGGCGAGGTCGAGGGCCAGCTCCTCCCCGAAGGCGCAGGTCACGCGCTGCACGTTCGCCTGCACGAAGGCCTGCACCGGCTGATCGCGGCACACCGAGCGCAGCGCATGCAGGATGTTCCCGCAGTAGCCTGCGATGGAGAGCTCCATGAAGGTCGCGTCGTCGATGGTCGCGAAATCCACGGAGACCTCCGGCGTGGCGCCGCACGCCTCGGCGACGCGCTCGAGGTCACCGGCGAGCTCCTCGTTCGCGCCGGCCTCGGCCGCCGCCCGGTCGAAGTCCTGCACCGCGGCGAGCGTGCCGTCGTTGCGCTGCTGCCAATGCGAGGCGTGAAGCGCGCCGCCGTCGAGCGCCGCCGAGGCCTCTTCGTCCCAGGTCATCGTGAGGCCATCACGGGTCTGCCCGTCGTAGAGCGTCCAGCGCGGCGTGGTGCCCCGCCGGTCCGCCTCGCGGTGGACGGGAAAGTAGCCGCGGCCATCCCAGCGCGTCTCGTAGGTGGTGCGGTCGCCGTTCACGTTGACCGTGGCGAGGAAGGCAAACCCCGCGCGCTCCGAGCGCACGCCCTCGATGCGCAGGTACGCTTCGCTCTCTCCGAACTCGGCGATCTCGACTCGCTCGCCCTCGGGACCGACGAGCACGAGGGTCTTGGTGAAGGTCGGCACCGGCGGCGGTGGCGTCGTCGAGCGCCCGCTCCCGCCCCCGCAGGCCGTGGCGAGCGCCATCATGAGAAGGGTGGCGCCGGAGCGGCGCGCGAAGGAGGTCGCAGTGGTCATGCGCGGCGTCATACGCGCGAGGCTACCCGGTCTTTCCCCGGCGCTTCCATGGCGCCGAAGGCATCGCTCAGTCCCAGCGGTCCGGCGCGTCCAGGTCGTAGGGGCGCTCGAGGCCGACGACGCGCGCGCGCCCACCGCCCCGTGAGATGAGGTGGATGCGGAGCGGCCGCGCGCGCCGGTCCTCGGGGCCGAAGAGCCCCGCCACGTCGACGATGAGATACGCCGGGTCGTCGGTCGTCGCCTCCGGCGCTTCGGGGAGTCCCACGCAGACCCGGTCGGGAAGCACGCGCGTCATGCGCCCGGTGGGTAGCGTGCGAAGCCGCCGGGCGCCGCGCAGCTCCCAGGCGCGGCTCCAGTAGGGCCGGTCCTCGCCGGCGATGAGACCGGCGGTGACGGCCAGGTCCTTCAGGCAGACCTCCGGCCCCTCGGGGCCGTCGCGGAGCGTGGGCCAGGTGAGCGGCGAGAGCCGCGTCAGGTAGCGCTCGAGGATCTTCGTGCGCCGGCCTTGGAGGATGCGCACGAGCTCCTGCGCCGCGAAGCCGTCGTCCATCTGCGCGGACGCGACGAGCGCAGGCACGTCCGTGTCCGGATCGATGAGCGCGACCTGCCGCGCCATCCACGCCTTGTCGCGCTCCGTCGCCCGGAGGTGCGCGGGGTTCGGGTAGCCGGCCTTCCAGTCGTCGGGCTCGAAGGTCTCGATGTCGAAGTAGCCCCACACGGGTCCCGCGGGGCCGAGCTGCGACCGGTAGTAGGCCCGAGGCATGAGCCCGAGCGTCACGAAGTCGCCGGCCACGTGGTAGAGGTTGAAGTACCCGCTCGGCCCGAGGCGTCGGCTGATCCCGTCCCGCGCCCAGAGGCTGCCGAAGGTGTCGCCGAAGTCCACGTAGTTGTGGCGGACGTAGCCGTGGCCTTCGTCGCCTACGGAGATCCACATGTTGAGGGAGTTCTGCTCCCGCGTGTCGAAGTGGTGGGTCCAGGCGGCGATGACGCGGGTGCCGCGGAGATCCCGGCGCTCCTGATGCGGGATGGCGTCGTTGGGGTCGTCCTGACGCCGGCCTTCGTAGCGGAAGGGCCCGATGGGTCGGCCGGGCAGGAAGAGGCTCGTGAGCGCGCGGTAGGAGCCGTCGGCGCGGCTCCCCGCAGCCTCGAGGGATCCGGCGAAGAGCTCCCAGGTGAGCGGCACGTCTTCGCCGTCGATCTCGACCGTTCCCTCGGGGTCGAGCTGGAAGGACTCGAGCGTCACGTTCACCACGCGGTTGCAGGGCGTGGAGAAGCCCGTGGCCCAGTAGATGCGCGAGCTGACCACGTCGCCCGTCGAGGAGCGCTCCGGTTGGCGGTCCCGGTCGAACTTCATGAGGTATTTGCGGCCGCCCGTGTCTTCCACGAAGAAGCCTGGCGTCGCGCCGTTGGGCTTCACGTCGACGACGATGAAGGGCGGCTGGAGCGGTGGCGCGTCGTAGCAGGGGCCGCGGACGATCTCGTCCGTCGTCAGGTCGCGCACCGAAAGCCGCGGCGTGTACCAGGCCGACGCCGGCGCCTCGTCGAAGGCGTTCACGCCGAGGGCCTCTTCGGCGATGTCCGCGCGGAAGGCCTGGGAGAGGGGCCGGAAGGCCATCTGGTCGGCGCCGTCCCAGAGCAGGCCCGAGTAGTACTCCTCCGGTTGCGGAGAGAAGGGCCGGAAGTCTCCCTCGTCCACCCAGTCCGGGTCCTTGTCCGGGAATCGGCGGATCGCGCTCGCGCAGCCGACGAGGGAAGCGAGGAGCAGTAGCGCCAGAGCGCGCGTGGGATCGAAGCGAAGCATCAGAAGAACCGCGTGCCGCCCACGAAGAAGCGGAAGCCCTGGAGGTCGAGGCCGTCTTCGAAGGTCGAGGTGCCCAGGCCGAAGAGAATCTTGAAGGCGACCTTGTCGTACTCCTCGAACTGGATCCCCATGTCGAAGTTCATCCGGAGGTTGTCGAGGGCGAAGTCGTTGAATCGGCTGTCGAAGGCATTGCCCACGGCGACCTTCAGGTTGCCGCGCAGCAGCACCCAGATGGGCCAGGTGTACTCGAGGCTGAGAGAAGCCAGGCTCTCGCCGACGAGGAAGCGCGGGCGGAATCCCGGAAGCGGACCCGTGCCGCCGAGGTCCGGAAGGAGCGTGAAGGGGATCTCGCCGTTCAGCGCTTCGGCCACGTGGGCGCTGAAGCTCAAGGCCAGCACGTGGTCGATGCCGGACACGTCCACATAGCCGGTGACGGCGCCGCCCCACTCCAGCCAGAGCTGCTCCGCCGCGCCGCCGCGTAGCGAGTAGTTGAGGGCGAGGAGGCCGTCGATGCGTACGTCGACGCGCCCACGCGCCGTGGGGCCCCAGAGCTCCGGGTCCGGGAGCTCCTCGATGGCCTGCCGCGGCTCGTGCGAGTCGATGGTGAAGCGGACCTCCGTGGAGTGGATCGCGTAGCCACGCGGGGCGTCGGGGTCGTCGGGGTCCGGGAACGCCGCCGGCAGATTCAGCTGTGGGCCGTCGGGGTCGTTCGCCAGCTCCGCCTGGCGTTCGCGGATGGAGGGCCCGAGGCCGCGCCGCCCGCCGATGGCCTCGGCATCGCCGTAGGCCGCCTGGTCGAGGCGCGTGCTTACGGAGAACGAGCTGTCGCGCCAGCCCTGGAGCGCGAAGGTGACGTGCCCCACGTTCTGCTTGATGGCGAAGCGCGACTCGAAGATCTCGTCGGCCTCGCTCCCGATGCCGAAGAAGAACTGGTCGGCGCGGTTCAGGAACTGGTAGCCGACCGAGAGGGACCACCCGTCGCCGCCGTAGGTGTCGTTGAAGGTGAAGGCGTGAAAGGGCGGGTCGAAGCCAGCGGTCGTGTAGGAGATGCCGATCTTGTTGCCGTCGATGCCGAGCGCGTCCTGGTAGCGGAAGATGCCGCCCATGTTGGCGCGGAGGCCGAAGTCGAAGTTGAAGGTGGGAACGAGGAGGAGCTCGTCGTTCGGGCCAAAATGGAGCGCGTTGTTGGCCTTCGTGATGAGGTCCTCGCGCTCGATGGCGGTCACCGCGTGCGTGAGCGGTCGCCGCAGCACGTACTCGGCCACGAAGTAGGCGGGGGCCAGGAGAATCCGGAGCGGCCACATCGCGTGGTAGACGCGCCGCGTCGGGCCGCCCCGGCCGTCGAGGTCCGGGATGGGGCGTCGGTCCTCGACGCCGACGGGCTCCGGTCGCTCCCGGAGCGTCTCGTAGGTGACCTCGTCCGTGTCCCCGGCGCGCGCCGTCTCCGCGGCGTCTTCGTCTCCGCGAAGAAGACCGGTCGTGCCACGCGTCTGCTGGGCATGCGCGGGGGAGACCGAGGCACAGACGACGCCGAGGGCCAGGAGCGCGGAGAGGACGAAGCGGGGCGACATGGAGCGGCCGCCATGTTGCCCGAGGCGCCCGCGCGTTTCGCCATAAAAACGACGCCGGAGGTTCCGAGGGACCCGCGAGGGCCGATTCATGCACGCCTCGTCAGGCGCGGCTTCTCACCAAAAAATCGGCCGCTCGGGGCCTCAAGACGGGGACCGATCGTCCGTAACCCCGGTTTGTGTCCGAGCACATTCTCATCGTCGAAGACGACCGCACGCTCCAGAGCGCCCTCAGCCGATACCTGAAAAAGCACGGCTGCGTCGTCGAGACCGTCAGCTCCTGCGCCGAGGCGACCAAGCGCGTGAAGGCCGGTGGCCTCGACCTCGTGCTCTGTGACGTCACGCTGCCCGACGGGCACTGCTTCGCGATCCTCGACGTCGCCTGTGAGCTCGCCGAGCCCCCCGGCGTCGTCGTGATGACCGCTGACGAGCGCATCGACCATCCCATCGCGGCGATGCAGCGCGGCGCCACCGATTTCCTCCTCAAGCCCTTCAGCTTCGAGGCCCTCGACCGCGCCCTGAGCCGCGCCGTGCGCATCGCCGGTCGGCGGCGCGGCGAGGCCACGCCGCCCATCGGTCAGTCGCGGCCGCGTGCGCCCCTCGGGAGCTGGCGTGAGCGCTTTGCACCCGAGATCGTTGGCGAAAGCAAGGCGCTGACGTCGATCTTCCGCGTCATCGAGCGAAGCGCCGACACCGATTGCACCGTGCTCGTCACGGGCGAGAGCGGCACCGGCAAGGAGCTGGTCGCGCGCACGGTCCATCGGGCCTCGACGCGCGCCTCGGGTCCCTTCGTGACGCTCAACTGCGCCGCCATCCCGGAGAACCTCCTCGAGAGCGAGCTCTTCGGTCACGTGCGCGGCGCGTTCACCGGCGCCGCGACGCGCCGCGACGGCGCCTTCGTCGCGGCGGACGGCGGCACGCTCTTCCTCGACGAGATCGGCGAGATGCCGCTCGCCATGCAGGCCAAGCTGCTGCGCGCGCTCCAGGAGCGCGAGGTGACGCCGGTGGGCGACCAGAAGGTACGGAAGGTCGACGTGCGCATCGTCGCGGCGACCAACCGCGACCTCGACGAGGCCGTCACCAAGGGCGAGTTCCGCGAGGACCTGCTCTACCGCCTCGACGTCATTCCCGTGGAGCTTCCTCCGCTGCGTGAGCGGCGAGGCGACGTGGCACTTCTGCTCGAGGCCTTCGTCGCCGAGCTGAACGTCACGCGCAAGCGCGCCATCGACGGCTTCACCGACGAGGCCCTCACGGCCCTGCAG
>CALCTH010000642.1 GCA_937893795.1 uncultured Myxococcales bacterium | reverse complement strand
GATCCGCTTCGGCGGACGCGTGGGGGGCGCCGCCTCGGGCTTCCGCGTCGAGGCCGCCCGGGCGCGCCTCGACCGGCTCTCCGCCGCCGTGGCCTCGAGCGACTACTTCGCGCTGCTCGAGCTCTCCCGAGACACGACGGCGCGCGAGGTCGCCGCCGCCCACGAACGCCTCGCCGGCGGCCTGCGGCGTCTAGCGCTCGAGGCGCTCGGGCTCGGGCATCGTGAGGGGGAGCGCCAGGAGGCGCTGGCGGTGCTCGACGAGGCTCGCGACGTGCTTCGCGACGCGCGGCTCCGGGCCCTCTATGCCGACGCGCTCCGGGCGCGCGCGGCTCGCGAGGGGACCCACGCCGGGGACGCTGGCGGTTGATCCGGGGGGTCGGCGGCTCCATACAGGATGGCGCCGATGGCCATTCGACCGATCCTTCACTACCCGGACAAGCGACTCCGCATCCCCGGCGAGCCCGTGACCGATTTCGGCCCGGAGCTTCAAACCCTCGTCGACGACATGGCCGAGACCATGTACGCGGCACCGGGCGTGGGCCTCGCGGCGACCCAGCTCGGCATCGCCAAGCGCCTCTTCATCGTCGACACGGCGACCGGGGACGACGAGCCCAGCGATCTGCGGGTCTTCGTCAACCCGGAGATTCTCGACGGTGAGGGCGAGGTGGTCTTCGACGAGGGGTGCCTCTCGTTTCCCGGCGCGCGCGAGGAGATCAAGCGCCACGCCGTGGTCCGCGTTCGCGCCCAGGACCGCCACGGCGCCACCTTCGAGGTCGAGGCCGACGGCCTGCTCGCCATCGCCATCCAGCACGAGAACGATCATCTCGATGGCAAGCTGATGATCGACAAGCTGGGCGTCCTCGGGCGCCGGCTGCTCCACCGCTCGATGGTCAAGCGGCAGAGCGCCGAAGCCACGGCCCGCTGAGGGCCCCATGCGCGCCGCGTTCTTCGGCAGCCCGGCCTTCGCGGTGCCCTGCCTCGACGCGCTGGCGTCCATCGCGGACGTGGCGCTGGTGGTGAGCCAGCCGGACAAGCCGCGGGGTAGGGGTCTCAAGCTGCAGCCGCCGGCGGTGAAGGCGCGCGCCCTCGAGCTCGGCCTCGAGGTGCATCAACCCCGTAAGGTGCGGGACGGCGCCCTCGCGGCGCGTCTCGCCGGCCTCGAGCTCGACGTGGCCGTGGTCGTAGCCTACGGCCGGATCCTGCCGGGCGCCGTGCTCGACGCGCCCCGGCGCGGCTGCGTCAACGTGCACGGCTCCGTGCTTCCGCGCTGGCGCGGCGCGGCGCCGATTCAGTACGCGCTGCTCCACGGCGACGCGCGCACGGGCGTCACGCTGATGCGCATGGACGAGGGCATGGACACGGGGCCGATGATCGCCGTGCGGGAGACCGACATCGACCCCGACGAGGACACGCCGGCGCTCGGCGCGCGGCTGGCCGCGCGCGGCGCCGCGCTCCTCACGGAGGTGCTTCCGGCGTACGTGGCCGGCGAGCGTGAGCCGCGGCCGCAGCCCGAAGAGGGCGTCACGCACGCGGCGCTTCTCACCAAGGAAGACGGCCGCCTCGACCTGCGCCAGCCCGCGCGGCGATGCCACGACCGCGTCCGCGCGATGCGCCCCTGGCCCGGCGCCTTCGTCGAGCGCGCGGGGCAGCGCGTGAAGGTGCACCGAAGCGCGCTTCGCGACGCCTCGGGCAGCCCGGGCGAGGTGCTCGCCATCGAGGGGGACGCGCTGATCGTCGCGTGCGGCGCCGGGGCGATCGCGCTGCCGGAGGTTCAGGAGGCTGGGCGGCGTCGGGTGAGCGGCGCGGAGCTCGTCCGCTCCGGACGAATCACCCCGGGGGAGCGCTTCGACCTTCCCGACGCGCCGGCGCCGTCCTAAATCCGCGCCATGAAGATCTACACGAAGACCGGGGACGCCGGTGAGACCGGTCTCTTCGGCGGCGCGCGGGTATCCAAGGCGAGCGCGCGGGTCGAGGCCTACGGCGAGGTCGACGAGCTGAACTCGACGCTCGGCGTGGCGCGCGCCATCGGCCTCCCGGAGTCCATGGAGGGGCTGCTCGCGCAGATTCAGCTCGAGCTCTTCGACGTGGGCGCCGAGCTCGCCGCCGTGCCGGAGAAGACCGAGAAGCTCTTCGTGCCCGCGCTCCAGGAGGCGTCGATCGCGCGCCTCGAGGAGGCCATCGATCGGCACGAGGAGCAGCTCCCGCAGCTGCAGACCTTCATCCTGCCGGGCGGCACGCACGCCGCGGCTCAGCTCCACGTCGCGCGCACCGTCTGCCGGCGCGCGGAGCGGCGCGTGGTGGCCCTCGCGGCGCAGTCGCCCGTGCGCGACGAGCTTCGCCACTACCTCAATCGCCTGAGCGACCTCCTCTTCGTCCTGGCGCGCGTCGCCAACCACAGCGCCGGCGTGCCGGACGTGCCCTGGAAGGGCCGGGACCGACGCTGAGCCGGCGTTGGCGCGGGGTCGATGGGTCGCAGCGTCAGCCCGCGCCGTTGACCGGCCGCAGTGCGCTCGGTAGGTTGGATCGTCCCTCTGAGGGGCGCGTGAGGACCGAGAAGAATCCCTGACTAGGTCGACTAGGGGGCTCAGTCGCCCGCGGTGTGCAGACCCGGCAAACCTCTCCGGGAAGCCTGAAGCGGTCGATGCGGCTCCCACCTACTAGCACGGTAGGGGTTCGGCTCATTTCACTCCCACGACCCCATCGGTACGGACCCTGAAGGGGCCGCTTCGCATCACGAGGCGGCCCCTTTCCTTGGCGCCGCGCCGGCGCGGCGGCTGCCGTGACGGCCCCGCCGCGCTACTTGACGGGCGTGGCCCGGAGTGCGGCCTTACCGTTCTTCTCGTAGACCGTGAAGCGCACGGCCGAGGCGTCGTGCTTGCTCAGGATGGCGTCGCGGTTGCGCTCGAGGGTCTTCCGGAAGCGCGCGAAGTCCAGCTTGTCGGTCGGCTCGCCGCAGGCGCGCTTCATCGCCACGAACTCCTCGTAGACGGCGCGAAAGTTGGCATCCTCGCTCGGCGCCCGAAGGCTCTTGGCGGCGGCCAGCAGCTCGTCGGGGACCTCGGCCATCTGGGTGGCGGACTCCTCGTCCTCGAAGGCGCTCGGGTCGTACCCGGAGCTCGCCTTCACGTCGGCGACCTTGGTCGTGCTGGCCTGGTCGTCGAAGTCGCTCGGGTCGTAGCCGGCGGCGGGCGGAAGCGTGGCCGGCGCGGCCCCGGCCTCCTGCCGCGCGCTCGCCATGCTGGGTGGCGGAGGAGGCGGGGGCCCAGGCGGCTTGGCCGCGGACGCCGGCGCAGGCGGCTTGGGTACGGGTGCGGCTGTCGCAGGCGCGGCCTTTGCGGGC
>CALCTH010000641.1 GCA_937893795.1 uncultured Myxococcales bacterium | reverse complement strand
GACCATCGAAGGGCGGCTCAGCGCGGCGCGGGGACCTGGTGGGCGAGCTGGGCGAGGACGTCGTCGATGCGCACGTCCTCCATTTCGGCGGCCGGCGTGACGACGACGCGATGCCGCGCGGCCGCCACGAAGAGGTTCTTGACGTCGTCCGGCAGCGCGAAGTCGCGTCCTTCGCACGCCGCGTTCGCGCGGGCCGCGGCCGCGAGCATGGTGGCCGCGCGCGGCGAGAGCCCGACGGCCAGGCTCGGATGCTGGCGCGTGGCACGGGCGAGCTGCACGGCGTAGTGCGCGACGCGCGGCTCGAGGCGCACGTGCTTCGGCACCTCGCGGAGCGCGTCCACGTGTGGCCCCTCGAGCAGCGGCTCGAGGCCGAGCGCGTCGAGGTCGGGCATGCCCGACGCGTTGGCGTGCGCCAGCACCGCCGCGACCTCTTGGTCCTCCCGCGGGTAGCCGACCACGAGCTTGAAGAGGAAGCGGTCGAGCTGCGCTTCGGGCAGCGGGTAGGTGCCCTCGTGCTCCACGGGGTTCTGCGTCGCCACGACCAGGAAGCGCGGGGAGAGCGCGTGCGTGACGCCGTCGATGGTCACCGAGCGCTCCTGCATGGCCTCGAGGAGCGCCGACTGGGTCTTGGGCGGCGTTCGGTTGATCTCGTCGGCCAGCAGGAACTCGGTGAAGACCGGCCCCTTCGTGAGCGCGAAGGACTGCGTCTTGAAGTCGAAGACGTTGGCGCCGACGACGTCGCCGGGCATGAGGTCCGGCGTGCATTGTACGCGGCGCAGCTCGAGGCCGAGGCAGCGGGCGAGACAGCGGGCGAGCATCGTCTTGCCCGTGCCCGGCACGCCTTCGAGCAGCAGATGGCCGCGGACGAGGAAGGCGACGAAGGCGTAGCGGAGGTTCACCTCCGAATCCATGACGACGCGGCCGATGCGTTCGGTGAGGGCCGCGAGGAGACGCTGTACGTGGTCGGGGGTCATGCGGGTCGTCGATGCGGTGGAAGGGCGGTGGCGCGGAAGCGCGGTGGCGCGGTAGGCGGTGGCGGCAGGCGGGGTCAGGACGCAGGCTCGGGGCCCGTCGCGGTCAGGAGCGTATGGCGGAAACGGTGCGCCGCGCGGACGAGGGCCCAGCACGGGCCCGCCGGGGCCTTGACGTCGAGGCGTTGGGCCTCGCCGAGGAGGCGCACGGCGGCGGGCTCGGCGCCGCGGCGCTCGGCGACCTCGTCGAGGCGGAGCGCGCCCTCTTCGGCCGTGGCCGCCGGCGGAAGGCCGAGCCGCGTATGCGCGTCGAGGAAGACCTCGGAGACGTAGCGTTGCGCCAGCCGCGCCAGGGGCTGCCCGTCGGCGAGGACGTGGGCGCTCACGGCGATGGCCTCCCGCGGACCGTGCACCGTCTCGGCGTCGCGGAGCGGCGGACCGAAGCGCCGGGCGCCGCGCGCGATCACGAGGAGTCCCAGGAGCAAGAGCTGCGCGACGACGAGCACGGCCGGGAACTGCCCGAGGGCCTGGCCGAGGCGGAGCACCTTGCCGTGGCCGTGGAAGACCTCGTCGACGACGAAGACGTCGCTGCCGAAGCGCTCGAGCAACGCGAGCCAGAGCAGCACGTGATCGGCCCGATGGAGGTTGAAGGTGTGCACGAGATCCGGGTCGCTCACGACGACGAGCGACCCGAGGGCGAGCACGACGGCCCCGCGCGGGGCCTCGACGCGCACCGCCGCGCCGCTCGGCACCTGGGCGAAGACCTGGAGCGTCGGGATCTCGGCGGCGAAGTCGCCGAGCTCGCCCTGGAACCGGTGGGAGGACCCGTCGCCGAGGCCGCGCTCCACGATCAGGTCGTCGCCCGGGAACGCCGCCGCCGCGACGGCCGCCACTTCGTCGATGCCGTCGGGCCGCACCGGTGGTTCCGCCGCGGCCAGCCCGGGCTGGAGGTGCCACTTGGGCAGCACGAGCACCGTGGGGAGACCCGCGAAGCGCCGCTCCGCGAGCGCGTCTTCGAGCGCGTGCTCGCGCCCCTCGACGCGGGCCTCGAGGGAGGGCTCGATGAAGAAGAGCGGCGCCGTCGGGCCGGTGAAGCGGTCGCCCCGGCTCTGGTAGCCCTGGATGCCCAGGCGCTCGAGCACGACGAGGAGCGCCTGGTGTCCGAGGGGCCCGGTGCCGAGCGAGTCGCGCGGCGTCGCCCGCGGGTCCACGAGCTGCGCGCCGTAGAGAAGCCCCCCGAGCACCGCCGCGCCGCTGAGCGCGGCGACGAGGAGCACGAGGCGCCGCGCCCGCGGTGAGAAGACGTCACCCTTCGCCGCACCGCCGGTGGCCGCGCTCACGAGGCCTCCGCGGCGGTGGACCGGGTGCCGAGGAGCGCGTCGTACCAGCGCCGAAGCTGGCCATAGGTCTCCCGGTCGGCCGCGTCGCCGGCGAAGCGGACGCGCTCGGCGCCGCGGACGATCTCTCGGAGGGGCCCATGCCGTGCGTCGCGCAAGGAGCGGAGGACCTCGCGGGCCGTGAGCCCGCGCTGGCTTCCCGGCTCCCAACCCACGTGCTTCAGGGCCCGCACGAGAAGCGCCACGATGGCCTCGTCGAAGCGCCCGGCCGCCGCGAGGACGTCCGGGTCTCCGGGGTCCTCGGGGAGGGCATAGTCGTCCGGCGCGAGCTCGCCCGGTTCCGGCGCAGGGCCCACGGGAGCCGCCGCGGAGGGGCGAACGTAGCGGGCGATGAGATAGACGAGGAAGGCGCCCAGCCCGACCACGACGCCGATGAGCAGGATTCGCGTGAGCACGCTGAAGAGGCGCGCCACCCACTCGCCGAGGCCACCGAGATCGAAGCTCGCTCCCGGCGCGTTCGCGTCGACGGTCTCGTCGCGACCCTGGATGCGCCCTTCGACCCCGTCCGTCCGCTCCCCCTCGGGGCGACGGCGGGCGGCCCCGTCCGCACCGTCGCCCTCGCCCCCGCCGCTCGGCGGGAAGGGAAAGGCGCCTCCGCTGTCGCTTCGGATGACGAGCCGGTCGGGGTAGCCGCGCTCGGCGTGGACGGAGTCCGCGACCTCACGCGGATCGACCTGGGCTTCGGCGCGAGCACCGAAGGTCAAGGCGAAGAGGACGAGACAGGTGGCGCGTCGCACGGCTCGCTCAGGCGAAGACCCGGGCCAGCTCCGAGGCATCGACCCCATCGCGGATGCCGCGGATGCGTGCGTAGACGACGCCCGCGAGGTAGCCGGCGGCGATGAGCCTCAGCACCTCGATGACGCCCCCGATGGCCACGCCCACGAACTGCGACGCGAGGGAAGGCATCTCCATCACGCCGGTGATGGGGCTGACCTGAGGCTGCGGCGTGAAGAGACCGTTGACGCAGACGAGGCAGAACCACCCCACGCCGATGACGAGCAACGCGAGGAAGATGTTCAGGCGGTTGCCCTCGGTCACCTGCACCGAGCGGGACAAGGCCTCGAAGGGGTTGGCGTTCTCGGCCATGACGACGACCGTCGACACGAAGAGCATCACGGCGACGAAGATGCCGGGGAGGATGCAGAGAAAAAGCCCCGCCGTGACGGCGAGGGACTCGAGCAGGGCCACCAGCGCCAGAAGATGCAGCTTGCCGAAGGCCGCTGCCAGCGCGGGCCCGAAGCTCGGCGAGCGCCCCGCGAGGCTCTCGATGGCCAGGAAGGCGAACACGCCGCGGGCCATGGCCTGGAAGATCACGGCGACGAAGGATCCGAGGAGCGCGAAGCCCATCATGTCGAAGAAGTTCCCGAACATGTCCATGGGGTTCCCGCCGCCCTGGCCGAGCAACATCGCGTCCTCCATGAAGCTCCGGGTCCAGAAGACCTGCCCGACGGCGACGGCCATGGACGGGATGGCGAAGAGGATCCCCGTGGCGAAAGACGCCATGACGTTCTTCTGGAAGAGCTCCGCCGCCGTGCGCAGAAGGTCGGCGACCTGCAGCGAGGCCGGGGGAGGCCCGCCGCCGTAGCCGCCCGGTGCGCCGTAGCCGGGGCCGCCGTACCCCGGG
>CALCTH010000640.1 GCA_937893795.1 uncultured Myxococcales bacterium | reverse complement strand
CGCCGCCGTTCCCCCGCCCCTCCCCCCCCTCCTCTCCTAGGGGGGGCTCCTCAACGTGAGCGCAGGAGACGTCCGCGGCGCGCAGGTGGGCCTGGTGAACGTCGCCCGCGGACGGGTGCGCGGGGCCCAGGTCGGCCTCATCAACGTGGCCGACGACGCCGACCTCGGCGTGGGCATCGTGAACGCCTATCGCGAGTCGCGGCGGCGGCTCCGGCTCATGCTCGACAGCGATGCCGTGCTCCGTGGCGAGCTCCATCACGGCTCGCGCTACCTGCGCTCGATCCTCGTCCTCGGCGCGCCGCTCACGAGCGACCGGCAGCTCCGCGCAGGCTGGGGCCTCGGCGCTCGTCTCACGCTCGGGCGCGGCGTGGAGCTGGCCCTGGACGCCCTGGCGCTCGGGCTCTTCCCCCTGGTAGGGCAGGAGGCCACGCCGGACCTTCTCACGGAGCTCCGGGCGAGCGTCACCGTCGAGGTGTCGGAGAGCGTGGCGCTCGTCGTCGGCGCCGCGCTGCAAACGCAGCTCAGCTGGCGGGCGCAGCCGCTCGGCGGCGTGGGACGGCTCTACCGCACGCGCCTCGACGAGCTGACCGGAGAGCCCGTCGAAAGCCTCGAGAGCGAGCCCGCCTCCTTCGTGAGCCCGCTCCTCAGCGTGGGCCTCGAGCTCCGGTGAGCGTGCCGCGCACCGGGCGGAGGCCCGCCGCCGGAGCCGCGACGGGCATCGAGGGTCCTCGGCGACTCACTCCATGCCGATGCTGCGCCCGGCGAGCCAGGCGCCGCCGTCCGCGACCACCGTCTCGCCCGTGACGAGGGAGGCCGCGTCGCTGCAGAGGAAGACGCACACGCTCGCGATCTCGTCGATGCGCCCCATGCGCCGGATGGGGATCTGCTTCTCCGCCTTCTCCTTGAGGTGCTTCGGCAGCAGCCGGTCGACGCCCTCGGTGCCGGCGATGGGACCCGGCGCAACCCCGACCACGCGGATGCCGAGGGCACCCCATTCGAGGGCCAGCGTGCGCGTCATGGAGTCGACGGCAGCCTTCGCCGCGGCCGCGGGGGGCTGGAGCGGCGTCGCGCCGTAGTGGAGCGTCGCCGAGATGTTCACGATGACGCCGCCCCCCGCCCGAAGCGCCTTGTCGAACGCGGCGCGGCTCACGTTGTAGGTGCCGAGCGTGTCGATGGAGACGACCGTTCGGAAGGCGTTGTAGGAGAGCTGCGCGGCGGGCGCGAGGAAGTTCCCCGCGGCGCCGTTCACGACGATGTCGACGCGTCCGAAGGTCTCGAGGGCCGTGTCCAGCGCCTGCTCGACGGTCTCGGGCTCCCGAACGTCGCAGGCCACGCCGAGGCAGCGCCGACCGGTCGTCTCGGCCAGCGCGCCGGCCGCCGCGTCGAGCCGCTCCTGACTCCGGCTCGTGATGACCGCGTCGGCTCCGTGCGCCATGAGCGCCTCGGTGATGCCGCGGCAAATGCCGCTTCCACCGCCGGTCACGAAGGCGACCTTTCCCTCGAAGAGATCGTCGCGAAAGACGCTTCCGGCGCGCGCCGCGCCCGCTAGGCTGCTCATGGTCTGGCTCCTTCGGGATGCGGCGCTCCTGCGCCCTCGCCGTGGGTCCGGACGCTACCCGATGGAGGACCCGAACCGGAGCGCGCTCGTCATCGGCGCCGGCGTGGTGGGCCTGGCCTGCGCGCGGGCGCTGGCGGCCGACGGGTGGAGCGTGCTCGTCGCCGAGCGCGCGGCGCGACCGGGCCAGGGCACGTCGAGCCGCAACAGCGGGGTGATCCACGCCGGCCTCTACTACCCGAGCGCGAGCCTCAAGGCCCGAAGCTGCGTGCGGGGCCGGCGCCTCCTCTATGCCTACGCGGACGCCCACGGCGTCCCGCACGCGAAAAGCGGCAAGCTCGTGCTCGCGCAGGGACCCGACGAGGAGGCGGCGCTCCACGCGCTCCTGGAGAACGCACGCGAAAGCGGCGTGGAGGGGCTCTCGCTGGTCTCCCGAGCCGAGCTGGCCCGTGACGAGCCCGCGCTGCGCGCCTCGCTCGCGCTGCGCTCGACCGAGAGCGGCCTCGTCGACGCCCACGGCCTCATGGACGCGCTGAAGGCCGACGCCCGCGAGCGCGGCGCGCTCTTCGCGTTCGCCGCCGAGGTCGAGGCGCTCGTCCCGCGACAGCCCGGGTGGGAGGTTTGCGCGCGGGGCCAGGCGCCGGTGCGCGCGAACCTCGTCGTGAACGCGGCCGGGCACGGCGCGGACGACGTCGCCACGGCCGCAGGCATCGACGTGGACGTCCCCCGGGAGGACGGCATCCCCTGGCGGCTCCACCCGTGGCGAGGCGACTACTTCGTGCTGGGCGCCGGCGCGCCCCGCCCCGCCTGTGCGCTGGTCTATCCGATGCCGAGCCAGGGCGGCCTCGGCGTGCACCTGACCCGGGATCTCGGCGGCCAGCTGCTGGCGGGACCGGACGCGACGCGGGGCGAGGGCCTCCGTGTGGAGCCGAAGAAAGCGCCGGCCTGCGCCGACGCCATCGCGCGCTACCTCCCCGGGGTCACGGCCGCGCAGCTGCGGCCTGCCTACGCGGGGGTCCGCCCGAAACGGCGCGCCGACGGAGGCTTCGCGGACTTCGTCGTCGCCGAGCTCCCGCGGGGGCTCGTGCACGTGCTGGGCATCGAATCGCCGGGGCTCACGGCCAGCCTCGCCCTCGCCGAGGAGGTGCGTCGCCTCGCGAGGGAGCATCGCTGAGCCTTGCGTGGGAGCCGGGGTCCTGGCACGACGATGCGTCGCGAGGCGCGTCACGCGCGCCCCCCACCCCGCGTCGAAGGAACATGGCACACAAGGTCGTCATCATCGGGTCGGGCCCCGCCGCCCACACCGCCGCCATCTACACCGCTCGCGCCGAGCTCAAGCCGATCATGTTCGAGGGCTTCATGGCCGCCGGCGTCGCCGCAGGTGGTCAGCTCACGACGACCACGGACGTGGAGAACTTCCCGGGCTTCCCGGAGGGCGTCATGGGCCCGGAGCTCATGGACGCGAGGCGCAAGCAGGCGACGCGCTTCGGGACCGAGATCTACACGGAGACGGGCAACTCCGTGGACC
>CALCTH010000639.1 GCA_937893795.1 uncultured Myxococcales bacterium | reverse complement strand
GCTTCGGGAAGCGGGGGCTCGGGCTCGGGCTCGGGCTCGGGCTCCGGCGCGCGGAGCAGCGCCGGCGCGGGTCCGCCCACCCAGGTAGGCGCGGGCGCGCCGGTGAAGGTGTGCACGGCCGGGTCATAGCCGGCGAGCGTCGGCTCCTCGGCGAGCGCCCCCAAGAAGAGCTCGCCGCGGAAGCGCGCGCCAGGGACGACGCGCACGCGCGGCGCGCGAAGATCGCCGACCACCGACGCGCCCTCTTCGATGCGCACGGACTCGTCCCCGAAGGCGTTGCCTTTGAGCACGCCCCGCACCGTCACGCGCGTCGCGTGCACATGACCGCGCACGAGGCCGCCGCGCTCGACGAGGAGCGTGCCCTCGCCGCGGCCCGGGCCCTCAATGGCGCCGACGACCACGAGGTCGCCCTCGCCCTCGCCGGCCCCGCGGAAGCGGAGCCCCGCAGGCAGCACCGAGGCCTTCCCCCGCATCAGGTCAGCTCCGCTGGCAGCTCGAAGTCCATGTCGATGGTGCCGAGGAGCACGCCCCCGTCGTCGAGGCCGACGCGGGCCGCCTTCACGTGACCCCGCAGCGTGCCGCCCTCGGCGACGTGTACGGCGTCGGCGTGCACGTCCCCGACGACGAGGCCTTCGACGGTCAGGCTCCTCACCCGGAGCGGACCCTCCTCGACGTCGGGCCCATCTGCGACCGCGACCAGGCGACCGCCGGGAGCGATGCGCAGGTCCCCCGCGACCTCGAGGTCACCCTCCAGCCGGCCTTCGACGTCGAGGTCCCCGCGGCCCTCGAGGCGGCCTCGGAAGACGAGGCCGCCGCCGAGCAGGCCCCGCACGCCTTGCGGCGTGCGCCGTCGCCGAGCGGTCATGCGCGCGAAGCTAGCAGGACCGGCCGCAACCTTCGATGGCCACGTCCCGCATGCGCGTCCGCCCGGCGTCTGATAGGCCGCGCGCGTAACGAGGACGCCTGACGAACGTCCGCCCCGCACCATCATGATTCCCACGGCGGACTCCCCCGGCGCGCCCGAAGAGCCCACGCGGCTCACTCTGGAAGACCTCCTCCGCCCCTTCGTGGAGGCGGAGACGCCGCGTCATGGCTGGCAGATCGGCACCGAGGCCGAGAAGTTCGGCGTGTTCCCGGACGGGAGCCCGCTGCCCTACGAAGGCCCGCGGAGCGTGCAGACGGTGCTCGATGCCCTCGTGCACCGCCACGGCTGGAGCGAGGTCCGCGAGGTCGAGGGCGGGGAGGTCGTCGCGCTCCGGCGGGGCCGCGCCTCGATCACGCTCGAGCCGGGCGCCCAGCTCGAGCTGAGCGGCTCGCCCCTGGACACCATCCACCAGACCTGCGCCGAGTTTCGGGGCCACATGGCCGAGCTCCGGGCCGTGAGCGAGGAGATGGAGGTCACGTGGCTCGGCCTCGGCTTCCACCCCTTCGCCCGGCAAGAGGACCTGCCCTGGGTGCCCAAGCTCCGCTACGGCGTGATGCGCGAGTACCTCCCGACGAAGGGCCGCTACGCCCACGACATGATGCGTCGCACCGCGACGGTGCAGGCCAACTTCGACTTCGAGAGCGAAGCCGACGCCATGACGAAGCTCCGTGTCGGCGTGCGCCTCGGGCCGATCGTCACGGCCATGTTCGCCAACAGTCCCTGGGTCGAAGGCGCGGCGACCGGTGAGCGGACCCGTCGCAGCCGCGTGTGGACGAGCGTCGACCCGGACCGGACCGGGCTTCTGCCCTTTCTGTGGCGCGACGACGCGGGCTACCGGGCCTACGTGGAGTGGGCCCTCGACGCACCGATGTTCATGGTGAAGCGCGGCGGGAAGGTGGTCGCGAACACCGGCCAGACCTTCCGGGCCTTCCTGGGCGAGGGCTTCGCGGGCACCACGGCCCGCTACGAGGATTGGGAGTCGCACCTCAACACGCTCTTCCCGGAGACCCGGCTCAAACGCACGCTGGAGGTGCGGCAGGCCGACGGGCAGGGGACGGCGCTCCTCTGCGCGCTGCCAGCGCTGTGGAAGGGCCTGCTCTACGACGCGAAGGCGCTCGCCGCGGCGGACGCCATGAGCACCGGCTTCGGCCACGATGCGCTCGAGGGACTACGCGAAGCCGTGGCGGACCACGGGCTCCGTGCCGCGCTCGCGGGGAGGCCGCTCCTCGAGTGGGCCCGGGATTTGCTGGAGCTCAGCGCGGCCGGCCTCGCGCGCCTCGGCCCCCTCACCGGCCGCGGCGACGACGAGCGCATCCACCTGAGGCCGGTGCGCGCGCTCCTCGAGCGGGGGCAGAGCCCGGCCGACGCGCTACTGGCGCAGGTGCCGGGCGAGCGCCCTTCCGTTGGCGCCATCATCGGCGCGAGCCGGATCAGCGCCGACGTCGTCTGAGCGCGTGAGCTCAGCCCGCCTGGACGGTCAGCCGCACCCACGCGCGCTTGCCGGCCTTGATCACGTAGGTCTTGCCAGGGGCGAGCTGCGCCTTGGGGTCCGTCACCTTGTCGCCGTCGACCTGCAGGCCGCCTTGCTGCAACCGACGGCGGCCGTCCGAAGAGCTCTTGAGCACGCCGGCTTCGGCGAGGGCCTTAGGGAGCCACACGCCCTCCCCCTCGATGGTGAGGGTGACCTCGGGCATGTCTTCGGGGATCTCGCGGCGCGCGAACTGCGCCTCCCACTTCGCCTCGGCGGCGTCCGCGGCCGCGTCGTCGTGGAAGCGCGCCACGATCTCCTTGGCCAGGCTCATCTTCGCCTGCTTGGGGTTCATGGCCCCGCTGGCGCAGGCCGCCCTGCGGTTTTCGATCTCCGCGACCGGCACCCGGCTCAGGAGCTCGTAGTAGCGCCACATGAGCGCGTCGGAGATGCTCATGAGCTTGCCGAGCTGCTCCTCCGGGGCCTCGGCGACGCCCACGTAGTTGTCGAGGGACTTGCTCATCTTGTCCCCGACGATGCGCCCGCCCTCCTCGCGTGCGCTGAGACCCTCGAGGAGCGGGGTGGTCATCACGATCTGCGGCCGAAGGCCGTGCTCACGCATGAGCTCCCGCCCCACCAGCAGATTGAAGAGCTGGTCCGTGCCGCCGAGCTCGACGTCGGCCTCGAGCACGACCGAGTCGTAGCCCTGGGCCAGCGGGTAGAGCAGCTCATGAAGCGAGATCGAGCGGTTCTCGGCGTAGCGCTTCTTGAAGTCGTCACGCTCCATCATGCGCGCGAGCGTGTAGCGCCCCGCGAGGCGGATGACGTCGTCGAAGCGCATGCTCCCGAGCCACTCGGTGTTGTAGCGAATGGAGGTCTTGGCGGGGTCGAGAACGCTGTAGGCCTGCGCCGCGTAGGTGCGGGCACCTTCCTCGATCTCTTCGCGCGTGGGCACCGGCCGCGTCGCGGACTTGCCCGTCGGGTCGCCGATGGAGGCCGTGAAGTCTCCCACGAGGAAGATGACCTCGTGCCCGAGGTCCTGGAACTGCCGCATCTTCGAGAGCACCACGGTGTGCCCGAGGTGCAGGTCCGGGCGCGTCGGGTCGAAGCCGACCTTCACGCGAAGCGGCCTCCCCTCGCGGAGCCGCTCCTCGAGCTCCTTCCGCACGTGGAAGTCCACGACGCCGCGGGTGAGCTCCTCGATCTGCGCGTCGATGTCGGCCATGGGCGCGCAGTATGCGCGCGGTCACGCGCGCTGCCAGGAAGCACCTCGCGCGCGGTCACGCGCGCTGCCAGGAAGCACCTCGCGCGCGGTCACGCGCGCTGC
>CALCTH010000638.1 GCA_937893795.1 uncultured Myxococcales bacterium | reverse complement strand
GTGCGAGGGGCCGCGTCCGAGCTACGGGCCTACTTCGCGCCGCACGTCGCGTTCGCGCCGGTGGTCCCCGCGCTCGAGGGTGCCGCGCTCGAGGGAGGCCGCAACTGCACCTTCGGCGACGCCAAGGCCAACCTGCTCACCTACCGCCGCGAAGGACGCCGGCTCTCCCTCTTCGTCCTCGAGTCTGCGCCGGACGTGGCACCCGGCTGCACCGACGGGGGCGGCGAGGGCGTCTGCGTCAGGCACGAAGGGGGCCTCACGCTCATGCTGGTCGGCGAGGGCGCGCCGGCGACGCTCGAGCCCGTGCTCGCGTCCGCGCGGCTCTGACCCGCCGGCGGCTACTTCAGGCCGTAGTCCTTGATCTTGTAGAGCAGCGCGCGGTGGCTGATCTCCAGGAGCTTCGAGGCCTGGGTCCGGTTGCCACCGGTCTTCTCGAGAGCCCGCGCGATGAGCGTCCGCTCCATGAAGCGCTGCATCTTCTTGATGCTCAGCTCGTCCGTGTCCACGACCAGCCGCCGCGCGTCGAAGGGCTGGTTGAGCCGGTCCGGCAGATCCTCGGCATCCAACCGGTCGCCGCCGGTCAGCACCATCGCGCGCTCGATGACGTTCTCGAGCTCCCGGACGTTGCCGGGCCAGCCGTAGCTCATCAGCAGGCGCCGGGCCTCGGGCGTCACGCCGCGCACGTCCGTGCCCAGCCGGGTGTTGTTCCGGGCGACGAAGTGCTCCACCAGGAGCGGCACGTCCTCACTGCGCTCCCTCAGCGGCGGGACCACGAGCGTGAGCACGTTGAGCCGGTAGTAGAGGTCCTCGCGGAAGCGCCCCTCGGCGACCTCATGCTCCATGTCCCGCACCGTGGCGCTCACCACGCGCACGTCGACGCGCACGTCCTTCGTCGCCCCGAGCGGGCGCAGCGTCCCCTCCTGGAGCACACGCAGCAGCTTCACCTGCAGCATCAGGGGCAGCTCGCCGAGCTCGTCGAGGAAGAGGGTGCCGCCGTCGGCCTCCGTGAAGAGCCCCTTCTTGTCGCTGTGCGCGTCCGTGAAGGCGCCGCGCTTGTGGCCGAAGAGCTCGCTCTCGAGGAGCGCTTCCGGGATGGCGCCGCAGTTGACGGCCACGAAGGGACCCTTCGCGCGCTTGCTCCCGTCGTGGAGCGCGCGCGCGACGAGCTCCTTGCCGGTACCGCTCTCGCCCTGGACCAGCACCGTCGTCGGGTGCGCGGCCACCTTCTCGACGGTGCGGAAGAGCTTCTGCATCGCGCCCGAGCGGCCAAGCATGCGGCCGAAGCTCTCGCGCTGGCGCAGCTCCTCCTTGAGCCGCCGGTTCTCGCGGCGGAGCTGCTCGCGTTCCTCGGCCTTCCGCAAGGCCAGGAGCACCTCGTCCTGCTTGAAGGGCTTGGAGATGTAGTCGTAGGCGCCAGCCTTCATCGCCTCGAGGGCCAGCTCCACGGAGCCGTAGGCGCTCATCACGATGACCACGGCCTCGCTGCCGCGGGCGCCGAGCTCCCGGCAGAGCTCGATGCCGCTCATGCCCGGCATGCGCACGTCGGCGATGACGAAGTCCGGGTCGAAGGCGCCGAGGCCCTCGAGGGCGTGCTCGGCGCTCTCGGCCGTCTCGACCTCGTAGCCGTGCTTTTTCAGAAGCGTCTTCAGGACGAGGCGGAGGTTCTCCTCGTCGTCGGCTACCAGCACGCGTCGGGCCACGATTTTTTTCATAGCGGTTCCCGGCGGCACTCCGCAAGTCTTACGCATTGCTGAGGCTGCAGAGTCAACGACGTTGTCGTTGCCCGGGTATGCGCCAGCCAGTCACACGCGCGGCGCGCCCCTTCCGCGCAAGATCACGGATGAAAGACCCGTCGTTCGGTCCCTCGGGCCCCATGAGGCTCTGGCACGGCGCTCGCAGTGCCCCCAACCCGACCCTGGGACGACACTCATCGCGGTCGTTGATCCCCCCCGAATCCCGTTGCTAGAGTGCCGCCGCTTCCGCCGCGGCGATGTCGGAACCTCCGCCGCCGCAGCCTCGCGCGGCTCAAGCGCCTCGAACACCATGAACCACCTCTTCTCCTCGTCTCGCCTCGCCCTCCTGGGCTCCCTGGCCGCCCTCACGGCGCTCGGGGCCTGCTCGGAGCGCGATCTGCGCCCGCTCAACCCCTGCACCTTCTCGGTGTCCGCGGCCGACATCGACATCGAAACCGTCGACGAGGTCGATCTGCTCTTCATGATCGACAACTCGGGCTCGATGGACGAGGAGCAGGCGTCGCTCGCCGACGAGATCCCGGTGCTCGTGCGCACGCTGGCCTCCGGCGAGCTCCTGAACCCCGACACGGGCGCCGTCGTCCGCGAGTTCCCCCCGGTTCGGAGCCTTCGCGTCGGCGTCATCACGTCGGACATGGGCACGGGCGGCTTCAGCGTCCCGACCTGCACCAACCGGCGCTTCGGTGACGATGGCCTCCTCATCAACCGCGGCAACGTGGCCACCGACTCGCGATGCATGGCGACCTACCCGAGCTTCTTCGAGTTCGAGCGCGACCCCGCGGCGTCGCCGGAGTCCGAGGCGGCGCGCGTCTCCCAGCTCGCCGTGGACGTGAGCTGCGTGGCGCAGCTCGGCATCGACGGCTGCGGCTTCGAGCAGCAGCTCGACTCCATCCTCAAGGCCGTCACGCCGGCCAGCTCGAGCCTGACCTTCCAGGAGGGCACGCCCGGCAACGGCGACGTGAACCGCG
>CALCTH010000637.1 GCA_937893795.1 uncultured Myxococcales bacterium | reverse complement strand
AGCACCGTGTTGCCCGCGAGGAGCGCCGGGACGATGGCGTTCACCGCGGTGAGCCAGGGGTAGTTCCACGGCGCCAGGACCAGCACGAGGCCGAGCGGCTCCCGGCGGATGAAGCGGCGGAAGCCCTCCTTCGGTCCCGGGTCGAGGGGCCGGAGCGCCTCCTCCGCGAGGCGGCTCATGGTGCGCGCCCGGTCGGCGAAGCCCGCGAGCTCACCCGGCGCGTCGCGGGCCGGCCGTCCCATCTGCAGCGTGAGCTCCCGTGCGGCCTCCTCCGCCCCGGCCATCACGGCGTCCACGAAGGCCGTCACGTGGCGCCGCCGTTCCTCGAGGGAGAGGGCACGCCAGGCTCCGAAGGCCGCCGCGCCGGCAGCGAGGGCCCGCTCGAGCTCGGCCTCCGTGGCGAGGGGGCGCTCGACGAGCAGGGACCCGTCGACGGGCGAGATCGTGCGCTGGAGCTCCACCATGCGCGCATGGAGGCATGCGGGCGCGACCCCCGCAACGCTTCGTTCCCCACGGCCAGCGCCTGGCGCGTGCACCCGGCCGGTCGTAGGGACGGCCGGTGACCCTCCCCGCCCTTCGATGCCGCGGCGTCGAGAAGCGCTTCGGCGACTTCACCGCCCTCGCGGGCGTCGACCTCGAGGTGGCCCCGGGCGAGATCGTGGCGCTCCTCGGGCCAAACGGAGCGGGAAAGACCACGCTCATCGGCTGCATCACCGGCCTGAGCCGGCCCACGGCGGGGCGCATCGAGGTCTTCGGCTACGACGTCGCGAGCGACTTCCGCACAGCGCGGCGCCTCGTGGGCCTCGTGCCCCAGGAGATCAACTTCGACCCCTTCTTCACGCCGCGGGAGGCGCTCCGCATCAAGAGCGGGCTCATGGGGGTGCCGCCGGACCCGGCGCATTGCGACGCGCTGCTCCGGACCTTCGCGCTCTGGGACAAGCGCGACGCCTACACGCGCAACCTGAGCGGCGGCATGAAGCGCCGCCTGCTCGTGGCCAAGGCGCTCGTCCATCGGCCGAAGCTGCTCTTCCTCGACGAGCCGACGGCGGGCGTGGACGTGGAGCTGAGGCGGGAGCTCTGGGACGAGGTGCGGCGGCTCCGGGATGCCGGCACCACCATCGTGCTCACGACGCATTACCTCGAGGAGGCGGAGGCCCTCGCGGATCGCATCGCGGTGTTGCGCCGCGGCGAGCTGATCGTGGCCGAGTCCGCGGAGGCCATGCTCGCGCGTGGCGAAGGGCGCTCCCTCGAGGAGATCTTCGTGGAGCTCGTGCAGGAGCCGGAGCCGGTCTCGTGAGCGCCCCGGCCCGGCCCGCGGTGCGCGCCCCGCGCTTCGACGGCGTCGTCTTCCGGACGCTCTTCGTGAAGGAGGTGCGCCGCTTCGCGAAGGTCTGGATCCAGACCGTTCTCAGCCCGCTCGTCACGACGAGCCTCTACTTCCTGGTCTTCGGCGTGGCGCTCGGCTCGCGGCTCCGGGAGGTGCAGGGCGTCCCCTACGTGCGCTTCGTCGTCCCCGGCCTGGTGATGCTGGCCATGGTCAACAACGCCTTCCTCAACTGCTCCTCGAGCCTCTTCCAGTCGAAGATCAACGGGACCGTCGTCGACCTGCTGGTGGCGCCGCTCGGCGCGGCCGAGGCGCTCTTGGCCTACGTCGGCGCCGCCCTCGTCCGTGCCACGCTCGTCGGCGGCCTCGTGTACCTCGTCGCGGGGCTCTTCACGACCTTCGCGGTGGCACACCCGCTCTACACGGTCGCCTTCGCCCTGCTGACGAGCGTGGCCTTCGCCTGCCTCGGGCTCGTGAGCGCGCTCTGGGCGCAGAAGTTCGACCAGCTGAGCATCGTGCCGAACTTCATCCTCACTCCGCTGACCTTCGTCGGCGGCGTCTTCTACAGCATCGCCATGCTGCCGGCGCCCTGGGACACGGTGAGCCGGCTGAACCCGCTCTTCTACATGGTCAGCGGCCTCCGCCATGGGCTCCTCGGCCGCTCGGACGCGGATCCCACGACCAGCCTGATGGCCGTGGCGCTCACGGTGCTGCTCCTCGTGCTGGCGACCGCGCACCTCCTCGGCCGTGGCTACAACCTGCGCACCTGAGCGCTCAGCCGAGGACCAGGGCGAGGGCGCCGGCCAGCGCCAGCGCCGCGCCGGCGATGGCGACGCCCCAGGCCAGCTTGTGGAAGCTCGAGGCCTCCGCCGGGACCGCCGCCGGGGCCTGGCTCTCCGGGTCGTCGGCCGAGTCGCGAAGCGGGACGCCCACGGCACGCTCGGCAGACACCGCGGACTCGTCGAAGGCCGAGAGGTCGACGGGGCTCGGCACCGTGGCGCCGACGGCTTCGCTCAATCGCACGGGCGGGAGCTGCGACGCCGTCGGAGGCTGGGGGGGCTCGAAGGCACCGGAGAAGCTCGGCTCCCACAACGCGCGCAGCGCCGCCGGGGCGAAGCGAACCAACTCGCGGCCGAGGGCTTCGAGGGAGGGGAATCGGTCCTCGGGCTGCACCGCCATGGCGCGATGCACGACCTCCCCGAGACCCTCGGGGAGCTCCGGCCGGGCCTGCAGGAGGGGCTTCGCGTCGCCCGTGGTCATCTTTTGCAGGAGCTCGACGAAGGTCGCGGCCTGGAAGGGGCGATGGCCCGCGAGGCTCTCGTAGAGGATCACGGCCAGCGCGTACTGGTCGCTCAAGGCGTCTCCCTTCGTATGCCCCTGGGCCAGCTCCGGCGCCATGTACTCGGGCGTCCCGACGAAGCCCGTGTCCCAGGTGTGTGAGGGCGACGAGTCGTCCTCGAGGGGACGCGCGATGCCGAAGTCGAGGACCTTCGGATCCGGCGCTCCGTGGAGCGTCCGGGCCACGAGGATGTTCGGCGGCTTCAGATCGCGGTGCACGACTCCGAGGCGATGGGCCGCGGCGACGGCGCTCACGACGGGGAGGAAGATCGCCGTCGTCAGGTCCACGCTCAGCGGCGCCTTGCGCATCAGCAGCGCCTGCAGCGGCTCGCCATCGATGCGCTCCATGACGATGTAGGGCAGGCGCTTGAGGATGCGCCGGTTGCCGCTCGTCTCCTGCGTCGTCGTGACGTCGGCCTCGGTGGCCTCGGACCAGCCATCGACGGCCTCGACCCGGGCCTTGAGCTCCCCGAAGTCGATGAGGCGGACCACGTTCGGGTGCGTGAGCTTCCCGATGACCTTCATCTCGCGCACGAAGCGCCGGCGCTCGACGGCACCGGCTTCGTCGTCCGCGTGGTGGTGGCGGAGCACCTTCACGGCTACGAGCTGCCCCGTGCTGAGCTGCCGGGCCTCGAAGACGATGGCGAAGCCCCCCTCTCCGATTTCCCGGACGACCTCGTAGCGCCCGTCGAGCACCGTCCCGGCTTCGGCGCGCCCGTCCGGCGGCAGCGCGGCCGCCGGCGCCGGGACCGTCGCGGCCTCCTCGCGCGTCTGCAGGTGGCTCTGGATCCGCGCCAGGGCGACGGGGAAGTCGATGGGCTTCGTGACGTAGTCGTTCGCCCCGAGCCGGAGCGCTTCCACGACGTCCGTGGAGTCGGTCTTCGCCGTGGCCATCAAAATGGGCAGCTCGGCCTGGGCATAGCTGGCGCGGAGCCGGCGAAGGACCTCGATGCCGTCGATGCCCGGCATCATGATGTCGAGGAGCACCAGGTCGTACTCCGCCCCGTCCACCATGCGGAGCGCCTCGTCGCCATCGAGGGCCGTGTGCACCTCGTAGCCACGCTTGCGGAGCCTCCGCGCCAGCATGTCGCGGTTGTCCGCGTTGTCGTCGACGACGAGAAGCCGGGCGGATTGGGCCATGCGCGCCTCGGCGGACCGTACCTGCGCCGCCCGATCCGGGCAATGCGCCATCAGTCGTCGAGGAAGACGCGCATCTTCGCCAGCAGGCGCGGAAGCTCCACGGGCTTCGTGTCGTATTCGTCGCAGCCCGCCTCGAGGGCCTTCTCCCGGTCGCCGCGCATGGCGTGGGCCGTGAGCGCGATGATGGGCACGGCCCGTGTGGCCTCGTCGGCCTTCAGCGCCCGCGCGGCCGACCATCCGTCCAGCACCGGGAGGCTCATGTCCATGAGCACCAGGTCCGGCAGCTCGCTTCGGACCATGGCGACCCCGCTCTCGCCATCCTCGGCGCCCAGCACGCGGTAGCCCTTCCGACGGAGCCGCCGAGACAACATGTCTCGGTTCATCTCGTTGTCCTCCACCAGGAGAACCGTCGCCTGCCCCTCGTCGTCCACCGTCATGCGTCTCTGTCGGAACCGTACCGCAGGGGCCGGCGTCGGGAGTATGCTCCCTGACGCGGCGCGGCGCCGCAGCTCATGCAGGGCGAGAAGGCAGAGCGCGACGAGGCGCAGCGCGACGCGACCCCCCGGGACGTCGCGAGCGTGGGGGCACCGGCCAACGCACGTTCGGGCTTTCGCCTTCCGGGGCCGCGCTCGCTCGTCGGGCGCCTGGCCCGCGCCACCCTGACGCTCTTCACCCTCGCGATCGGTGTGCTGCTCTGGCAGAGCCACGCCCGCATCACGGCCTCCATCGAGGCCGGCGAGGTCGGCCGCATCCGGGCCATCGCCGCCACGCTCGCACCGCAGCTCGACGGTCCCGGCGTCGCGGCGGCGGCGGTGACCCTCCCGGACGTGGACGCCTTCCGCGCGTGGAGCGATGCGCCGGCGACGCTGCTCCGCACCCACGAGGTTCTCGAGGCCGCCGCGCGGCAAAACCGCCTCTCCACGCCCATCGAGCTGGTCTTGCCCCGCGAGGACATGCGGACCCGGCTCCGGAACGAGCCGGAGATCGGCGCCGGCAACGCCATGCAGGTGCTCGCCACGAGCGACGCGCTCCCCGGCTTCCGGCACGGGCTCGACTACCTGCCGACGATGGCCGAGGCGCTTCGCGGGGCCGTGGTCGCGACGGAGCCCTACGCCGACGAGCAGGGCACGTGGAGCAGCGCCTTCGCGCCGGGCTTCGATGCGCACGGAGAGGGCGCGGCGATCCTGGTCGTCGACGAGCCCCTCGACCCGCTCCTCGAAGGCCAGCAGGCCTACGCGCGGCAGCTCGCGGCGCTCGCCTTCCTGCTCCTCGTGGTGGCCGGCGCGGGCCTGGTGCTCATGGCCACCAAGCTGACCACCGGCGTGACGCGGCTGGCCCAGGCCGCGCGCTCCTTCGGCCGCGGCGACCTTCACACGCCCATCCGCGCGGAGGGCGACGCCGCCGAGGTTCGCTACTTGGCCAACGCCCTCGAGGCCGCGCGGCAGGAGATCGCCGGGTCCATCCAGTCGCAGCAGGAAAGCGAGATGGAGCTCGCCGCGGCGCTCCAGGGCGCCCGGGAAGCGACGCGCGTGAAGTCGCAGTTCCTGGCGAACATGAGCCACGAGATCCGGACACCGATGAACGCGATCCTCGGCTACTCGGAGATGCTCATCGAGGAATGCGAGGACGACGGCTCCGAGGGCTACGTCCCGGACCTGAAGAAGATCCATCGGGCAGGGCACCACCTGCTGGCCCTCATCAACGACATCCTCGATCTCTCGAAGGTCGAGGCCGGCAAGATGGAGATCTACATCGAGGACTTCTCGGTCACGCAGCTCGTGAGCGAGGTCTTCGAGACGGTGCGCCCCCTCGTCGAGCGGAACGGCAACGTGCTCGTCGTGGAGATCGCCGAGAACGTCGACCGCATGCAGTCGGACCAGACCCGCGTGCGTCAGATTCTGCTGAACCTGCTCAGCAACGCCGCAAAGTTCACGAAGGACGGGCGGGTCACCCTCGGCGTCCGGCGCGAGCGGGGGAACCTCTGCTTCGCGGTCAACGACACGGGCATCGGCATGACCGCCGACCAGCTGGTGGGCCTCTTCGACGCCTTCACCCAGGCGGACGCTTCCACGACGCGGGAGTTCGGCGGGACGGGTCTCGGCCTGGCCCTGAGCCGGCAGTTCGCCCAGCTCCTCGGCGGGCGCATCGAGGTGGAGAGCGTGCAGAACGAGGGCTCGCTCTTCACGGTGGTGCTCCCACGGCGCGGCCGGCGCCAGAAGACCTCGAGCTCGCGCATGCGGGTCATTCCCATGGGCGAGCTCTCGAGCGAGCTCGAGCTCGGATCCGGGCGGGTCCTCGTGGTGGACGACGATCCCCGCATCAGCGAGCTCATCGCGGCGACGCTACGCGCCGCGGGCTACGACGTGGAGACCGCGCCCGACGGTCCGACGGCGCTCGCGGCGGCCACCGAGGTGCGGCCGGACGTCATCGTCTTCGGTCTTCTCCTCTCCGGTACCGATGGCTTCGGCGCGCTCTCGGACATCAAGGCCGAGCCGGAGCTCGCCGAGATCCCCGTGGTCCTCGTGACCATGGATGGCGAGCGGAGCCTCGGCTACGCCCTCGGCGCCACGGACTACGTGGAGAAGTCCGACCCGGAGCAGCTGGCCGGCGCCGTGGGCCGACAGGTGGGCAAGGAGGGCCTCGTGCTCGTCGTCGACGACGACGCGGCCGTGCGTGACACGCTCAAGCGCGCCCTGGAGCGCTCCGGCTACGAGGTCGAGACCGCCGCCGACGGCGAGGAAGGCCTCGACCGCGTGGTCGAGCTACGCCCTTCCCTCGTGCTGCTCGACCTGATGATGCCCAAGGTCGACGGCTTCGAGGTGCTCGAGCGCCTGCGCGAGGACGACATGCTCCGGGACCTGCCGGTGCTCTGCTTCACCGCGCGCGACCTCGACGGCGACGACCGCGCCCGGCTTCAGCGTGGCATGGCCAAGGTGCTTCAGAAGGGCGGGCGCGGCGGAGAGGCGCTCCTCGAGGAGATCCGGCGCCAGGTCGCGAGCCACATCGCCCGGACGAGCCAGCTCCCGCCGGCGCCTCAGCGGCAACAGCTCGCTCCCTAGCGGGGTTTTTTCGCGCTCCGGGCCGAAGGCGTACTTTCCTTCGTTCGTTCGGCACAACGCGCTGCGTCATGCCCTCGGCCGAACGAAAGCCCCCTTCGAGGGATACAACCTAACGATCTTCAGCCTTAATGCCGCCTGACGGCGTTCAGCGACTGCGAGCCGAGGACTTCGGCAAACGAAAGACCTTGACGCACCTCACAGCGGTGGGCACAAAGCCCTCGTGATGACGTTCGCCCGGCTCGGCTCGCCGCCCGCCTGCCCCGGGGCCTTCGGCCCGCAGGAGCCGTCCGTCGTCCGCCTCGCTCTATCGCGCGTCTCGGGCCTCCTTCTCGTAGGGGGCCTCGGCGGCATTAGGCCCGCGGGGACGCTGACCGGCTGAGCGCAGCACGCGCCAGACGGGAGCCCCCGCAGCCTACCGGCGCGGGGGCTTCTTTCGTTTGGCCTTCGAATTTTCGGTCGAACGGCCGATTGACCCTTCGGACGTTCTTCCACCCCATTCTTCGACCACGAGACCCCCCATGAAAAAGACCCCCCGCTCCGCCAAGTCGCTCACCCTCGCCGCCGCCGACCGCGCGGCCCCCGCGCTCCCGAAGGTCAGCGAGGTGCTTCGCCGCTGCCGCGCCGAGCGCCTCGGCCTCCGCTTCGCCGACAACCTCTTCTGATCGACACCTTCCCCCCTCGAGCCCCTCGGACCCTGCCGTGCTTCACGCCGACGTTTCCCCCGCCACCGGCCCCGCAGCTGCGAGCCCGGGTCGCGCCCCGCGACCCCTCAGCGACGTGGGCACCGTGCTCAGCGGTGCCGCGCTGATCTGGGAGGCGCTCGTACGCGAAGGCGTGGACGTCGTCTTCGGCTATCCCGGCGGAGCGATCATGCCCGCCTATGACGCGATGGCGCGCTACCCGGTGCACCACGTGCTCACGCGGCACGAGCAAGGCGCCTCGCACATGGCCGACGGCTACGCGCGGGCCAGCGGGCGCGTCGGCGTCTGCATCGCGACCAGCGGTCCGGGCGCGACGAACCTCGTGACCGGCATCGCGACCGCCATGCTCGACTCGGTGCCCATGGTCTGCATCACCGGCCAGGTGCCCTCGGCGCTCCTCGGCACGGACGCTTTCCAGGAGACGGACATCACCGGGGTCACGCTCCCCATCACGAAGCAGAACTACCTGGTCACACGCGCCGAAGACGTCGTGCCGACGCTTCGGGAGGCCTTCTACGTGGCGCGCTCCGGGCGCCCGGGCCCCGTGGTCGTCGACATCTGCAAGGACGCGCAGCAGGGCAAGGCCCCCCTGGCGTGGGACGACGAGCCCATTTGCCTTCCCGGGTACCGACCCGAGCACGAGCCACTGCCGGCGGACCTCGAAGAGGCCGTACGGATGATCGAGGCGGCGGAGAAGCCGCTCATCCTGGCAGGTCACGGCATCATCGAAGGCGACGCGACGGCCCAGCTCCTGAAGCTCGTCGAGGTGACGGACATCCCGGTCTCGCAGACGCTGCTCGGCCTGGGCGGCTTCCCCGGCACGCACCCGAAGAGCCTCGGCATGATGGGCATGCACGGCGAGGCCTGGGTCAACCAGGCCATCCAGGAAGCGGACCTCCTGCTCGCCCTGGGCATGCGCTTCGACGACCGCGTCACGGGCCGCCTCGCGACCTACGCGCCGAAGGCCAAGAAGATCCACGTGGAGCTCGACCCGGCGGAGATCGACAAGAACGTGAAGGTCGATCTCCCCATCGTCGGCGACGTGCGCGACGTCCTGAACCGCCTGCTCCCCGCCCTGACGCCGCACACGCGGCGGGCGTGGTGGGACGCCCTCGACGCGATGCGCGGCGACTCGGCCGTGCGGGACATCGTCTCGCTTCCCGACGAAGGCCACCTCTACGCCGCCCACGTCATCCACGACCTCTACCGCTTCACGGGCGGCGACGCGCTCGTGGTGAGCGACGTGGGCCAGCACCAAATGTGGGAGGCGCAGTACTACAAGCACGACACGCCGCGCTCGCTGCTCACCAGCGGCGGTCTCGGGACCATGGGCTTCGCCCTGCCGGCGGCCATGGGCGCGCGCTTCGCCTGCCCCGACGCGGAGGTCTGGGTCGTCGTCGGTGACGGCGGTTTCCAGATGACCGCCTGCGAGCTGAGCACCTGCGCGCAGGAGGGCCTCGAGCTGAAGGTGGCCATCATCAACAACGGCTACCTCGGCATGGTCCGGCAGTGGCAGGAGATGTTCTACGGCGGCCGCTACGTCGCGACGCCGATGGCGAGCCCGGACTTCGTGAAGCTGGCCGAAGCCCATGGGCTCACGGGGCTGCGCGCGACGACGCGCGACGAGGTGAAGGACGTCGTGGCGAAGGCCCGGGCGACGCGGGGCACCGTCGTCATCGACTTCCGCGTCGAGCAGGAGGACAACGTCTACCCCATGGTGCCGAGCGGCGCCGACCTCGCCGACATGATCCAGCGGCCGCACCAGAAGGGCGGCGCGCACAACCCGATCTTCGAGACGGGAGCGGACGAGGAATGACCGGCATCGACGACGTCGCCGCGAGCACGGAGGGCGACGACCGGCGCACCTTCGTCGTCCACGTGGAGGACCGACCCGGCGTCCTCGACCGCGTGGCCAGCCTCTTCCGGCGCCGCGCACACAACATCGACTCGCTCCACGTGGGTCCGACGCACGAAGACGGCGTGTCGCGCATGACCATCGAGTGCCGCGCCGACGCGAGCCAGGCGAAGCGCCTCGAGGCCAACCTCTACAAGCTCGTGCCCGTGCTCCGCGTCGACGACGTGACCACGCTCGAGCGGGTGCAGCGCGTGCTGGCCCTCATCAAGGTCGCCGTCGGCCAAGCGCGGCGGCCGGAGGTGCTCCAGCTCCTCGAAGTGTTCGGCGCACGCGCCGTGGACGTGGGGCCGGAGATGCTCGTGATCGAAATGACGGGACGCCCGAGCCAGGTGAAGCAGCTCGCCGGTGTCCTCGAGCCCTACGGCATCGTCGAGCTCGCCCAGACGGGCGCCGTGGCGATGACGCGGTCGGTGGAGAAGCCCGAGCTCGGGCGGGGAAAGGCAGCTTAGGATGGCGCAGATTCGGTACGACCGAGACGCAGACCTCGCCCGCATCCGCGGCAAGAAGGTCGCGGTGATCGGCTTCGGCTCTCAGGGACACGCGCACGCGCTCAACCTCATGGAGAGCGGCGTGGACGTGCGCGTCGGCCTCCGCGACGGATCGGCCTCGCGGGCGAAGGCCGAGGCCGCGGGGCTCCGCGCGCTCTCCATCGCGGACGCCTGCGCCGAGGCGAACGTGATCATGGTGCTCGCCCCGGACACGAAGCAGAAGGCCGTCTACGAGGAGCACGTGGCGCCCGCGCTGAAGGACGGCGACACGCTGATGTTCGCGCATGGCTTCAACGTCCGCTTCGGGCAGATCGAGCCGCCGGCGGGCGTCGACGTTTCCATGGTGGCGCCGAAGGGCCCCGGGCACCGGGTGCGCGAGACCTTTCAGGAGGGCGGCGGCGTGCCGGCGCTCGTCGCCGTACATCAGGACGCGAGCGGGGAGGCCGACGCCAACGCGCTCTCCTACGCGGCGGCCATCGGCGCCGGCCGCGCCGGCATTCTGACCACGACCTTCGAAGAGGAGACCGAGACGGACCTCTTCGGCGAGCAGGCCGTGCTCTGCGGCGGTGTGAGCGAGCTGGTCAAGGCCGGCTTCCAGACGCTCGTCGACGCCGGCTACCAGCCCGAGGTTGCCTACTTCGAGTGCCTCCACGAGCTGAAGCTCATCGTCGACCTGATGTACCGGGGCGGCCTCGGCTACATGCGCTACTCCATCAGCGACACCGCGGAGCAGGGCGACTATGTGAGCGGGCCGCGCGTGGTGGGCGAGGCTTCGAAGGAGGCGATGAAGGCCATCCTCGCGGAGATCCAGGACGGTACCTTCGCCTCGGGCTGGGTCGCCGAAGACGCCGCCGGACGCCCGACCTTCACGGCGCGGCGCGCGGCCGAGCAGGAGCAGCCTCTCGAGGACGTGGGCCGGCGCCTCCGGGCCATGATGCCCTTCGTCGACCCGGTCACCGCCGAAGGCGAGGCCGTACGCCCAAAGCAGCGCAGCGCGCCCGAGAGCTCCGGCGGCGACGCCGCAGCGCGAGCGCCGGCGGAGTGACCCGATGACGGCTTCCTTCGACTGGCGCGGCTTCGACCCGGGCGGCGACGTCGTCCGCATCTTCGACACGACCATGCGCGACGGCGAGCAATCGCCCGGCGCGACCATGACCTCCAAGGAGAAGCTCGAGGTCGCCAAGACGCTGAGCCGGCTCGGCGTCGACGTCATCGAGGCCGGCTTCCCGGCCGCGTCGCCGGACGATCTTCGTGCCGTGCGCGGCGTGGCCGAGACCGTCGGCCTCGAGCCCGTGGTGGGACGCCCGCAGCCCGGGCCGCCCATCGTCTGCGGCCTCGCGCGCGCGACGAAGGGTGACATCGACAAGGCCTGGGAGGCGGTGAGGCCTGCCGCCCGGCCGCGCATCCACACCTTCCTCGCCACCTCGCCGATCCACCGGGAGCACAAGCTCCGCATGGGCAAGGCCGAGGTCCTCGCGCGCATCCGGGAGATGGTGGCCTACGCCCGCTCGCTCTGCGCGGACATCGAGTTCAGCGCCGAGGACGCCGGCAGAACCGAGCTCGACTTCCTCGCCGAGGCCTTCCGCGCCGCGGTGGACGCGGGGGCCACCACGCTGAACGTCCCGGACACCGTCGGCTACGTCTTCCCGGACGAGATGGAGGAGCGCATCCGTACCGTGCGCGAGGCCGTCGGGACCGGCGTCGTCATCAGCGTGCACTGCCATGACGACCTGGGTCTCGCCGTCGCCAACAGTCTGGCCGCGGTGCGCGCCGGGGCGCGGCAGGTCGAGGTCGCCGTGAACGGCATTGGCGAGCGCGCGGGGAACACGTCCCTCGAGGAGATCGTGATGGCGCTTCGCACCCGCCGGGCGAAGCTCGGCCTCGACACGCGCGTGGACGCCACGCAGCTGACGCGCGCCAGTCATCTGGTGAGCCGGGTGACGGGCATGATCGTCCAGCCGAACAAGGCCATCGTCGGCGCCAACGCTTTCGCCCACGAGGCCGGCATCCACCAGGACGGCATGCTCAAGCATGCCGAGACCTACGAGATCATGCGCCCGGAGACCGTCGGCGCCGCGCATACGCAGCTCGTGCTGGGGAAGCACTCCGGCAGGGCGGCCTTCCGTGCCCGGCTCGCCGAGCTGGCCTACCCGCTCGAGGGAGACGCGCTCGACAAGGCCTTCGCGCGCTTCAAGGAGCTGGCGGACAAGAAGAAGTCCATCACCGACGCCGACCTCGTCGCGCTGGTGAGCGACGACATCGCCATGCCCGTCGAGCGCATTCGCCTGTGCGCGCTGCAGGTCGCCTGCGGAGACCTCGGCATGCCCACCGCCACCGTGCGCCTGGAGACCGGCGACCCCGAGGCGGCCCAGGAGCACGTGCTCGCGAAGGTGGGAACCGGCCCCGTGGACGCCGTCTATCGGGCCATCGACGACGTCGCCGCCCGCCTCGCGGGTGAGGCCGCCGCCGTCGATCTCCTCGAGTACGCCATCCAATCCGTCACGAGCGGCATCGACGCGCTCGGCGAGGTCCGCGTGCGTATCCGCCCGAAGGACCCGCGCGCGCGCCTCGTGCCGGAGGGCGGCGAGCAAGCGCGCGTCTTCCACGGACACGGCACGGATACGGACATCGTCGTGGCGAGCGCGAAGGCCTACCTCTCCGCCGTGAACCGCGTGCTCGCGGCCCGGGCGGCGATGGAGGAGCGGGCAGAACGGGGCGTCGCGTGATGGCCCACGCCGCGGCCGATGCACCGGGCCGAACCCTCTTCGAGAAGGTCTGGGAAAGCCACGTGGTCGCACGGGAGCCCGAGCGCCCCACGGTGCTCTACGTGGATCTCCACCTCGTGCACGAGGTGACCTCCCCGCAGGCGTTCTCGGAGCTGGCCGCCCGGAACCTCGAGGTCCGGCGACCCGACCGCACCGTCGCGACCATGGATCACTCCACGCCGACCCGGCGCGGCAGCGACGGGCGCTTCGCCATCGTGAGCGACGCTGCGCGCTCTCAGCTGGAGACGCTACGGGACAACTGCCGGCGCCACGGCATCGAGCTCTTCGCGCTCGGCGAGGAGGGCAACGGCATCGTGCACGTCGTGGGCCCGGAGCGCGGGCTGACGCAGCCGGGCATGACGATTTGCTGCGGCGACAGCCATACGTCGACCCACGGGGCCTTCGGGGCCCTCGCCTTCGGGATAGGGACGAGCCAGGTGGGGCACGTGCTGGCCACGCAGTGCCTGCTCCAGCGCCGGCCGAAGACCTTTCGCGTGACCTTCGACGGGCGCCTCCCGGCGGGCATCGAAGCCAAGGACCTCATCCTCGCGCTCATCGCGCGCATCGGCGTGGGCGGCGCGACGGGACATGTCCTGGAATACGCCGGCCCAGCCATCGAGGCGCTCGACATGGAGGGCCGCATGACGGTCTGCAACATGAGCATCGAGGCCGGCGCCAAGGCGGGCATGATCGCGCCCGACGACACGACCTTCGCCTACCTCGCGGGCAAGGCGCGCGCGCCACAGGGCGAGGCCTGGGACCAGGCGCTGGAGCGCTGGCGAGCGCTTCCGACGGATCCCGACGCGGCCTTCGACCGGGAGCTCCGCCTCGACGCGCGGACCATCGCGCCGCGCATCACCTGGGGCACGAACCCGGGCCAGGGCATCGCCATCGACGAGCCCGTGCCAGACCCCGCGGAGGTGGCGGATGCGCAGCTTCGCGGCCAGGTGGCGCGCGCGCTCCGCTACATGGATCTCGAGCCCGGCAAGCCGCTCCTCGGTCGCAAGGTGGACGTCGTCTTCGTGGGCTCGTGCACCAACGCCCGGCTCACGGATCTGCGCGCTGCCGCGGCGGTCTTCGCCGGGCGGCGCGTCGCCGCGGGCGTGCGTGCCCTGGTGGTGCCCGGGTCCGTGGCGGTGAAGGCCGAGGCGGAGCGGGAGGGGCGCGACCGCATCTTCACGGACGCCGGCGCGGAGTGGCGCGAGCCGGGCTGCTCCATGTGCATCGCCATGAACGGGGACCGCATCGAGGCCGGCCAGTACGCCGTCAGCACGTCCAACCGGAACTTCGAGGGCCGCCAGGGGCCCGGCGGCCGCACCTTCCTGGCTTCGCCGGCCACGGCGGCCGCCGCGGCCGTGACGGGGCGGGTCGCCGACGTTCGCGAGGTGCTTCGATGAGCTGGAGCTTCACGGCGACGTGCGCGCCGCTCCTGAGGGATGACGTCGATACGGACCAGATCATCCCGGCGCGCTTCCTCACCACGACCACCAAGACGGGGCTCGGTGAGAAGCTCTTCGCCGACTGGCGCTACGACGGGAGCGGCGCGCCGCGGCCTGGCTTCCCGCTGAACGACCCGGCGCACGGGGGCGCCCAGGTGTTGCTCGCGGGCGCGAACTTCGGCGCCGGGAGCAGCCGCGAGCACGCGCCCTGGGCGCGCGTCGACTACGGTTTCCGCGCGATCGTCGCGCGGAGCTTCGCGGACATCTTCGCGGGGAACGCGCTCAAGAACGGGCTCCTGGTCATCGCGCTGACCGACGAGGCGCACGAGGCCCTTCGCCAGAGCGTCGAGCGCGATCCCCAGGTGCGCGTTCAGGTGGACCTCGAAGCGCAGACGGTGGCGCTGCCGGACGGTTCCAAGGAGCGCTTTCCCATCGATGGCTTCATGAAACACATGCTCCTCGAGGGCATCGACGAGCTCGGCTACCTCCGCGGCTTCCTCCCGGAGATCGCCGCGTTCGAGGGCGCACGGGGCGCGGCGCCGGCCGGCTGATGAACGCGCCGGGGCGAGGCGCGGACGTCGACGTCGCGCTCTACGACACGACGCTCCGCGACGGCACGCAGCGCGAGGGGTTGAGTCTCTCGGCACGGGACAAGCTCCGCATCGCGGAGCGCCTCGGCCGCTTCGGCGTGCGCTACGTCGAAGGCGGCTGGCCCGGCTCGAACCCCAAGGACCGGGAGCTCTTCGCGCGCGCATCCGGCGCCGACCTCGGCGGCGCGCGGCTGGCGGCCTTCGGGAGCACGGCGCGACCCGGCGTGGCGCCGGGCGACGACCTCCAGGTACGCGCTCTCCTCGACGCCGGCACGCCGGTCGTGACCCTCTTCGGCAAGAGCTGGCTGCGCCACGTGAAGGCCGTGCTGCGGACCACGCCCGAGGCAAACCTCGGCATGATCCGCCACACGGTGGGCTTCCTTCGCGCCGAAGGACGCGAGGTGATCTACGACGCCGAGCACTTCTTCGATGGCTACGCGGACGACGCGGCCTACGCGATGGCCACGCTGGCCGCCGCCCACGAAGCCGGGGCCAGCTGCGTGGTGCTCTGCGACACGAACGGCGGGAGCCTCCCCGAGCAGGTCGCAGCGGCGCTGAGTGAAGCCCGCGGCGAGCTCCCGGGCGCCACCTTCGGCATCCACGCCCACGACGACGGAGGGCTCGCCGTTGCCAATAGCCTCGCCGCGGTCCGGGCCGGCGCCACGCACGTCCAGGGTACGGTCAACGGCTACGGCGAGCGCTGCGGGAACGCGAATCTGCTGACCGTCGCGGCGAACCTCGAGCTGAAGCTCGGGCGACGCTGCGTGGCTCCCGGCCAGCTCGCGGAGCTCAGCGCGCTGAGCCACTTCGTCGCCGATGTGGCGAACCTTCCGCCCGACGCCCACGCGCCCTACGTCGGCCGAAGCGCCTTCGCCCACAAGGGCGGCGTGCACGTGAGCGCCGTGCGCCGCGACGCAGGCTCCTACGAGCACGTCCCGCCCGAGGTCGTGGGCAACGCGCGGCGCGTGGTGGTGAGCGAGCTGAGCGGCCGTAGCAACGTGCTCAGCAAGGCCGAGGAGCTCGGCGTGGCCGACGTGGGGGCCAGCGCGGCCGCCGCCCAGGCCGTGGTCCAGCAGGTGAAGGCGCGCGAGGCCGAGGGCTATGCCTACGAGGCTGCCGAAGCCTCCATCGCGCTTCTCATGGCGCGCGAGGCCGCGGACTACGCGGCTCCCTTCGCCGTCGTCGACTACCAGGCGAGCGTCGGTCGGCGCCGCGACGCGCTCTTCGCCGAGGCCACGGTGCGCGTCGCGTCCAAAGGCCAGGAGCGCCTCGAGGTGGCTGACGGAAACGGCCCCGTCGCGGCCCTGGACGGCGCGCTGCGGAAGGCTCTCGTGCCGCTCTTTCCAGCAGCGCGCGACGTGCACCTGGTCGACTACAAGGTGCGCATCCTCGACGGCCAGGACGGCACCTCCTCGACCACGCGGGTCATCATCGACCACGCCTTCCGCGGCTCCAGCTTCAGCACCGTCGGCGCGTCTCCGAACATCGTCGAGGCGAGCCTCGAAGCGCTCGTCGACGGATACGAGTACGGTCTCCGCCTCGCGCGGCGGGAGACCGCCCATGCGGGCGGCTGAGCATCATGAGTCACATCGTTCTTCTTCCGGGGGATGGCATCGGCCCCGAGATCGTCGCCGAGGCCCTCAAGGCCCTCCGGGTCCTCCGCCCCGGTGACACCTTCGAGACCCAGCTCATCGGCGGCGCGGCCATCGCCGCCACGGGCACGGCGCTCCCCGACGCGACACGGGACACCTGTGCCCGGGCCGACGCGGTGCTCCTCGGCGCCGTCGGCGGTCCACGGTGGGATGATCCCTCGGCGGCCGTGCGCCCCGAGCAGGGACTCCTCGCCATCCGGAAGGCTCTGGGCCTCTACGCGAACCTCCGGCCCGTGACGCGCTGGCCGGGCCTCGAGGCGAGCTCACCGCTCAAGCCGGAGCTCCTGGAAGGCGTCGACCTGCTCTTCGTGCGCGAGCTGACCGGCGGCATCTACTTCGGCGAGCCGCGCGAGGAAGGTACGGAGCGCGCCTTCGACACGCTGGTCTACACGGCGCCGGAGGTGCGGCGCATCGTGGAGCTCGCCTTTCGCCTGGCCGCGCGCCGGCGCCGGAGGGTCACCAGCATCGACAAGGCGAACGTGCTCGCGTCCATGCGGCTTTGGCGCCACGTGGCGGGCGCGGTGGCCGCGGCGCACCCGGAGATCGCCTTCGCGCACCAGCTCGTCG
>CALCTH010000636.1 GCA_937893795.1 uncultured Myxococcales bacterium | reverse complement strand
GGCCGCGACGCGCGTGCCCGTGATCCTCCCCGGGGCCGCGCTGCCCACGGACTGGCAGCCGGTCGCGACGCTGCTCATCCGCCGGAGCGCCTTTCGCGGAGGGCTGCTCGCGCTGGCGCTCGCCGCCGCCGGGCTCGCGCTGGACGTTCCCTGGCCGCTGCTGCTCGGTCTCCCGAGCCTGCCGGCGCTGGGTGCGCTCCTCGGCGCCCTCGCCCACCGGCGCCTCGGCTGGGCCCTCGTGGGCGAGCACCTGGCCATCCGCTCCGGTCGCCTGGGCCGCGTGCGGGCGCTCGTGCCGCGGGAGCGCGTGCAGGCGGTGCGCCTCGTCTCGACGCCCTTCGACCGGCGCGCCGGCGTGCAGACGCTCCGCCTCCACGTCGTCGGCGGCGCCCAGCTCGGCATCGGCTATCTCCCGGAGTCCGATGCCGGCGCGCTCACGCGCTTTCTGACGCACCGCCCGCCGGGGCCTACACCCGCTGACATGCGCTGACATCGACGGACATGGTGCGACAGTAGAGCGGTGCGGCGTCTCTTCGCATGACTCTTCCGCTTCGCGTCAGAGCCCAACAGACCATCAACGACAACGTCTACGAGTTCGTCTTCGAGGGCATGACCTTCTACTCGATCGCCACCGGGGCAGCGATCCCGTCGCTCAACATCGCGGCCAACACGGACACCTGGATCCTCACCCAGCCGCCGACGCAGACCCTCAACGCGGCCCTGAGCTCGGCGTCGCTGACCGTCGGGCACTTCACGACCGGCGGTTCGTTCGTGGCTGCGGCGACCGCGATCATGAATGCGTTCGGCGGTGCGCCCTACAACAGCCAGGGCGGGACGCCGGGGCACTACGTTTCTCCCCCGGTCGTCCCGGCCGTGGACTGGAACGCGGGCTCGTCCCAATCCGCGCGGCAGTTCGTGCGCTCCGCCGTGCCGGGGACCAACGGCCTCAGCTACGATCTAGGCATCACGGTCACGAGCGCGGGGAACGACATGCGCGTCGTGTGGACCGTCCAGGATGTGAACGGCCCACCTCAGCAGCTCTCTTTCGGTCCTGGCCTGGTCAGCGCGCCCTTCCCCGCCGTCGATCCGGGCATGAGCGGCCACCCGGGGACCTGGTCGGCGCCCTTCGAGTACATCCGGTAGCCGGTCACCGCGCGAGCGGCCCGAGGGAACGAACGAGCCGGAACCCGGTGTAGGACTTGCTCGTGTCCGCGGGCCCACCCATGCGCTGGGTCAGGCAGCCGGGAAGCAGGTCCAGCGAGTAGCGTCCCCCGCGCGCGGCGACGAGGTCTCGACCTTCGCTGGAATCGTAGGAGACGATGCGCCCGCGGCTGTCGAGCTGCGGACGCAGCCTCCATGGCGTGGAGACCCACTCGATGACGTTGCCGGCGAGGTGCCGTACGCCGTAGGGGCTCTCGTCGTAAGGGGCCGCGTCCTCGGCCTGAACGCCCGGAGGATCGTGATCCACCGTCGCCGCCCAGTGACCGGCGGCCGTGCGTCCCCAGGGGAAGCGGCGTTCGTCGACGCCGCGCGCGGCCTTTTCCCACTCGACGCCGGTGGGTAGGCGGATCGGAAGCTCGTCCCGTTCCGCGAGCCACGTCGCGTAGGCCTCGGCTTGAGCCTTGGTCACGTAGCGCACCGGCGTGCGGCCCACGAGCCAAGGGCTGTCCAAGGTGTCCTCCCGGAGGCGCACGCCCTCCGCGGAGGAGTCGATCTCGAAGTCGGTGGCGACGCCGCGCGAGGCGCTCCGAGGACGCGCCGCCTCCAGCGCGGCGCGCGCTCCATCTCGGTGGAGCGCGCGCAGGTACGCGAGGTACTCGCTCGTCGTGACGACGAAGCGACGCATGCAGTAGGACTCCACCCAGACCCGCGTCCGAAGATAGGCCTCCCGCCGGGCCTCGGGCTCGCCCACGGTGCACCAGCCCGCTGGCACGTAGCACTCGTCCGGGCGCATCGACCCCGCCTCCGGCAGCCACACGGGGCGCGGCTCGGTCGCGTCGGGCGGCACGCTCTCCCAGCTCCCGCCACGCTCGATGCGGAAGGGGTATCGCACGGTCGCGCGCTCGGGGGCCTCCAGCACCGCCAGGTAGCTGCCCGCCGGGAGACTCCGGCGGAGCGGCGTACGGAGCCCCTCCGCGATGGGCTTCTCCACCAGCCTCCGTCGCTCCTCGACGAACTCGTAGAGGGTCACCGACGCGGCCACGGGGGCGCTGTCCAGGACGATCTCCCCCTTCCCCGCCAGGAAGGTGGCGTGGCGTCCGTCGTCGTGCTGTCGCAAGAGTCGCTCCCAGCGCTTCGCCTCCCGCCCGTCCCCGCGCCCTTCGGCGCGAACCACTTCGCCCAAGGCGAGCGTCGCGATCCGCGCGTGCGCCTCGGCGCTCTCCGGATCGTGCTGGAGCGCCGTCCGGAGAAGCTGAAGCACGCCGGCTTCCGCGTCTTCGATACGCTCGCGGAGGGCCGCCGCGCGGTCCTCGGCTTCCCACCCGTCCTGCCGGCGTGCCTCGTCGGGATCGTTGGCGTGCAGCGGACCGAGCAGACGCTCGGCGACCCGGAGGTGCGCGTCCTCCTCCTCCCGCAGCTGCGCGAGCCCACCCTCCGCCGCCTCGGCCTCGCGGAGTACCACCCGGGCCCGCTCGCGCCGCGCCTCACCGGCCAGCCAGTCGCGTAGCCGCGCAGCGAACGGCTCGGCGTCCGGCAGCCGCTCGGCGCTGTCGCCGCGCGTCGCCGCTTCGACCAGGGCCCGAAGCTCGTCCGGCACCGCCGCGCCGGAAGGAAGCGTCACGGGTCGTCCCGACGCCACCTCGACCCACACGCGGGTGCGCGGGCCTTCGTAGGCACGCTTGCCGACGAGGATCTCGTAGAGCACGAGGCCGAGCGCCCACACGTCGCTCGCGGGGCCGACGGCATCGGACCAGCCACGGGCCTGCTCCGGGGCCATGTAGGGCACGGTGCCGAGGATGTCGCCCTGGCGCGTCAGCGCTCGGTCACCGGTTTCGAGGAGCGGCGCGTCCGCGGGCACGACGGAGCGCCGGGGCGGCGGAGCGTCGAGCGCTTGGGCGATCTGGGCCGGGTCGACGCCGTCCTTCGCAACCCCCCAGTCCATCACGTAGACCTCACCGAAGGCCCCGCGCATCAGATTCGTGGGCTTGAGATCCCGGTGCACGACGCCGCGGCTGTGTGCGTAGCCCACGGTCTCGGCCACGCGGAGCAGCGCGGTCACCAGTGCGCGTCGCGCAGCCGGACGCTCGTTCGGGGGAGCGAGAGTGATGGAGTCGATGGCCGAGGCGAAGGTCTCGCCGCGGACCTCCTTCATGGTGAACCAGGGCCGGCCATCGGGGAGCTGCCCCTGGTCGTGCACCGGCACGACGCCGGGATGCTCGAGGGAGGCCGTCACGCGCGCTTCGTTCTCGAAGCGACGCCGTGCCGGGTTGTCGGGCGGATCCACGTGCTGCCAGGCGAGCAGCTTCATCACGACGCTACGGTCGACGCGCAGGTCGACGACGCGGCGCACCTCCCCAGAGCCTCCCTTCCCGACCCGCACGAGATCCCGGTAGCGTGCGGGGAGCCCTTTACGCGGCGGCTGCGAGTCGCGCGGCCCGCCCTGGTCCCGCTCCCCGACCGCCGTGCGGGTCTCGCTCTCGACGAGCGTGCTCGGCTGGGGCTCGTCGTCGACCACGGGTGTGAGCTTACCCCACGACGAGGTCGGTTCGGTCGGCCGCGTCGCGCCCCGTGGTGCCAAGGCTCCGGACGATTCGAAAGCCCAGGTTGTGCATGGGGTGGCACGCGGGAACGGCGAGGCGCCGGGAGAGCGGACGGTCCATGAGCTCCACGCTGTAGGAGCCACCTCGGACCGTGTGGAGCTCACGGGTCTCGCTGGGGTCGAAGTCCACGATGCGTCCGCTCGCGTCCAGCGTGGGGCGGAGGCGCCAGGGCGTCGCGCAAAGCTCGTGCACGTTGCCGGCGGTGTGGCGCACGCCGTAGGGCCCCACGTCGCGCGGGGCCGCGTCCATGCTCTGAAGCCCCGGCGGGTCGTAGTCGACGGTGCAGGCCCAGTTGGGCGCGCTCGTGCGCCCCCAGGGGTAGACGCGGGCGTCGACGCCACGGGCGGCCTTCTCCCACTCGACGTCGCTCGGAATCCGCCACGGGAGCGCGTCTTCTTCGGCACGCCAGCGGACGTACGCTGCCGCCTGCTCCGGGGTCACGTAGCGCACCGGAGTCTCGCCCAGCACCACGGGGTTGAGCGAGACCCCCTCGTCGAATCGAAGGTCCCTGTCCGGGGTGCGACGCAGGTCGGCGAGCTCCCCAGCGCCGCTTCGCGGCAGCGCCCGCTCGAGGGCCTCTTCGTCTCCGCGCGCGCGGAGGTCCCGAAGGTAGGCGAGGTACTCGCGGAGCCGCACGGGGAAGCGCCGGATGACGAAGGCGCCCGTCCAGACGCGGGTGCGGGCGTACGACTCGCCGGGTGCCGCCGGCTCGCCGAGGAGGCACCAACCCGCCGGCACGTAGCAGTCTTCCGGCGCGAGGGCCTCGGCGGGCGGCAGCCACACCGGGACGGGCGCGCCGCCCTCTGGCGGACGTGCCTCCCAGAGACCGGCGCGCTCCACGGTGAACGGGTAGCGCACGAGGGCGCGGCCCGGGGCGCTCAACACGGCGAGGTAGCTGCCCGCCGGAAGCCGCCGACGAAAGGGCGTCCGCAGCACCCCGTCGTCCAGACGCCGCGCCAGGAGCTCCCGGTCCACCTCCTCGTAGCGATGGAGGCGCACCTCGGCGCCCGGCGGGTCGGACGCGAGCGCGACCTCGCCGGTGCCCGCGAGGAAGGCGGCGTGCGTGCCGTCGTCGTGCTCGGTCAGCACGCGCTCCCAGCGCTTGGCTTCTCGTGGCTCCCCGCGCGCCTCGGCCGCGAGCACTTCGCCGTGGGCGAGCCGGGCCATCCGCGCGTGGGCTTCCGCGTGGTCCGGGTCGTGCTGAAGAGCGCTCCGCAGGAGCTGCAGCAGCTTGGCCTCTTCATGGGCCGCCGCGTCTGCGATCGCGTCGGCCCGGTCCTCGGCGCGCCAGCCCTCGAGGCGCCGCCCCTCGTCCGGGTCGTTCACGTGGAGCATTCCAAGAATCGCCTGCGCGGCGCCACGCTCGTGTGCCTCGTCCCGGCGGAGCCGCGCGAGCGTCGCCGCGTGGGCGTCGGCCTCCCGGAGGACGTCGCGCGCCCGCTCCCGTCGGGCCTCACCCGCGAGCCATTCGCGGAGCCGCGCCGCGAAGCGCTCCGCGTCGGGCGGACGTGCTGCGGCGTCCGGCCGCGTCGCCGCCTCCACGAGGGTCCGGAGCTCGTCGGGCACCGCCGCCCCCGCGGGGAGCGAGGGCACGACGCCGCGGGCGACGTCGATCCAGACGCGCATGCGCGGGCCCCGAAAGGCGCGCTCGCCCACGAGAATCTCGTAGAGCACCAGGCCGAGCGCCCACACGTCGCTCGCCGGCCCGACGGCCTCGAACCACCCCTGCGCCTGCTCCGGCGCCATGTAGGGCACGGTCCCGAGCACGTCCCCGTGCCGCGTGAGCGCACGGTCGCCGGTTTCGAGGAGCGGCGCGTTCGCGGGCACGACCTCCGTTGGCGGTCGCGGCGTGGCCAGCGCCTGGGCGATGCGCTCGCCGTCGATGTCCGCCTTCGCCACGCCCCAATCCATCACGTAAACCTGACCGAAGGCGCCGCGCATCAGGTTCGATGGCTTGAGGTCGCGGTGCACGACGCCCCGGCTGTGCGCGTAGCCCACGGTCTCCGCAACGCGGAGCAGCGCCTCGACGAGCGCGCGGCGTGCGGCGGGCCGGGTCGCGAGCGGCTGCGCCATCATCTCGGCGATGGCTTCGGCGAAGGTCTCGCCGCGCACCTCCTTCATCGTGAACCAGGGGCGGCCGTCGGCGAGCACGCCTTGGTCGTGCACTGGGACGACGCCCGGGTGCTCGAGGCTCGCGGTCACTCGCGCCTCGTTCTCGAAGCGGCGCCGGGCCGGGTTGTCGGGCGGGTCCACGTGCTCCCACGCGAGGAGCTTCATCACCACGTGACGGTCGACGGCGAGGTCGACCACGCGGCGTACCTCGCCGGAGCCCCCTTTGCCGACGCGCCCGAGGTCACGGTAGCGCTCGGGAAGGGCGCGCCGGGGGAACGCGGCCCGCTCGCGCTTGGGGCCGACGCGCGTCGTCCCCGGGCCGTCCGTGTCGACGAGCGTCGCTGCCTGGGGCGGGGCGTCATCGGCCACGGCCGGGAGCATAATACGGGCGCGTCAGCCCGGCCCGAGGTCCCGGACGAGCCGAAAGCCGACGCTCCAGTAGCGTCCCTCGGGCGGCACGGCGAAGCGACGCGAGAGCGGATAGCCGGTGGCGTCCGCGTAGTAGCCGGAGCCGCGCGCCGAACGGAGCTCTCGGTCGTCGCTCGAGTCCCACTGGACGACGCGTCCGAAGGCATCGAGGGTGGGGCGGAGCCGCCAGGCCGTGGCGGTCAGCTGGTACACGTTGCCCGCCACGTGCCGCACGCCATAGGGGCTCTCGTCCTGCGGCGCCGCATCCACGCTCATGAGCCCGGGCGGGTCGTGGTCCGCCGTCACCGCCCAGCGGCCCACCAGGGTGCGACCCCAGGGGAAGGCGCGCCCATCGACCCCCCGCGCGCTCTTTTCCCACTCGACGTCGGTCGGGAGGCGCCAGGGCGTCCGGTCTCTCGCCGCACGCCAGGCCACGTAGGCCTCCACCTGACCGAAGCTCACCTGCCGCACCGGCGTCTCGCCGAGCACGACGGGGTTGAGCGTCATCTCGGGATCGACCTCGACGCGGCCCTCCGCCGAGAGCCGCACGTCCGCCCACTCTCCGGTGGGCCGGCGAGGCATGGCCGCCTCCAGGGCATCGTCATCGCCGGTGTCCTGCAGCGCGCGCAGGTACGCGAGGTACTCGCGAAGGCGCACCACGTGCCGCGCGACGACGAGGTCCTCCACCCAGACCCGCGTGCGGGCGTAGGCTTCGCCCCGGGCCTCCGGCTCACCCACGACGGTCCACCCCGCCGGAACGAAGCACTCCTCGGGACCGATGGCCTCGACGGGCGGCAAGCGCACGGGACGCGGGAGGGCCTCACCTGGCGGGACCGTGTCCCAGACGCCGGCTCGCTCCACGGTGAAGGGGTAGCGGACCGTCGTGCGGCCAGGCGCGCGCAAGACGGCGAGGTAGCTACCCGCCGGGAGCGTGCGCCGGAAGGGGGTGCGCTCCAGGCCGTCCTCGAGGGGGCGCGGGACGAGGCAGCGGTCTTCCTCGACGAAGCGGTGGAGCGCGACCTCGGCGCCGCTCGGCTCCGACGTGAGCGCCACCTCTCCCATGCCGGCGAGGAACGGGGCGTGCGTCCCGTCGTCGTGCTGCGCGAGCATGCGCATCCATCGCTTGACCTCGCGCGGCTCCCCCCGGGCCTCGGCGTCCAGGACCTCCCGCCGCGCGAGGGTCGCGAGGCGCCCGTGGGCCTCGGCGTTCTCGGGGTCGTGCTGGAGCGCCGCGCGAAGGAGCTGCAGCACCTCGGCCTCCACATCCTCCGCAGCGTCGCGGGCTGCCAGAGCGCGGTCCTCGGCGCGCCAGCCCAGGAGCCAGCGCGCTTCGTCGGGGTCGTTCGCGTGCAGCGGCCCGAGCAAGCGGCGAGCCTCGGCCCACTTCTCGTTCTCCTCGGAGCGAAGGGCACGCAGGCGCTCGCCGTGACCATCGGCGGCGGCGAGCATCTCCCGGGCCTGCTCGCGGCGGGCCTCGCCTGCGAGCCACCTCCGAAGCCGCTCTGCGACGTGCGAAGCGTCCGGCAGGCGCGCGCGCGCGTCGCTCCGGGTCGCGTCCACGACCAGCGCACGAAGCTCCCTCGGGCACGTCACCCGCGCGGGCAGCTCCGGCGTGGTGCCCCGGGCGATGGCGCCCCAGACCCGTGCGGCCGGCCCGGGGAAGGCGCGCTCGCCCGCCAGAATCTCGTAGAGCACGAGGCCGAGCGCCCAGACGTCGCTCGCGGGCCCGACGGCGCCCGCGTGCCCGCGTGCCTGCTCGGGCGCCATATAGGGGACGGTCCCGAGCACGTCGCCGGCCCGGGTCTCGAGGCGCTCGTCGAGCTCGCTCGAGAGCTCGAGCTCCAGGCCGGCGTCGTCCTCCATCGCCTCGAGCGCCGCCGCGACCGCGACGGGGTCGATGCCCGTCTTCGCGACGCCCCAGTCCATCACGTAGACCTGCCCGAAGGCGCCGCGCATCAGGTTGGCGGGCTTGAGATCGCGGTGGGCGACACCGCGGCTATGCGCATAGCCGACGGTCTCCGCGACCCGAAGGAGCGCCTCGACGAGGCGCCGACGCTCCGCTCGCCGAGCCTCGGGGGGCTCCGCCTCGAGCTGCCGGAGCGCCGTGGCGAAGGTCTCGCCGCGGACCTCCTTCATGGTGAACCACGGGCGGCCGTCGGGGAGCGTGCCCCGGTCGTAGACGGGGACGACGCCGGGGTGCTCGAGGGAGGCGGTGACGTGCGCCTCGTTGTCGAAGCGTCGGCGCGGCGCGCTCTGCCCGGCGTCGAGATGCCGCCCGTCGAGGATCTTCATCACGAGAGGCCGGTCGACCCGCAGGTCGCGCACGCGCCGCACCTCGCCCGACCCGCCCTCGGCCAGGTGGCCGAGGTCCTCGTAGCGAGGCGGCATGCGCACCGACGCGGCCCGCGGCTCCGGCGGGGGCGGGGGCTTCTCGCGGACGCCCGTCGCGCTGGCCTCGTCGCCGGCGAGTAGGGTCCTCGGCAAGCGCGGCTCGTGACTCACGGCGTGAAGATAGCGCAGTTCACACGCCCCGCGCGCCGTGCGCGGCGCGTGCTATGCCGGCTCCATGCGCGGGACCTCGAAGGCCGTCCTCGTCCTCTTCCTGCTCCTCGTCCCCTTCTCCATGGCGCTGGGCGCGCTGCTGGTCGTGGCGCTCCAGCGCGGCCTCGTGCCCGACGACGCCGCACTCGTCGTCCCGGCGGAGCCCGTGCGTGGACCCGACGCGCCTCGACCCTCGCGGCCCCTCGAGCCCGCCGTCGTCGCGCCGCGCGGCGACCTCTCGGAGGCGGAGCAGACCACCGTCGAGATCTTCCGGAACGCGGCGCCGAGCGTCGTCTTCATCACGAAGCTCGCCGTCCGCTTCGATCCGCTCCGGCGGAACGCGCTGACCGTACCCGAGGGCACGGGCTCGGGGTTCCTCTGGGACGCCGAAGGCCACGTCGTGACGAACTTCCACGTCGTCGCCGGAGCCGACGGCGCCCGGGTCACCTTGAGCGACCAGAGCGTTTGGCCGGCGGAGCTCGTCGGCGCCTTCCCCGACAAGGACGTCGCCGTGCTGAAGATCACGGCGAAGGACATCGCGCTGCAGGCGCTCCCCGTCGGCGAGAGCGCGGACCTGGAGGTAGGGCAGAGCGTCTTCGCCATCGGCAATCCCTTCGGCCTCGACCACACGCTCTCGACGGGGGTCATCAGCGGCGTCGGCCGGGAGATCACCTCCATCAGCGGCCGCCCCATCCAGGGCGTCATTCAAACCGACGCGGCCATCAATCCGGGCAACAGCGGCGGGCCGCTCCTCGACAGCGCGGGGCGCCTCATCGGCGTCAACACCGCCATCTACAGCCCCTCCGGTGCGAGCGCCGGCGTCGGCTTCGCCGTACCCGTCGACGCCGTGGCGCGCGTCGTGCCGCAGCTCATCGCCACCGGCCGGGTGGAGCGACCGGGGCTCGGCATCCAGATCGACGAAGGGCAGCTCGCCCGGCGCCTGGGGGTCCGCGGCGCCGTGGTGCTGGGCGTCGTGCCGGGAAGCGGCGCGGCGCGGGCCGGGCTCCGGCCCATGGTGCGCGATGCGCGAAGCGGGCGCGTGATGATGGGCGACGTCATCGTCGCCGTGGACGGTCAGGACATCGACTCGACGAACGATCTCTACCGCGCCATCGACCGGCGCCAGATCGGCGACACCGCGACCGTCCGCGTGCTCCGCGAGGGAAGCGTGACGGAGCTCCAAGTCGAGCTCACGCCCCTGCCCTGACTACTCGATCTCGCCCTCCAGGTCGCACTCGTTCAGGTCCGCCTCGGGGTGGCTGTCGGCCACCTCGCGCCAGGCGTCGGCGATGGCGAGGGCGAAGTCGCGGTCGAGGGTACGGAACACCCCGCGCTCGGTGGCGCCGAGGATCTCCGCCGTGCCGGGCCGAAAGGCGACGGAGGTGTGGCCCTTGCCCACGCACCAGAGCTCGGCGACGGCGAGCCCGGCCTCGTCGACGAGCTCCCAGCGCTCCACGGGCAGGAAGGAGCCCGGGCCCGCGCCGAAGCGCGTCTCCACGGGATGCGCCCCGCCGTCGAAGGTCCGGCCCGCTGCACGGGCCTGGGCGCGCTGCGCCGAGCTGAGCTCCGAGGGACGGTGCGCGCGGCGACGGTGGGCGAAGCGGAGACGATCCACCGGCGGAGCGTACGTCCCCGGCGGCCGGCCGTGCCTCTTTGTGGCTTCGAAATCTCCGAGGTCGAACCCCACGATCACCGATCTTGTCGGTGATTCACTCCCGCCACAGGCAGCAGGCCGTGGACGTCGATGCCGCCCTCGCCACGCTGCTCTCGCCGGTGGTGCTCTTCTTCGCGCTCGGCTTCGGGGCCGGGCTCGGGCGCTCGAGCCTCGCCGTGCCCGAGGCCGTGGCGAAGGGCCTCTCCCTCTATCTGATGCTCGCCATCGGCTTCAAAGGCGGCGTGGAGATGAACCACGCCGGCCTCGACCCGACGCTGCTACGGACCGTGGTGGCGGGGCTGGTCGCCGGCCTCGGGATCCCCCTCGTGGCCTATGCCGCGCTCCGAAAGACCACGGCCCTCGGCGGCCTCGACGCCGCGAGCGTCGCCGCACACTACGGCTCCATCAGCGTCGTGACCTTCGTCGCCGCCACGGAGCACGTCGAGCGCACGCTCGGAAGCTACGCCGGCTTCATCGTGGCCATCGTGGCGCTCATGGAGACCCCGGCCATCGTCGCCGGCCTGCTGCTCGCGCGCCGGGCCGAGCGTGGGAAGGGCGCGCGCTTCGGCGGCGCGCTCATGCGCGAGGTGTTCCTCAACGGGAGCGTGGTTCTCCTGCTGGGCAGCCTGCTCATCGGGGCCATCACCGGCGACGAGGGCTACCGGAGCCTCGCGCCCTTCATCGCTTCGCCCTTCAAGGGCGTCCTATGTCTCTTTCTCCTCGACATGGGCGTGACGGCGGCGCGGCGCCTGCAGGACGCCACGGCCATGAGCACCCGGCTCGTCGCCTTCGGCCTGCTCATGCCGCTCGTGAGCGCCGCGCTGGGCTTGGCGCTGGCCGTGATGGCGGGCCTCGATGCGGCGACCGGCGCGCTCTTCGTGACCCTCTGCGGCTCGGCCTCCTACATCGCCGTGCCCGCGGCCATGCGCATCGCCGTACCCAAGGCCAACCCGGCGTATTCGCTCGGGCTCTCGCTCGGCATCACCTTTCCTTTCAACCTGACCCTGGGCATCCCGCTCTACGCCGCGGCGGCGGCGCGGGTGCTCGGCTCCTGAGGCTGCCATGACGCTGACGCTCCACGCTCGAAAGCGCCTCGAGCTCGTTCTCGACGCGCCGCACCTCGAACGCTACCTGCGCGTGCTCGAGGCCCACGGGGTGCGCGGCTACACGGTGCTCCCGGCCCTCGGTGGCAAGGGCTCGCGCGGCACCTGGCGTCCCTCGCGGCTGACGGACGCCAGCGACCGGGTCGTCGTGCTGGCCGTCGTCTCCGAGGAGCTCGCGAAGGAGCTCCTGGTGGACCTCGACGTGCTCTTCGACGAGCTCCCCGGCGTGGCGTTTTTGAGCGACGTGGGCGTGCTCCGTCCCGACCGATTCTAGGCCGCATTCGCACGGCGCCGCATTCGCACGGTGCCGTACGTCGACGGCGCCGCACGTCGACCGCGCCGCATTCACCTCGCGAATGGGCCCATGCCGAGTGCGACATGCGGCTCCGGCAGCGCGTGGGGCACCCTCGTGGGTGATGACGAACGAACGCCTCCGCCATTGCAAAGCCCTCTACCTGGAAGGCATCCGCGACGGCCGCATCCACGACGCCCTCGCGGCGCACGTGGGCGACCGCTACGTGCAGCACAGCACCGGGGTCGAGAACGGCAAGGAAGGCTTCGTCGCCTTCTTCGAGGCCTTCGTCGCGCGGAATCCGACGCGCGAGATCGAGCTCGTCCGAGCCTTCGACGACGGCCGCCATGTCTTCGTCCACGCCTACCAACGCCTGAACGAGGGCGCCGCCGAGTGGGTCACCATGGACATGTTCGATACGGACGCGGAGGGCCGCGCCATCGAGCATTGGGACTGCATCGTGCCCTTCCAGGGCCCGAACCCCTCCGGCCGCACCCAGGTCGACGGCGCGACGCTGATCACGGACCTCGACCAGACCGAGGCCAACGAGGCGACGGTGCGCGCCATGGTCCGGGACCTGCTGATGAAGGGCGGCGACCCGACCAAGGCCTCCGACTACGTCGCCGAGCCCTACCTTCAGCACAGTCCCGGCGTCCCCGACGGGCTCGAACCCTTTCAGGCGCTCCTCGCGGCGCCGGAGCGGAAGCTCTTCTACGACGAGATCGTGCTCTGCATCGCGAAGGGGAACTTCGTCGCGACCTTCTGCAAGGCACGGTGGGACGGTCGGCCCTACGCGCAGATGGACCTCTTCCGCCTGGAGCAGGGGAAGATCGTGGAGCACTGGGATGCCGCCGAGCCCGTGCCCGCGCCGGAGGAGATCGTGAACGCCGGCAAGTTCTAGCGCGCTCAGCGCTCGCGGAGCCGGGGGACCAGCTCAGCGAAGTTGCAGGGCCGGTGCCGACTGTCGAGCTGGTCGCGGAGGATGCCGTCCCAGCCGTCCTTCACGGCGCCCTTCGACCCGGGGAGCGCGAAGAGATAGGTGCCCCGAGCCACGCCGGCGGTGGCCCGGCTCTGCACCGTAGAGGTGCCGATCTTCTGGAAGCTGAGCCAGCGAAAGAGCTCCCCGAAGCCCGGGATCTCCTTCTCGCAGACGCGCGCGAAGGCCTCCGGCGTGACGTCCCGTCCCGTCAGCCCCGTGCCGCCCGTCGTGACGACCACGTCCACGGCCTGGTCGTCGCACCAGGCATCGAGGCGTGTGGCGATCACGTCGGCATCGTCGGTCACCAGCTCGCGGGCCGCGACGAGGTGGCCTGCGTCCCGCACCCGGGCCTCGAGGATCGCCCCGCTCTCGTCGGTCTCCAGCGTCCGAGTGTCGCTCACGGTGAGCAGCGCGATGCGCAGGGGTGTGAAGGGCAGGGTCTCGTCGATGGGCATCGGACCTCCAAGCGGGTGCGGCAGCGCGAGGTTCGCACGCCTGCGCCTCGATGCGAGCGCCCGATCGGCGGTGCCGCCTCCTTCGCATGGGCCCCTCGCGAAGGCCGCGCAGGGAGCGGGACTCCCCAGCTGGGGAGGGGTCGCAGATCCGGGGCAAGCGCGGAGCAGCGTTGCGTTTCCTAGGGCTCTATGGCATCCAGTGCCGCCGCAATTTCGGCCAGCCTCCGCGGGGGCACGAGCACCATCATGGCGACCAAAAAGACGACCAAGAAGCGGGCGCCGGCCAAGAAGGCGACGAAGAAGGCCCCGGCCAAGAAGAGCGCCACGAAGAAGGCCCCGGCCAAGAAGGCCGCGAAGAAGGCCCCCGCCAAGAAAGCCTCGACGAAGAAGGCGCCGGCGAAGAAGACCGCTCCGAGGACCCAGGGCCCGACCGGTGAGTTCACCTTCGTGCCGCGCGCGCACGAGGACGCCGAGCTCTCCAAGAAGGACCTGACGGGGCTCTACGAGGCCCTCCTGGAGAAGCGCACCAGCGTGCTCAAGGGGCTCGGCGAGCACCTCAACGACGCCATCTCGAACGTCGACCCGCTCAGCGACGAGATGGACGTGGCGCAGCGCCACACGGAGCAGGCCTACCTGATGCGCTTCGCCGACAAGGAGCGGAAGCTCCTCGGCGAGATCACGAACGCGCTCGAGAAGATGCGCGACGGTGAGTACGGCGTGTGCGAGGGCACCGGTGAGCCCATCGCCACGCGCCGCCTCGAGCTGCGCCCTTGGACTCGCTACAGCGTCGAGTACAAGGAGCAGGTCGAGCGTGAGCGCAAGCAGCGCCAGCGCTGAGGGACGACCCGTCTAGGCTCCGCTCGTGGACAGCATCCCGGCGCCGCTCCGGCATCTCACGCGCGCGCTGGCGCGCCGGAGCGTCCGCCCGCCCTTTGGGCACGTCCTGGAGCCCGCCCGGCAGACCATCGCGGACGAGGTCCTCGCGCGGCTCCGGCCCCTCGCGCTCCGGCTGGCGGAGGGCGTTGAGGCCGGTGACGCCGAGGCACGTCAGCGCCTCGCCCAGCTGGCCACGCACGCGCTCGAGGACCTGCGCGTCGCGCTGCTCGCGACGGCGGGCGCGCGTCATGCGCTCCTGGCGCGCATCGACGCCCAGTGGCGGACGCGGCGGAGCGACCGGTTGAGCGACCCGGAGGTTGCGCCCGTGCGCCGTGCCCGGCTCGGCGCGCGCCTCGACCGCTTTCACGATATCGCGGGGACGCACCAGGCCTATCTCGCGCTCCTCGCCCCGCACCTGCGACGCGACGCCTCGGTGCTGGAGCTGGCGGGCGGGAACGGCGCCTTTTCCCGCGCGCTGGCCCGGCACTCCCGGGAGCTCGGTCTCGGCCTCGACGTGGTCTGTAGCGACGCGGACCCCCGGGCGCTGGCCACGGGGCGGGAGCTCGCCGACGCCGCGGGGCTTCCTCTACGCTTCGAGCGTCTCGACCCGCTCGACCTGCGCGACGCGGCGTCGCGCTTCGACGTGGTGACGACGGCACGGACGCTCCATCGGCTGCAGACGGGCCAGGTGACCTTGATGGTCGAGGAGGCGGCGCGGGCGGCGCGGCGTGCCGTCGTCGTGCTGGACGGCTACCGGAGCGCGCTGAGCGCGGGAGCCATGACGCTGGCTGGGCTCGCGCTCTTTCGGAGCATGGACTTCGTTCATGACGGGGTCGTGAGCTACCGGCGCTTCTTCACGCCCGTGGAGCTCGAGCTGCTCGGGCGCATGGCGCCGCGCGCCGAAGCCGCGCGCGTGGCCTGGACGCGTCCCGGCCACCTCGCGCTCACGCTGAACCTGGTGCCGCCTCCGCCAAGCTACGGCCCGAGAGCCGGTCCTTCAGGCGAAGGAAGCGACGCTCGAAGTAGCGGAAGCTGACCTCGGCGATGCCCCAGGTGAGGGCCAGGGAAAGAAGGAAGTGGTCCAGGGGCACCGGGGTCTCCACCCGGCCGAGGACGCGGCGCGCGACGTCCACGGCGAGGACGTGGAGCAGGTACATGCCGTAGCTGACGACGCCGATACGCCGGACCGGCGCGATGCAGAGGGGGCGCGCGAGCGCGTGGTCCTCGCGCACCACCAGCGAGGCGAGGAAGGCGGTCATCAGCAGGTGCAGCGTCGGCCGGGGCCAGCCGCGCAGGTCCGGCGGTGCCAGCACGATCAGAAGCCCGATGCCGAAGGCAAAGAGGAGCGGCGCACCGCGCCAGCCCGTGAGCGCGAAGAGGCGGCGGAAGCCCGCCGGACGATGAAGCCCGTGGGCCAGGAGCACGCCCAGGAGGATCGGCGCGAAGGTCGGACCCCGGAGCATCTCCGGGGTATCGGCGTCCCACCCGAAGGCGGCGAGGAGGAACCCATCGATGACGCCGAGCTGAACGAGCTCGCTGAGGACGAGCGCCACCCCCAGGACCGGCAGCGCGAAGCGGGAGGCATAGCGCTCGAGGGGCGGCCAGAGCAGGTAGAACTGCTCCTCCGCGGAGAGCGACCAGGCGATGTCCATGAAGGTCGTGATGGGCAGCCAGTTCGCCAGATAGAACGCGAGGATGGGCAGCTCGTCCCACCACACCTCCGCGAGGCCGGAGCCCGGTCGCGCCAGGGCCACGAGGCTCAGGAGCCCCAGCAGCGCGTAGTAGAGCGGGAAGATGCGGAGGGCGCGGCGGAGGTAGAAGCCGCGCATGGAAATGGTCCCGCTTCGGCCGCGCTCCCGCAGCAGGAGCGTCACGATGAGGAAGCCGCTCAAGACGAAGAACATGTCGACGCCCAAGAAGCCGCGTCGCCAGGCTGGGTGGGCGTCGGCGAAGGGGATGTCGCTGTGGTGCCAGATGACGGCGACGATGCTCAGGGCGCGCACGCCGTCGAGGGAGCCGAAGTAGCGCCGCGCGCGGAAGGCATCGTGGGCGGAGGCGGCGTCCATGGGGCGGACCCTAGTGCGCTTCGCGGCGGAAGTGCGCGGAGGATGAGCGGACGGCGAGGACGATCGCATTTCGCGCATGCGCGGGTCTCAGCGCGGCTGCGCGGCGGCGGAGTGGACGCGCGCGGCGGCACTCACAGCACGGCCCGGAGCCGGGTCCGCCGAAGCGCCGCGACGAGAACGAGGGTGAGCGCGAAGGTCACGCCGACGCGCAGCACGTTCACGTCGCCCAGGGCCACGAAGGAGAGCAGCGGCGAGACGAGCCAGAGGTAGACGACGGGGTGGAGGACGTAGACGCCCAGCATGAGCGGGGTCATTCGGCGCGTGAGCCGGTCGGGGACGTTCGGGAGGCAGGCGGCGAGCACCAGCAGGCCGAAGCCCCCGGCGATGCGGAACCCGTAGATGCTGGTCTCGGCGACGAGGAGCCGTAGCGCCAGCGCGCCGACCACGAAGAACGCGAAGGTCAGCAGCAGGTGACGCCGGAGCGTCTTCAGGTCCGGGGCGTGAGCGAGCCGGCGGCCGAGCGCGAAGCCGAGCACGAGGGAGGGGACGCTGAAGAGCCACTGCTCGAAGGGCCAGCCCACGGCGCCGAGGCGCGCCGGGAGCGCGAGGAGCGCGGCGGCCCCCAGCACCGCCGCGACCGCGCCGCCGAGC